>NC_014306.1:3900127-4200137 GCF_000196615.1 Erwinia billingiae Eb661
CCGTCCAGCGGCGGCCACCAAAAATGGGGATCACAAACGAGTAAGGCACCCGCAGTAACGCGCAGGCCACGGACGGGAGAGCGGTCAGCAAAAACAGTTGTTCGGTGGTGAAGTTAAACCCCACCTTGTTCAGATTGACGGTAATGGCGCTGAACAGCATCCAGACGCAGAACGCCAGCAGCAGGCAGAACACCGAAATCCACAGGTTACGGCTGGCGATGCGTTTGCCGTATTGCTGCCAGAATTCGGCATTTTCAGGCTGCCAGTCCTGAATGACCGTTCCGCCTTTGGTTGAGGGAGTAGAAGGTGTAAGCGACATAGTGTTCTCAGTGACAGGAAGATTTAACGCACATCCTGCTGATCGCTCTGCTGATTCAGGTTGATGCAAATCAACCAGACGGCAGGTAGTTACTGCGCGTTTTTAGCGCCAGACTCCAAAAGAGGTAGATAAGGGGAGTTTATTAACCTGCTGTATATCCTCAGCTTTAAAACACCACTCCTGCGCTATAATCAATTTCTGAACGAATTTGGAAATTTGGTGTTACCCATTAAGTGGTATAGGGATAATCCGCGGGATACGTAGAATAGCGTCCAGGCCCGGCCAGTCTGGCCTGTAACAGCACTGACCCACAGGACACTACCGTGAAAGAAGAAGCCGCCACCATATTACTGATTGACGATCACCCGATGCTGCGCAACGGGGTGAAACAGCTGATCGCGCTGGACGAGCGGTTGCAGGTGGTTGCCGAAGCGGGCAACGGCACGCTCGGCGTCGAACTGGCGGGGGAACTGGATCCGGATCTAATCCTACTGGACTTAAATATGCCGGGCATGAACGGGCTGGATACGCTGGTGCAATTGCGCACCATCGAGCTTTCGGGCCGCATCGTGGTGTTCAGCGTGTCAGATCATGAAGATGATGTGGTGAATGCGTTGAAGCGCGGTGCCGATGGCTATCTGCTAAAGGATATGGAGCCGGAAGAGTTGCTGAAATCGCTGCATCAGGCCGCCGCCGGGCAAATGGTGCTGAGTGAAACGCTGACCAATGTGCTGGTTGCCAGCCTGCGGGAAAACCGCCCTTCCGACGAGCGGGACATCGAACAGCTCACCCGCCGCGAGCGCGATATCCTCAAGCTGATCAGCCAGGGCATGACCAATAAAGCCATCGCCCGCAAGCTGTCGATCACCGAAAGCACGGTCAAGGTTCACGTTAAGCATCTGCTGAAAAAGATGAAGCTCAAGTCCCGCGTCGAAGCCGCCGTCTGGGCGTTGCAGAGCGGGCATGAGTGAGCAAGCACTGCCGGCGACTGTCAAAACCCTCAGCTTTCCTTCGCCGGATCCTTATCCGGCAAATCGGGCAACGTCTGTAATCCGTTATTCCTGCGAATGATATTAATAAGCTCCCGTAAGGCTGGATGAACATAGCGACGGCTGCTGTAGTACATGTGAAACGGCTCACCCTGACATGCATGGCTCGGCAGCACGTTGATCAGCGACCCGCTGGCAAGCTCAGCATCCACCCGCGACTCCAGCACATAGGCGAGGCCAATCCCGTCGATGGCGGCGGCGATAGTGGTTGAGGTATCTTTCAAGGTGATAGCACCCGGCACACTCATGCTGTAAACACCGTCAGCCCCATCAAACTCCCAGCGGAAACTGGCGTTATTGCCAAGAAGCAGTTGCAGACAGTTATGTTCTGATAATTCAGCCGGGGTGGTTGGCACGCCATGACGCTTCACATACTCCGGCGAGCCGACCACGATCCAACGCTGCGTATCGGTCAAGGCGACGGCAACCATATCCTCGGGCACCAGATGCCCGTATCGCATGCCGGCATCAAAGCCTTCAGAGGTAATATCGACCGGCCTGTCCTCGACAACCACCGTCAGCCTGACGTCTGGCCACTGTTCAGCAAACGCCTTCAGCGCCGGCACGATTAACTGCGCGGCAGCATCGGCAAAAACATTGAGCCGCAATACGCCGAAACGACTGCGGCCAGGCGCGTTGACGGTATCCAGCGCGGACGAAATGACATCAAAACCCTCGGAGAGCTTCTCAGCTACCTCCAGCCCAAGCGCCGTGGGTGAGACCGAGCGACTGGTCCGGTTTAAAAGCCGTGCATCGAGTCGGGTTTCCACCCGGCGTATGGCATGGCTTATGGCGGAAGAAGAGAGGCCAAGTTCGATGGCGGCAAGCTTGAAACTTCGGCAGCGCAGTACCACCAGGAAGGCCTGCAGATCGGCAAAATCAACACGTTCCATTTTCATGATGAATACCATTAACTGATTCAATGAATAGCATGCATCTTTTAGCATGGGATCTCATGGCCCGTAAACGCTAAGCTCTGTTAAACGTTCCCTACTCAGTTTGAACAATCGGTGCGTAAGCTGTCGGCACCCTCAAAAGGAAGTTTTCATGAAGAACAGAATTCTTGGTAAAACGGGCCAGCGTGTTTCCGAAATCGGTTTTGGCGCCTGGGCCATCGGCGGCACCTGGGGTGAAGTCAGCATGGAAGATGCGAAAGGTGCATTGAATGCGGCGCTGGATGCCGGGATGACGTTTATCGACACCGCTGACGTTTACGGTGATGGCCGTTCCGAAAAAATCATCGCCGAGGTGCTAAATGAACGAGGAGGAGATCGCCCGTTCGTGGCGACCAAACTGGGGCGTCGCCTTTCACCGCATGTGGCATCCGGCTACAGCGAAAAAAATCTTAATGACTTTGTCGATCGTTCCCGAGATAACCTGCAAACCGAGACGCTGGATTTAGTCCAGCTGCACTGCCCTCCAACCGAGATCTATTACACCCCTGAAGTTTTCGCGGTGATGGATGAAATGATTAACTCCGGCAAAATTCGCAGCTACGGGGTTTCTGTCGAAAAAGTCGAAGAAGGCCTGAAGGCGCTTGAATACCCGAATGTGTCTTCCATCCAGCTGATTTACAACATTTTCAGGCAGCGCCCTGCCGAGCTTCTGCTTCATGAGGCCAAACGCCGGGATGTCGCTATCATTGCCCGCGTCCCGCTGGCGTCCGGCGTGCTGACAGGCAAAATGACCGCTGACACCGCGTTCGCAGCCGACGATCACCGCACCTTCAACCGTAATGGCGAGCAGTTTGATAAAGGCGAGACCTTTGCGGGCGTGCCATACGATGTGGCGCTGGATGCCGTGGAAGATATCCGTCGCTTGCTGCCGGGTGACACCAGCATGGCAACATTCGCGCTGCGTTGGATCCTGATGAATGAAAATGTCTCGGTGATCATTCCCGGCTCTAAAAATAAAGCCCAGTCAGAAACCAATGCGCAAGCAAGCGCTCTCGCCGACCTGTCCGACGACACTATGCTGGCGTTGAAAACCCTTTATCAAAACAAAATTGCCCCGTGGGTTCATCAGCGCTGGTAAGCAACTGACGCCTTCCTGAACGGAAGGCTTTCAATGCAGATGATTTTAAGCTGCAAGATTTCTCCTCAGCTGGAGCGGTCGGGCACCGATAGGTTCAATATGCTTAAAGATGCAAAACATGCCGGAGAAGAGTCAAAGCTTCGGCATGTTTAGCCTTGTTCATGTTGGCGAGGTTATGCAGCTTCCAACGTACGGCGGGTAACTGGTCAACCCCGGGCAATCCAAGCAATTGCCAGTCCGGGGAGCCTTTTTTAAACGATATCAAAAAATCACGTTCAGCCCGGGAAAGAGACCTGTTTATACATTCGACAAGATCTTTTCGCACATCCTCAAGCTCATTTAACGTAACATCTACTTCTGCCATATTTCTAAACTCACCTGCGTAAAGCCCGGATATCTCTTTAAAATGTGGCTGAAGTAATTCAGTAATCGGCCGGGGATGGCTGATGATATACACCAGCAAGGCTTTGCGTAGCGACTCTGTCACTCCCTCGTTATCCAGCAAGAACTTAACATCGAACAAATCTCTGGGATGCTGGCGGTCAAGCGCAGCGCAAATTTTGCCCGCATAAAGATCGGCGAAAGCGACTACGGACATTTCTGCAAAGCCGAACTCATCTTCAACGGCTTCACAGACAGGCTGGACATGTGGCTGATAGACGGTTCCCCTCAACACCGGTGAGAGTTCAATTTTGATCAGTATTCCTGCACGCTCAACCAACAGCCGCAAAGCATCATTTTTATCTTCATAGGACTTGCTCACCTTACACTCCGGCAGTGCACTTGTTGCCGCTTGCGCAATAGCGTCCAATGCTATTTTTATCTGCATTAACGATTCTTCGCGCTCCAGCACGGGCAAAAACACCAAATCGATATCTACGGATAAGCGAGGAAGATTGCGTACAAACAGATTTATTGCGGTGCCGCCTTTCAATGCAAAACAGTCATGTCTGGCGATGAAGGGGATCAGTTGAAGTAACAGCTGGACCTGCTTATGGTAAATGCTTTCCCTGTCCATATCGATTTACATCTCTCTGGGTACCGTTATCTGCCACGTCTTGTCCAGCCGCCCTCCCTTTGCGATTTCTCGCTTTCCCGTACCAAGCTCATATCGTTCTGGATCCAGATATTTAAGCCAGGCATGCTGGTGTCGGTTGGCCAACCACAGAAAAAGACGTTTCACCTTGATACTGGAACTTGCTTGCAGCAGCAGATCTAACTTACGCGGTGATAATGTTGTCAGGCCCTGCATAAGTTGATCGGCATGTTCAACGCTAATGCTTTTAGGTACGTCTGCCAGCAGTTCAAGAAAAGCTTTTTCAGGCCCGGAATAGCATAAGGTCGGCAGCGACTCCCGCCAGCTATCTTCACGAAAATACTTTGGGTTTTCTGTCACCGATGAAGGCCAGAGCCGTTGTACTCCACGCCATTCGAATTTGGCATCAATGTCAATTTTGTGTAACCAGGCAGGTAACGGGGACGCAGAGAACAGGTGAATGTGGGGTGTGCTTCCTCTGGCTTGATAATGCACCAAACCTTCTATCTCCAGTGCGCTAAATGCTCCGACACAGACCGGTTCGTCGCGCATGCGTTGAAGCGATGCAACGACGCCTTTCCAGTGCTGCGGCTTTTCTTCTCGTGCATAGACACCCGGCGTGAGTGGCAGTAGTGTCCTGCTCTTAACCGCATTATCAAGAAAATGAAGGTTAATTCCCTGAGCGAGCAGCCAGGATTTTGTCGCCACCATGCCAACGGGGAGCAAATTTTTAAGCTGTTGTCGTGCAATGAGATTGAGCATAACTCCCCAGGGGGTTTGAAGAAGCCAGAATTCACGTCGATTACTGCCGTAATCTATTATTTATTCAAACTTACTCTGCCTCGGGGTTTAAGTAAACCTCAATACACGGCAATAAACGCCGTAAAAACCAATATTATTAAACCAACCCTGTTCCTTTGCCTGCGCCCGCAGCGTCAGATTCAGAGCGAATCAATTATAATAAACATTAAATATCACCATCGAATCGGCGCTGCCAGGCGTGACGGTTTCGGCCGTCTGGTAGTACTTCGCTTCGAAATTCACCAGGTTATCCCCCTCGGCGATGGTGGCGACATTATCATTGAAGCCGGCGATTTCCTTGCCGTTCATCAACAGTTGAATGCCGACGCCGGTTGCTGAATTTTCATCGTTACTCAGCGCTATCACGCCCCGGTCTTGATTAGC
The DNA here is from genome assembly GCF_000196615.1 of Erwinia billingiae Eb661. Taxonomy (NCBI): domain Bacteria; kingdom Pseudomonadati; phylum Pseudomonadota; class Gammaproteobacteria; order Enterobacterales; family Erwiniaceae; genus Erwinia; species Erwinia billingiae. The sequence continues at coordinate 3,905,751 of NC_014306.1, forward strand.
AAAGCCATAGATCGGCGTGAAGTCAAAGTGGGCCTGGGTTGCTGCGCCCTTACACTCGGTGAGGCTCACGGCAAAAGGCACCTTAGGACCGGTGCTGCCTGCACGGGTAAAGCTGGCTGATGATAATGTCCCCATCTCGACGTCCGTTACGCTGCTAACCGTGCAGCCGCCCGCCGAAACGGTCATGACGCCCGAAAAGGTAAAGCTGTAGAGATGGCCGCGAGCAACGCGATCGGCATTGGCTTCATCAATGTAAGCCGTTTGCGAGAGTGCGTTGGTTTCACCGTATTTAAGATCCTTATTCGTTCTGACAATATATATTTTGTCGGTCAGGGTGGTTGAACCATTGGATAAAAGCCCCCGACGAACCGATGTGCCGGTAAAGGCTGTAGTCATACAGGACCATGTACCGGAAGCGGAATTGAAATTTGTCCAGACGATACCGAGGCCGGAATCCGATATGGCGGTCCCCTCATCAATCACCGGGCAGGTTAAGCCGTCTACCGACACCGTCATACCTGAACTGCTCCAGGCGGTTTGGCTGACCTCAGACACCTGCTGAAAGTTACCCGATGATTTGCAGGTGACGTTCACGTTTTTGGTATCAACATGCAGGATATCGCCGGCCCTCGAATTTTCGGCAACCGCAACATCGCCAAGATTAAGAACATGGACATCGGTATCGGATGTGCAGTTCATGTCTTCTGCAGAAGCAGACTGGCACGTTAAAAGCGCGGCCATCAACGTTATCAGGCACAGTGTGATTTTCAGACTATTTAGCATCATTTAGTTTCCGTTAATTCCGCGTTCGGTGGTCGCATCACACGGCAAGTCAGCCACAATAATGCCGTTATTTTTGCTGCGCCCCTTCGCCGAGAAGGGCACCGTACAGAGCTGTTCGCCCCCGGCCAGAGACACCTGCAACTGCGCTGTTTCGGGCACACCTGCCAGATAAACGCGCCCTTTTTCATCGGTAATCCCGCTGACGTCGTCCACACGGACCACACTCGCCAGCGGCAGCGGCCGTCCATCCCTTGTCAGCGTCAGGAACACCCGCAGCCCAACTTTGGTTTCATATTCAGCCAGCACCAGCGATTCTCTCGATGGCGTTTTACGCTGGATTGACTGCTTCAGATCGACGTCATCTTCTAAGGTGGAGGTGTCCAGGCTGACCTCATTTTCACGATAGGGTGTCAGTGACGGGACGATGGCATACCCGCGCGAATCCGTTGACAGCCCGCTGCGGTTTTTGATTTTGATATCTTTGCCACCCGGTGCCCGCACCAGTGCCCAGGAACTGCCTTCCGATAACTCCCGGGAAAGCGTGACGCCGTACGGGTGGACGACAACCGAGCCGCGTACTCCCCAGTTAACGGATTCGCTTTCACCATAATAATTTGCATATCCCAACGAGGCGGTTGCCTTGCTCCCCTGCAGGCTGCCGGACAGCGCGGTACTGTTCTTCACCCGGCCATCGGATTGACTGCTGCGGGCCTGGGACATTGACCAGGAAAGGTTATTGCTTTCAAGTGAGGTCCCTGACAGCGTGGTCGACAGGCTGCCCGTTCCCCGGTTTGACTGTGACCAGTTATTGCTCATCCGCATGTTGCTGTCGGAGGTCGGCGACAACCATTTGCCGATTGGCAAGCTGACGTTAACGGAGGTGCTGTTGTCGGTGCGACCTGTGCGCCACAACCGGCTCTGGCTTTGGTTCAGGCTGACGGTGACGCCGGAAAAACTTTTACTCCAGCTGCCGGTGATGGAGCGATTACGTGAGTTAGCCCGGTTCCAGTATTCGGATTGATAGGCGCTGAGCGAGACCGATCCGGCCACGCCGGCATTCTGATTCAGGGTTATCTGTGACTTATTCTTCAGCGTGTAGCGCGAGGCCAGGCGGCTGTTGTTAAAATACTCACTCGCTTCATCAAATGCATAGTATCCGTCGGTGCCATAGCGATAACCGGCCAGGGTCATGGAGGTGCCGGTGGTGTCAAACCGTTTACTGTATTTGGCTTGCAGGGACTGCCCGGTTTTGGACGATCCGTCGCTGAAGGTGGTTTCTGCCTGGGTCAAATCCAGCGAAATCGCCCCAAACATTCCCAGACTCTGACCGACACCGAGCGTCCCGGCGCGATAATGTTCGGCCACCAGGCCGCCGCCATACACCGTCGTATTGTTCAGCACGCCATACAGCATTTCGCCCTGCACAAAACGCTGATTTACTGCGCTCTCGGCATTGTTATTGCGCGTGCCATATTCACCGGCGGTCACCGAGTAATTGACCATGCCACGACGGACCGAAATCGGTGGCGAGGCGAATGACTGCGTGTAGCTACGCAACGAACCGTCTTCTTCTTTCACCGTAATCTCAAGATCGCCGGACGAGGATGTCGGATAGAGATCGTTGATCACAAAGGCGCCTGGCGGCACAAAGGTCTGATACAGCAGGTTGCCGTTCTGGCGCACTTCAACCGTGGCATGAGAAAGCGCAATCCCGCGGATTTCCGGCGCATAGCCGCGCTGACTGTCCGCCAGCATTTCGTCCTGGGTGGCCAGCCAGGCCCCCCGGAAGCTGAAGCTGTCCATCACCAGACCGGGGGTAGCCGTTTCACCGGCGACAAAGCGGGCACGCAGCGGACGGATGTCACGCTCCACCGACGTTTGCAGACTGTTCCACTGGCTGATGTTGTTACTGGTACGGCTGTAGGTGCTGTAGTTTCTTAAACGCCAGGGTCCCAGGTTGATGCCACTGCGCACGTTCAGATACTGAGAACTTTGGTTCTGGCTTAGTGCCGACTGATTGCGGGTTTCTGAGCCGGAAGCACTGTAGGAAGCAAAAAACATCGGCAATCCGTCGTCCCACTGTTCAGGGGGGACATCGCCGCGCGCAGACTGATTTAGCGCGGCCTGCGGCAGAGTGATTTCCAGCACCCGCCGTTCAAAATCAAAAAGCGTATCGGCATCGGGGATCGCCGCCGCAAGATCGGAGAGCGTGGCTTCCGCAGGCAGAGAAACCAGTGCCGGGAACGCAGCCACCTTGACGCCCAACTTCTGCAACAATGACGGCGTGAGCTCCGGGCATAAGCGGGTTCCGCAGACGATAAATTTCAGGGTGTATTCGCCCTGCTCTACCCGGTTAACGCTAACCTGCACCGTGTATTCACCTGGCATCTGAATTTCCGGCCGGGACAGGGTTTCAAGGTCAGTATCGGCTTTTTGCGCAGGCGTCAGTTTCAGTGCGTTCACGTTAAAATAAAGCTCCGCCCTGGCCGTTGATAACCCCATTAGCGAGACGATGACAAATAACAGTCCCGCTCCCCGATTTGCTGCCAGATGACTGACAACAAAACCTTGACCTGAATGCTCAGCATCACCACGCATCATTATCTCCAGAACATTGTCTTAGAAATTGACGGTGCGGGAAGGGGTTGTGCCGCCCCAGTCATTGATGGTGCTCCACGAAAAAGTCCGCAGCGCAGAGGCCGGCAGCGCGATCTCAAGGGATGATAAAGGTCGAAGGGTGCCCGGATTTTCAATCTTGCTGCCGTTAACCGTGACCTGAGTCAGGGTGACAACGTAAGGGGTCGGATTTTTGATGATGACGCGGCCAGACCCGGCTGATATCTGCAGTTTTTCTCCGGCGGCGGCCGCGCCACGGGCGGTTAATCCTTCCGGCCGGTAGATAAGTTTGATGATGTTCTGGGTGGCAATGGTCAGGCGCGTTGGATTTTGCTTTTTCTCCACCGCGGGGATTGTGCGGATGTTTAACAGAAACAGGCTTTCACGGTCTTTCGGCAACGCCGTTGGCGATCCGACATAGACAACCCGCACCGGACTTTCTCCACCGGCGGGGAGTTTAAAAAGCGGCGGCGTATTAATAAACGGAATATTATTAGTATCACGACTGTCGAAATTAGAGACCCAGTTCTGAACCAGCTGCGGCGCCTGACGGGGACCATTGCGCAAAGGAACACTGGCTTCTTTCTTACCAGCCTCATAAATCAGCCGTGTTGCACCAAGCGTTAATCCATCAGCCTGGCAAATTAAAGGCAGCAGCAAGGCTATTCCGAGAATAAGTTTAGTGTGTTTCATCGGGAATTGACTCCATATAAAGCGGAAGCATAATTAATTATGCCTCCACTCAATATTTATATTAGGTATTGGCGTAATCGATAACAAAGGTCACATTGGTATCAATCGTTCCGGTGTAATCTGAACTACCGGTATAATCCACCAGCCACGCTTTGAAATTAGCGACAGCCTGGGTTACGCCCGTTTTCAGTGAGTTAAATCCCGTATTTTCAGAGGAGACGCCGGGGGCATAGACAGTCGAAAGATTATCCGCGTCGCTGATACGTATCCCCAGTCCAGCAATATCAGTGGAGAAGAGCGACGTATAGCCCGTCGTGGCGACGGCCGCACCGTTAAAGGTGATAGAGGGGGAGGAGGCAACAGCACAGTCTTTCAGTTCGATACTGAACGGCGTGCCGCCGGTGGTACTGCCAGCCTTACCAAACGAAGTGCTACTGACGGTACCGAAGTTGACGGTTCCCGACGCGGTGGAGCTGCCAGCAATGCTACTGACCGTACAGGCCGCAGCAGAAATGACGCCTTTGAAATTGATTGTCCCGTCCGACGCCAGCGCGCTGGCCGAGAGGCCTAAAGACACCGCTATTACAGCGATTTTGGTACAAAGCTTACTCATGATTATTTCCTATGTTATCAATGTAAAATTTATTTCATTATCTTTCCCGGCAAAATAGGGAGGTATTAAAAACACTCCCTGTTAAAGTGATCACGGATTTCCCTGTCATCCCGATACAATTAATCATTGGGAATCTCCGTTAATTAACTCTTTAAAGAAAGTATGTGTTATCTCGCCGTCACTACGCACACGGATAGATGAATAATATTATTTATCGAACATTAAGGTCTGAAACAACGTCAGGCATTGGGTCATTCTCGGTACTGTTACTTTCTATCCATTTCACAAATGGCAGCGTATAAATGGCTTCATTGTCGCTGAAGAAATAGACCGTCCCCGTTTTACTCTCACCCGGCGCAAACTCTTGTTGTAAATTCAGCTCAACGCCTCTGGCCACAATTTCTTTACCGGCACGGTTGAATAAAACAAAACAGCCCTTTGATAACGTCGCGGCACTGTCTAACGGGTTAAAGATACTGATCCGGTATGAAACCATATACTGCGCTTTATTATGATCCGTCATGCTGCCGACATCTTCATTCGTCGCGTAGATTGGGCCTGGCTGGAACAGCTGATTAGCATATGCCGGAACCCCCACCATCAATAATGCCAACATCAGTATTTTTTTCATTTATGACTCTCGTGATGTTTTTCGCTTAACTTAAATAATTAGAAAAATGATATCAAGCATCTTTACGTGCATTGTTAAGGTGCTGACACTCATTTTAAGAGTGCGATAAAAACGTACAACTCATGAATATCCCATTCCTCTCATGAAAATCTCACGCACTTCTTAACCAACCACAAGTCATTGATAAAAAACACACGAATGTTGATCGCGAGCATTTACATAAATAATTACTCTGATGAAAATATTTTTCAACCTGCGTTATTTGAGCTGTGATAAGGTTTTTTCTTTAGCGTCAGGATTATCTAAGGTCGTGATTAGCGCTTTAACCACGCTTATAATCACGAAAAAATAAACACCTGCGTTAAGCATTTACCCTACGCATCAGGAGTCTCCGATGAGAGGATTAGGTTAACTTTAAACGGGCTTTCCGATATTATTTCTTCCTTGTTTTTATTTAAATAACCCATAACAAATGCCAACACCAGAAAGATATACTTTATAAAATACCCTCTCTGCGGTCAATAGCGGCCTTTAACCAAATAAAAAAGAACTAATAGCGAGTCAGGCCAGTCTGAATTTCGTCTATAGTCTCCTATCATACTGGTCAGTAAGGAAATTCCCCTATTCCACACCCTCACATTAAAATACTTTTAACATTATTAGATTCAATACTTCAAAAATATTCCGGAAAATAACCACCGTTATATAGGTATGCATTGAGGCGTTTTGTTAAGGCAGATATAATTTATTAACAAATAAAATAAATATCGCACAAGTAATGTTAAAGCCATCACGACATATTTCGCATTTATTTTATTGCGAGCGTTGTCGGAAGCTGGAGTTTGCCGACTTGCCCTGCATAATGAATGTTTGGAAAATCGGGTCGATTGGATGGCTATTCACTTGAAGCAGAGCCAGCCGTTTTGCCTTCGCTGAGAAACCCGCTGAGCAGGGTACTCTTCACTGGATTACCTCTGTTTTTTTCGTCAAACTGACCGGCCAGGCTCCCTGCACCAGTTGAGCGACAAATTGACGAGTTTATGTGGATGTAAAGGCTGTGTTAAGGTCCACGTAAGTACTTGAAAGAATTGAAATGAGTAAAATGATTATGAAAGAGTCGATTGACAAGGATTTATCAGGCCACACCCCAATGATGCAGCAATACCTGCGTCTGAAGGCCGATCATCCGGAAATCCTGCTGTTTTACCGCATGGGGGATTTCTACGAACTGTTCTATGACGATGCGAAGCGCGCCTCGCAGCTGCTGGAAATCTCGCTGACTAAACGCGGGGCGTCAGCCGGTGAACCGATCCCGATGGCGGGCGTACCTTATCATGCGGTGGAGAACTACCTGGCGAAGCTGGTGCAGCTGGGCGAATCGGTGGCCATCTGCGAACAGATTGGCGATCCGGCGCTGAGCAAAAGCCCCGTAGAGCGCAAAGTGGTGCGCATCGTGACGCCGGGCACCATCAGTGATGAAGCGCTGTTGCATGAGCGCCAGGATAACCTGCTGGCCGCCATCTGGCAGAGCCCACGCGGCTTCGGCTTCGCCACGCTGGATATCAGCTCTGGCCGCTTCCGCCTGGCGGAGCCGACGGACCTGGAAACCATGGCCGCCGAGCTGACCCGCTCCAATCCTGCTGAACTGCTCTATTCCGAAGACTTCTCCGCCATGTCGCTGATTGAAAACCGCCGTGGCTTGCGTCGTCGCCCATTGTGGGAGTTTGAAGTCGATACCGCGCGTCAGCAGCTGAACATGCAGTTTGGCACCCGCGACCTGAGCGGCTTTGGCGTCGAGCAGGCTCACCATGCGCTGCGCGCGGCGGGCTGCCTGCTGCAATACGTTAAGGATACCCAGCGTACTTCCCTGCCCCATATCCGTTCTCTGACTATGGAGCGGCAGCAGGACGGCATCATTATGGATGCGGCAACGCGCCGTAACCTGGAGATCACCCAGAACCTGGCCGGCGGCATTGAAAACACCCTGGCGGCGGTGCTGGATAAAACCGTCACGCCGATGGGTAGCCGCATGCTGAAACGCTGGCTGCATATGCCGGTGCGGGAGATTAAAACCTTAGAGAACCGTCAGCAGAGCATTGGTGCACTGCAGGACTTTACCGCGGAGCTCTCGCCTCTGCTGCGTCAGGTCGGCGACCTAGAGCGTATTCTTGCGCGTCTGGCACTGCGTACCGCCCGTCCACGCGATCTGGCCCGGATGCGCCACGCCTTCCAGCAGCTGCCTCAGCTCGATGCGCTGCTGGCGGAGGTCGCTACGCCGCATCTGCAAACGCTGCGCACGCAAATGGGCCAGTTTGATGAGTTGCGCGATCTGCTGGAACGGGCGGTGATTGAGTCACCTCCGGTGCTGATCCGCGACGGTGGCGTGATTGCGCCCGGCTACCACGCCGAGCTGGATGAATGGCGTGCGCTGGCCGACGGCGCGACCGACTACCTTGATAAGCTGGAAATCCGTGAGCGGGAAAAACTGGGGCTGGATACGCTGAAGGTCGGCTTCAACGCCGTGCATGGCTATTATATTCAGGTCAGCCGTGGGCAGAGCCATCGGGTGCCGATCAACTATGTCCGTCGTCAGACGCTGAAAAACGTTGAACGCTATATCATTCCCGAGCTGAAAGAGTACGAAGACAAAGTTCTGACCTCGAAAGGCAAGGCGCTGGCGCTGGAAAAAGGCCTGTATGAGCAGCTGTTCGACCTGCTGCTGCCACATCTGGAAGCCTTGCAGCTCAGTGCCGCGGCACTGGCGGAACTGGACGTGCTGTCCAACCTGGCCGAACGCGCGTGGACGCTGAATTACAACTGCCCAACCCTGACCGACAAGCCCGGCATCAAGCTGACCGGCGCGCGTCATCCGGTGGTGGAGCAGGTGCTGAAAGAGCCGTTTATTGCTAACCCGCTGTCGCTCTCTCCGCAGCGCCGCATGCTGGTGATCACCGGTCCCAATATGGGCGGTAAAAGTACCTATATGCGTCAGGCGGCGCTGATCACGCTGCTGGCCTATATTGGCAGCTATGTCCCGGCGGAGCAGGCGGTGATTGGTCCAATCGACCGCATCTTTACCCGTGTGGGTGCTGCGGATGACCTGGCGTCCGGCCGTTCGACCTTTATGGTGGAGATGACCGAAACCGCCAATATCCTGCACAATGCGACCGAACACAGCCTAGTGCTGATGGATGAGATTGGGCGCGGCACCTCAACCTATGATGGCCTGTCACTGGCCTGGGCCTGTGCGGAAAGCCTGGCGAACCGCATCAAGGCGATGACGCTGTTTGCTACCCACTACTTTGAGCTGACCACCCTGCCCGAAAAAATGGAAGGCGTGGCCAACGTTCACCTCGATGCCGTTGAGCATGGCGACACCATCGCCTTTATGCACAGCGTGCAGGAGGGTGCTGCGAGCAAAAGTTACGGCCTGGCCGTTGCCGCGCTGGCGGGCGTGCCGAAAGAGGTGATCAAGCGTGCGCGACAGAAACTGAAAGAGCTGGAAACCCTGTCCGGCAGCGCGGCCAGTAGCAAAGCCGATGGCCCGCAGTTGCCATTACTGGTTGAGGAAACCTCTCCCGCTGTGGAAGCGCTTGAAGCACTGGATGCGGATTCCCTTACGCCGCGTCAGGCGCTGGACTGGATCTATCGCCTGAAAACGATGCTCTAAGCGTCGTTGCTGAACGGCATACGGTCATCACGGGCCGCTGCCGTCTGAAATGCAGAACCAAACGGTGGGCATAATGCCTGCCGTTTTTTTTGCACCACTTTACGGCCAGGCTGCACTCCCGCAGTGATTCTCCTTCTGCACTGAAGCGTCTTAGTGTTATTAACGCAAACCTCCCGCCCATCAAACCCTCACGAATACCGGCCTGTATACAAGATGTTAGACCCGCGTCTTACGCTTATTTTTAGTGCCATCACAAATCTGGCCTGCAATATGCATTGCTATCCTCCAGCTAGCAATCATCAGCTCTTCAGGGGCACAGGGGACACCGTTGAACCAACAGGATATCTTGAATCTTGACGCCATCACGCTGGCGGCACACATCCGCGACAAGTCGCTTTCTCCGGTTGAGGTGGTGACCGCCTCGCTGGCTCGAATGGATCTTCTCGAGCCCGAGCTGCATGCCTTTTGTACGCCAACGCCCGATCTGGCGATGGCGCAGGCCAAAGCGATCGAACAGAAGATCCTGCGCGGCGAAAAGGTCGGCCCATTGGCTGGCGTGCCGGTGGCGATTAAAGATCTGATCAGCACCGCCGGGATCAAAACGGTGTCCGGCTCCTGGATCTACGAAAACTTTATCCCCGATGAAGACGACATCACCGTTGAACGCCTGAAGGCGGCCGGCGCCATCATCCTCGGCAAAACCAACGCGCCGGAGTTTGGCTACAGCGGCACCGGCCACAACCCGGTGTTTCCAACCACCCGCAATCCGTGGAATACCGACTTAACCCCTGGCGGCTCCAGTGCCGGTTCGGCAGCGGCGCTGGCGGCAAGAATGTGCCCGCTGGCGCTGGGGAGCGATGGCGGCGGTTCCGTGCGCATTCCCGCCGCCCACAGCGGCCTGTTTGGCATGAAAGCGTCGATGGGCCGCGTGCCGCTGTATCCCGGCTGCCGCGATGAACGCTTTCCCGGACTCTCCAGCTGGGAATCGCTGGAGCATATTGGCCCGATGACCCGCACCGTGGCGGATGCCGCGCTAATGCTTTCGGTGATCGCCGGACCCGATCCCCGCGACCGCCACTCGATCCCCACCAGCGACATTGACTGGCTCAACGCCCCCAAGGGCAGCCTGAAAGGGCTACGCATTGCCTTCAGCGCTGACTGGGGCTATGCCGCGGTCGACCAACAGGTCCGCGAGGTGGTGGCCAAAGCGGTCAGGGTCTTCGAGCGGGAGTTGGGCTGCATTGTGGTCGAGGCCCATCCAGGCTTCAGCGATCCGAAAGAGACCTTCGCTGCGCTGGTCGCTCAGGAAACCGATCTGACCGGCATGCGCAAACTGATGGAAAGCTATGGCGATCGCATGTCACCCCATCTGGTGGCGATGCTGAACACCGACTGGACCGCCGAGATGTTCACCGATGCCAATATGAAGCGCAAAGAGGTGGTCAACAAAATGTGGCGCTTTATGCAGGGCTACGATTTGTTGCTGACCCCGACGCTGGCAACACCGCCCTTCCCAATCGATATCGAAAGCCCGGCGATGATAGATGGCCGTAGCGTGACGCCTGCCGAATGGCTGGCCTTTGTCTTTCCGATTAACCTTACCGGACAACCGGCCGCCTCTGTGCCGGCTGGCTTTACCGCCGACGGGTTGCCGGTCGGTTTACAGATTGTTGGTCGTCACCTTGACGATGCGCTGGTGCTGCGTGCCAGTGCGGCATTTGAAAAAGTTTGCGGCTGGCAACATCGGTTACCGCCGATGCTGACCCGCTGATTAACGCCTACTGCTATTTACCGGGGATCACACCACTATGAGCCAGAAATCATCGCAGTCGCATGAGAGCACGTCAGGATTAGAGCAGGAGTTTGAAAACGCGGCCGTACCGCTTTCCCATCGCCATACCACCCGTTCGGTTTCTGCGGTGTGGTTTGGTTTCCCGATGATCCTGACCAATGCTGTTTTTGGCGGGATCATGGCGTACAACCTCGGCTTCTGGCATTCAATTATCGCCATTCTGGCCGGCAACCTGGTGCTGTTCGCCTATGTCGGCGCGCTCAGCTATCTGGCGGGCAATACCGGACTGAACTTTGCCATGCAGGCGCGCAAGACCTTCGGCAGCCGTGGCTACATCATTACCTCGGCGTTTCTGTCGACCGTGGTGATTGGCTGGTACGCCTTCCAGACCGGACTGACCGGCACCATCGTTAACGCCACCTTTGGCTGGAATACCTCGTGGGTGATCGTGCTGGCGACGGTGCTGTATACCGGCGTCACCTTCCTTGGCGTGCGCGCGCTGTCGGTGATTGGCATGATTGCTGCGCCGATGTTTGTCATCCTCGGCCTGGTGGCGCTGTACTTTGTCGGCCAGCACACCGACATCAGCCAGATCAGCAGCTATAAAGGTTCCGCCAGCGGCATCAGCATGGGCATCGCGATGACCATGGTGATCGCCGGATTTGCGGATTCGGGCACCATGACCGCCGACTTCACCCGCTGGTCAAAGAACGGCAAATCGGCGGTGGTCGCCACCTTCTCCGCGTTCCCGCTGGCTAACGTTGTTTCGCTGCTTTCGGGCGTGGTGATTGTGTCTGCCGGTGCGGGCATCAATCCGGCACAAAACGGCGGCGATTTCCTGCATCTGCTTACCGGTCACAATCCGGTGCTGGACATGCTGGCGCTGCTGTTCGTCTTTATCAACCTCGGCTCGGTCTGCACCCACTGCCTGTACAACGGCGCGGTCGGTTATGGCCATCTGTTTAAAAGCAAAATGCGTCTGTGGACGGTGATCCTCGGTGTGATTGGCGGACTGCTGGCGGTGATTGGCGTGTGGAGCTATTTCCTGAACTGGCTGAGCCTGTTGGGTGTCGCCGTACCGCCGATTGGCGCGGTGATGATTGTCGACCTGCTGTTTATGGGCCATATCGCCAGTTCTCGCCCGGAAACAACTTACCGCACCAGCGCGTTTGCCTGCTGGGCGTTCGGCACCGTCTGCGCCAGCATCGCGCACGTCTGGTTCCCGGATGCCGGTGAAGCCCTGATTGGCATGGTTGCCGGCGGGGTGGCTTACGGCATCGTGCAGTCACGATCGGCGAAAAAATGGGCCACGGCATAAGCCTGGGGAGAGTCAGCATGCAGGATTTTTATATTCAGGCCGCACCTTACCACTGGCCGTATGACGGCCAGCTTTCGCCGCAAGACACCGCATTAGTGATTATTGATATGCAGACGGACTTCTGCGGAGCAGGCGGATATGTCGATAAGATGGGTTACGACATTGGCTTAACCCGCGCGCCGGTAAAACCCATCAGCGCGCTGCTGGCGGTGATGCGGGCGCAGGGCTTTACTATCATTCATACCCGCGAGGGACACCGGCCCGATCTGGCCGATCTGCCGGCCAATAAGCGCTGGCGATCGCGGCAAAAAGGCGCCGGGATCGGCGATCCCGGCCCGTGCGGGAAAATACTGGTGCGCGGTGAGCCCGGCTGGGAAATCATTCCCGAACTGGAGCCGGCCGCTGGGGAAGTGGTGATCGACAAGCCGGGGAAAGGATCGTTTTACGCCACCGATCTGGAGCTGATCCTGCATACGCGCGGGATCCGAAATCTGCTGCTCACCGGCATCACCACCGATGTTTGCGTACATACTACGATGCGTGAAGCGAACGATCGCGGGTTTGAATGCTTACTGGTTGCCGATTGCTGTGCCGCAACCGATCCGGCAAATCATGCGGCGGCGCTTGAAATGGTGAAAATGCAGGGAGGGGTGTTCGGGGCGGTCGCCGGGTCCAGCGAGGTGCTGAAGGCGTTGAGTCAGTAAACGACGGGCAATAAAAAAGCGGTGGCTTTCGCCACCGCTTTTCGCATTAACATCGGTAAGTGCCCACGATTATTCGCGGAACAGGGCTTCGATACTCAGACCCTGAGCCTGCAGAATTTCACGCAGACGACGCAGACCTTCAACCTGAATCTGACGGACACGTTCACGGGTCAGACCAATTTCGCGACCCACATCTTCTAACGTGGCCGCTTCATAACCTAACAGGCCGAAACGACGCGCTAACACTTCACGCTGCTTGGCGTTCAGTTCGAACAGCCATTTGACGATGCTCTGCTTCATGTCATCGTCCTGGGTGGTATCTTCCGGACCGTTGTCTTTCTCGTCGGCCAGGATATCCAGCAGCGCTTTCTCAGAATCACCGCCTAGTGGCGTGTCGACTGATGTAATGCGTTCGTTGAGGCGCAGCATACGGCTGACATCTTCAACGGGTTTATCAAGCTGTTCGGCAATTTCTTCTGCACTCGGCTCATGATCTAACTTGTGGGTCAGTTCACGCGCGGTGCGGAGATAGACGTTCAGCTCTTTAACGATATGAATAGGCAAACGAATGGTACGGGTTTGGTTCATGATAGCCCGTTCAATCGTCTGGCGAATCCACCAGGTAGCGTAAGTAGAGAAGCGGAACCCTCTTTCAGGGTCAAATTTCTCTACCGCGCGGATTAACCCCAGGTTACCTTCTTCAATCAGATCCAGCAAAGCCAGACCACGATTGCTGTAACGGCGGGCAATCTTCACTACCAAACGCAGGTTGCTTTCGATCATGCGGCGACGAGACGGAACATCACCACGTAATGCGCGACGAGCGAAGAAAACTTCTTCTTCAGCCGTTAGCAGAGGAGAATAACCAATCTCTCCCAGATAGAGCTGCGTCGCGTCCAATACTCGTTGCGTAGCACCTTGTGACAACAGCTCATCTTCAGCTATTTCGTTATCAGCAGGTTCATTTCCGACGAGAGCCTTCTCATCAAAAACCTCAGCTCCGTTTTCGTCGAATTCCGCATCTTCATTTAGATCTTTAACTTTCAGCGTATTCTGGCTCATTTTCGGCTCCTACCCGTGATCCCAAAGCAAAGCACCAGTTGGTGTTCTGCCGGACTATCGCTGCGGTAAATAACGCAGCGGGTTTACGGATTTCCCCTTGTAACGAATTTCAAAATGCAATCTGACCGAACTCGTGCCGGTACTACCCATGGTGGCGATCTTTTGACCCGCTTTAACTTCTTGTTGTTCACGGACCAGCATAGTGTCGTTATGGGCGTATGCACTCAGGTAGTCATCATTATGTTTGATGATAATCAAGTTACCGTAACCGCGAAGGGCGTTACCGGCATACACAACGCGCCCTGAGGCGGTTGAAATGACGGGTTGTCCTCGCGAGCCCGCGATATCAATACCTTTATTGCCTCCTTCGGAAGCAGAGAAGTTATCGATGATCTTACCGTCGGTCGGCCAACGCCAGCTTCCCACTGGGGTGCTGCTGTTGGTTGTGCTACTGACGGTCGGAGCGGTAACCGGCGCTGTTGTCGTTGCAACAGTCGTTGTGCCGGATGATGGCAACATTTTGCCTTCACTTGGTTTACCTGAATCCTCAGAATACGTAATAACAGGCTGGTGTGCAACAGCCCCGCCCTGGTTTTGTGGCGCAGAAGGCTGGACAGCGACACCGCCCGCAGAGGCATCCGCTGCGGTCACCGCATTACCACCGGTTAAGGTTCCACCGGAGCCGTTACTAACCTGCAACTGCTGGCCAACATTGAGCGCATAAGGCGCGGCAACGTTATTTCGTTGGGCTAAATCACGGAAATCATTGCCGGTGATCCAGGCAATATAGAACAGCGTATCGCCCCTTTTCACCGTATAGGTCTGTCCGCCGTAGCTACCTTTAGGAATATTCCCATAAGAACGGTTGTAGACAATATGGCCATTCTCGGTCACCACGTTCTCTTGTGGTGCAGCATTGCTGCTGGAAATGTTCTGTGGCGCGCTCACCACATTGGAGGAGTTGGCCGAAATAGAGGCCGGTGGCGCGGTGTAGCCGCCATTGCCGCTATTGGCGTTGCTGAGCACTCCGCTGTTGCTGTTACCGCTGCCGCTGCTGGCGTTGGAGCCACCGCTCAACATACCGCCAGAGCCGCCGCCACTGCCGACAGAACTGATAGGGGCTTGTGTGGAGTTATCGCTGGAACAACCAGCTAACCAAAAACCAACAAGTGAAACGGCCGCAATCCGGCGCAACTTAAACATTGGGCTTCCCGTGCTCATTTATATCCCCCTGAAGGCAAAACTGTGACTACTGCCGCGACGCATCTGGCCCGCATACAGTAATAAAGAGTGAAATTAAGCAGATAGTAACAACATCACAGACCCGGTGCCATTTACAGATGTGTGCAATTGCTAACGATCCGTCAGGCTAAGTCGCCTTTTACCAGCGGCACAAAACGCACTGGCTCAACGATATCGACGATAAACTCACCGCCCTTACGGCGGATGCGCTTCAGTTCCTGATGCTCTTCACCCACCGGCAACACCAGGATCCCGCCTTCGTCCAACTGCGACATTAGCTCGACAGGAATTTCTGGCGGCGCGGCGGTGACGATGATGGCATCAAACGGCCCGCGAGACGGCCAGCCCTGCCAGCCGTCGCCGTGCCGGGTAGAAACATTATGTAAATCAAGCTGTTTTAACCGTCGCTTGGCCTGCCACTGCAAGCCCTTAATCCGCTCGACGGAGTAAACGTGTTCGACCAGGTGTGCCAGGATCGCAGTCTGATAACCCGATCCGGTACCAATTTCTAACACGCGTGATTCTGGCGTCAGCTCCAGCAGCGCGGTCATTTTCGCCACCATATACGGCTGGGAAATGGTCTGGCCGGAGCCAATCGGCAACGCCATATTCTCCCACGCCTTGTGCTCAAACGCCTCGTCCACAAAACGCTCACGCGGTACATCTTCAATCGCTTTCAGCAACCGTTCATCGTCAATGCCCTGCTGGCGCAACTGCGCCAGTAGCGTATCAATGCGGCGACTCACCATTCGCGACTGACCTCAACGCTGGACAACCACGACGCCACCACATCCTGCGCGGCATGCGCGGTTAAATCGACGTGCAGCGCGGTGACGGACACATAGCCCTGGTCAACTGCGGCAAAATCGGTATCCGGGCCTGCATCCAGCTTTTGTCCCGGCGGCCCAATCCAGTACATCATATTGCCGCGCGGATCCTGCTGCGGGATAACCTGATCGCTGGGATGGCGGCTACCACAACGGGTGACGCGAATGCCCTTGATTTCTGACAACGGCACATCCGGCACGTTGATGTTCAGAATGCGACCGGTGCGTAACGGTTCGCGCAGCAACGCACGCAGTATAGAACAGGTTACCGCCGCTGCCGTGTCGTAATGCTTATGCCCATCCAGCGACACCGCCAGCGCAGGCAGTCCAAGATGACGCCCTTCCATCGCCGCCGCTACCGTCCCGGAATAAATCACATCATCCCCGAGGTTCGGGCCGGCGTTGATGCCGGACACCACGATATCCGGCTTCGGCTGCATCAGCGAGTTCACACCCAGATAGACGCAGTCTGTTGGCGTGCCCATTTGCACCGCGATATCGCCGTTGGGATAGGTGAAGGTGCGTAACGGCGTTTCCAGTGACAGCGAATTGGAGGCGCCGCTGCGGTTGCGGTCAGGCGCCACCAACTGCACCTCAGCAAACTCACGCAAGGCCGCAGCCAGCGTCTGAATGCCGGGCGCATGAATACCGTCATCGTTACTCAGCAATATTCGCATCATCACCTTCTTGTAGAAGAACTTCACGCACCAGCGTGGTGGCAAAACTGCCCGCAGGCAGCCAGAAAGTCAGCTCAACGGTCACGTCATCCTGCCAGTCCCAGCGCAGATCGCGCGGTTTCACCAGCACCGCACGACGGGCCGCATCGACTTTCTCACGCTCAAGCAGTGTAATCAATTCTGTCTCAGTCGCCAGGCTTCGTTGCTCAAAGTCCAGCGCATCCTGCAAGGTTCCCCAGGCGCCGCTGCCGGGAAGCGGTGCGGTCACGCGCAGTTCGTCGTTATCGACGCGCGCCTGCAACGTTTCCAGTTCCGCCTCTTCCGCCACGAACCAGCTGCCCCGTCCGGTCAGCTGGAGTGCATCGCCGGCCATCACGGTGGTCAGCGAGCCCTGCTGCGCTAACCGGTCGCTCGCCACCTGGTTGAACATCGCACTGCGGGCGGCAGAAAACAGGAAGCTGCGCTTGTTACGCTCCTTCACCCGGATCTCGTTGGCTGCCCAGCGGCGCGCCATCAGCAGGTTATTGCCATCATGCCCAAAACGCTGCACGCCAAAATAGTTTGGCACACCGGCGGCGGCAATCTGCTGCAAGCGCTGCTCAACCGCATCACGATCGGAAATCTGACGCAAAATAAGGGTAAAGGCATTGCCCTGCAACGCTCCCGTACGCAGTTTACGTCGATGACGGGCACTTTCCAGTACCTCGCAGCCTGGCAGCTGAAAAGCAGAAAAATCTGGCGTCTCTTTGCCGGGAATGCGCAGGCAAATCCACTGCTCGGTGACCGCATGGCGATCTTTCATGCCGGCAAAGCTGACGTCACGCGGGTGAATACCGGCAAACTTCGCCAGCGCTTCCGCGACAAATCGGGTGTTACAGCCGGTTTTGCGAATGCGCACCAGCACCTGCTCGCCATCGCCGTCCGGGCCATAGCCGAGGTCTTCGATGACGATAAAATCTTCCGGGTTGGCTTTCAGCACGCCTGTGGCCGTGGGCTTGCCGTGCAGCCAGCTCAGCTCATCGACCATTACGCGTCCGCCTTAAAGATCAGCGCAACCGCTTCACAGGCAATGCCTTCGCCACGACCGGTAAAGCCCAGCTTCTCGGTGGTGGTGGCTTTGACGTTAACGTCATCCATATGGATACCCAGATCTTCCGCGATGTTGATGCGCATCTGCGGCACATGAGGCAGCATTTTCGGCGCCTGTGCGATGATCGTGACGTCAACGTTGCCTAAGCGGTAGCCTTTTTTCTGGATCTGACGCCAGGCTTCACGCAGCAGTTCGCGGCTGTCCGCGCCTTTATAGGCGGCGTCCGTGTCCGGGAACAGCTTGCCAATATCGCCCAGCGCGGCGGCACCCAGCAACGCATCGGTCAGCGCATGCAGCGCCACGTCACCGTCGGAATGTGCCAGTAACCCTTTTTCATAAGGAATTCGCACGCCGCCAATAATCAGCGGGCCTTCGCCGCCAAATGCGTGAACATCAAAACCGTGGCCGATACGCATTATGCGCTCTCCTTATTCTGTGATTGAGTCAGGTAAAACGCCGCCAGCGCCAAATCTTCCGGCCGCGTTACCTTAATGTTGTCGCTGCGGCCGATCACCAGTTCAGGATGATAGCCACAATACTCCAGCGCCGATGCCTCGTCGGTGATCGTCGCCCCTTCCCTTAACGCCCGTTCAAGACAGGTGCGCAGCAGTTCCAGCGGGAACAGCTGCGGCGTCAGCGCATGCCATAAGGCTTCGCGATCGACAGTATGCGCTATCGCTTGTTTCCCTGCTTCGGCCCGCTTCATGGTGTCACGCACCGGGGCCGCAAGAATGCCGCCCACGCGACTGGTCGCGGCGATCGCCAGTAACCGCGTGAGGTCATCAAGATGCAGACAGGGACGCGCAGCGTCGTGAACCAACACCCAGCGCGAGGCAGACGCCGCCTGCAGGCCTGCCAGCACGGAATCCGCACGCTCTTTGCCGCCGTTCACCACCGTGATACGCGGATCGCTGGCCATTGGCAGCGCAGGAAAGAAGGGGTCATCAGGACTGATGGCGACAATAATACGGCTGATGGCTGGATGCGCCAGCAAGCTGTTAAGCGCATGTTCCAGCAGCGTTTTGCCACCGATTGAAAGGTATTGTTTGGGGCACTCTGCCTGCATCCGGCTGCCGATCCCGGCAGCGGGAACCACAGCGATGATGTCCGGAAAGGACCCTGCGATGTTCATGAGTTATCGTTGCTGACTGTTAGAAGCACCCTGCTGCGCGTTTCGTTTATTTTGATCCGGCACAAGGCGATAGAAAGTCTCACCGGGTTTAATCATCCCCAGCTCGTTACGTGCGCGTTCCTCAATTGCTTCAGAACCGCCGTTAAGGTCGTCGATTTCTGCAAACAACTGATCGTTTCGCGCTTTTAGCTTCGCGTTGCCGCCTTGTTGCACCGCAACATCGTCTTTAACACGCGTAAAATCATGTATGCCGTTCTTGCCTAACCAGAGCGAATATTGTAACCAGCCCAGTAGCACAAGTAACAGCAGAGTAAGTTTTCCCATCCCCGCCCCCTGAAAACGGCTCAATCATCCCATAACTTTACATCCGACTCCACTTTCACAGTGATTTAACCGTCGATTGGTGGATCGGTGAGCGTTCCCCGCCCTGAAATCAGGTTTTGCGAGCAAAGTTTTGTAACCGCAGTGGGAATTCTGACATCAAATCCTGCCAGCCGGGCTGGCGAAAGATCCAACAAAGAGACCGGCTACCATCCGGTCAGTAGCGTAAACAGCAGCCAGAACAGACAGACCACCACCACAGCGGTCAGCAAAATGGTCCAAATCAACTGGCCCCGCAGCAGCACGTTGGCGACAATGCCGACCAACACCGAAACCGGCAGCAGCGCCAGGAAAAACGGCCAGGTATAAAGAAAGAAAAACAGCGTGTTTGCCCCATACATCACAAAGGGGATCGCCAGCGCGAGCCAGTATGAGGCAAAGCCAACCACACCACCGGGAAATGACCAGGAAGGGTCTTCCTGATCCCGATCGTCTTTGCGGGCGAGCATGGGCGTAACGTTATGCATAAGTATCCTGTTGACGCGAAATACAGCACGCTCTGAGGCGTTTTGCCGGGGCTATCTCAGGGGGTGATGATATCGCGACAACGCGGGAGATCTAACACTTGAACCCGCAATATTGTTACCAATTGTTCGCGGTTTTTCCTACGCAGCAGTAAGAAGCGCCCGGGTCTTTCCAGCGCGCTTCTGTGGCTATTTTTGAGGGCAATATTAACCGGCAATCACACCACGCTGGCGGAGGACATCCAGCGTTTGCGTCAGCAGATGGGCAACGGCCTGTTCACCGTCGAGATGGATTTCCGCCTGTTCAGGCGCTTCGTACACGCCATCGATACCGGTGAAGTTACGCAACTCTCCGGCACGGGCTTTCTTGTAGAGCCCTTTCGGATCGCGGGCTTCGCAGATCGCCAGCGGCGTATCAACGAACACCTCGATAAAGCGCCCTTCTCCCAGCAACTCCCGCACCATCTGACGTTCTTCACGATGCGGAGAGATAAACGCGCTGAGCACCACCAATCCGGCATCGACCATCAGTTTGGCCACTTCACCGACCCGACGGATGTTCTCTTTGCGGTCATCATCACTGAAGCCCAGATCGCGGCACAAACCGTGACGAACATTGTCGCCGTCAAGCAGGTAGGTGCTGACACCCACCTGTTGCAGCGCTTGCTCCACTGCACCGGCCACCGTGGATTTACCCGACCCCGAAAGGCCGGTAAACCACAACAGCACGCCCTGATGGCCATGCTGCTGCTCACGATCTTCACGCGTGACAAAGTGCGAATGCCAGATGACGTTTTCATCGTGTTCTGCGGCCATTATTTGCCGCCCAACAGATCGCGTGCGCCCCAGTGTGGGAAGTGACGGCGAACCAGTTCGTTCAGCTCCAGCTCGAAAGCGCTAAAGTTGCCCGGATTCTGCACCACGTCTTCCAGCGGCTGACGGATCATCCCGGCGCCGACGGTGACGTTGCTCAGGCGATCGATAATGATCATGCCACCGGTCACCGGGTTCTGCTGATACTGATCCAGCACCATCGGCTCATCAAAGGTCAGATCGACCAGACCGATACCGTTCAGCGGCAGGCTTTCCGCATCATGTTTCGCCAGGCTGTTGATCTCAACCTGATGTTCAATCTTCTCAACACGGGCGCGAGTTTTCTTGCCGGCGATTTTAATGTCAAAGCTCTGGCCTGGCACCAGCGGCTGTTCCGCCATCCATACCACGTCAACCGACGCGGCCTGCACTGGCTTGAGCGTGGCATCGGCCGCCACCAGCAAATCACCGCGGCTGATATCGATTTCGTCTTTCAGCACCAGGGTGATCGCTTCACCGGCCTGCGCTTCCTGCAGATCGCCGTCAAAGGTCACGATGCGGGCAATCGACGATTCAACGCCCGATGGCAGCACCTTGACGCGCTGTCCGACGGTCACGGTGCCGGATGCCAGCGTGCCGGCGTAACCGCGGAAATCCAGGTTCGGACGGTTAACGTACTGCACCGGGAAACGCATCGGCTGCTGCTCAACCACGCGCTGCACCTCGACAGTTTCCAGCACGTCCAGCAGCGTTGGGCCGGTGTACCAGCTCATCGCTTCGCTTGGGGAGGCCACGTTCTCGCCTTCCAGCGCCGACAACGGCACAAAGCGGATATCGAGATCGGCGGGCAACTGGCCGGCAAAGTCGAGGTAATCCTGTTTGATCTGCTCGAAGGTCGCTTCGCTGTACTCAACCAGATCCATTTTGTTGATCGCCACGATCAGGTGCTTGATGCCCAGCAGCGTGGAGATAAAGCTGTGTCGACGCGTCTGATCCAGCACGCCTTTACGCGCATCGATCAGCAGGATCGCCAGGTCGCAGGTGGATGCGCCGGTGGCCATGTTGCGGGTGTACTGCTCGTGTCCTGGCGTGTCGGCAATGATGAACTTACGCTTCTCGGTGGAGAAATAGCGGTAGGCGACATCAATGGTAATGCCCTGCTCGCGCTCGGCCTGCAGGCCATCCACCAGCAGCGCCAGATCCAGTTTCTCGCCCTGAGTGCCGTGACGCTTGCTGTCGTTATGCAGTGAAGAGAGCTGATCTTCATAAATCTGACGGGTGTCATGGAGCAGGCGACCAATCAGCGTGCTCTTGCCATCGTCGACGCTGCCGCAGGTCAGAAAACGCAGCAGGCTTTTATGTTGCTGGGCGTGCAGCCAGGCTTCCACGCCGCCCTGGTCGGCAATTTGTTGTGCAATGACGGTATTCATCTCGGCTCCTTAGAAATAACCCTGGCGTTTTTTCAGCTCCATCGAGCCGGACTGGTCGCGGTCGATCATGCGGCCCTGACGTTCACTGGTGGTGGAAACCAGCATCTCTTCAATGATCTCCGGCAGCGTTTGCGCCTCGGATTCCACCGCGCCGGTCAGCGGCCAGCAGCCGAGGGTACGGAATCGGACCATGCGCTGCTCAATCACTTCGCCAGGTTGCAGATCGATACGGTCGTCATCGATCATCATTAACATGCCATCGCGCTCCAGCACCGGACGCGGTGCGGCCAGGTACAATGGCACGATGTCGATGTTTTCCAGGAAGATGTACTGCCAGATATCCAGCTCGGTCCAGTTGGAGAGCGGGAAGACGCGGATACTTTCGCCTTTATTGATCTGGCCGTTGTAGTTGTGCCACAGCTCAGGACGCTGATTTTTCGGGTCCCAGCGGTGGAAACGGTCGCGGAACGAGTAGATACGCTCTTTCGCACGGGATTTTTCTTCATCACGACGGGCACCGCCGAACGCGGCATCAAAGCCGTACTTGTTCAGCGCCTGCTTCAGGCCTTCGGTCTTCATGATGTCGGTGTGCTTGGCACTGCCGTGAACGAAGGGATTGATGCCCATCGCCACGCCTTCCGGGTTTTTGTGTACCAGCAGCTCGGCACCGATGTTTTTCACCGTGCGGTCGCGGAACTCGTACATTTCACGGAATTTCCAGCCGGTATCCACGTGCAGTAACGGGAACGGCAGCGTGCCCGGATAGAATGCCTTGCGCGCCAGGTGCAGCATCACAGAGGAGTCCTTGCCGATGGAGTACATCATCACCGGGTTGCCAAACTCTGCTGCCACTTCACGGATAATATGAATACTTTCCGCTTCCAGTTGACGCAGGTGAGTCAGTCGTTTTTGATCCATAACCTTTCCTCAAGCCAAATTCACAACGGCGGACTCACGTCCGGCCTGCTGCGCTGAATGTTGAAACCATGCCAGTTGCTGATGCAGGTGAACCACTTCGCCTACCACCAGTAATGCCGGCGTCGGTGCGCGTTGCGCTAATGCTTCTAATTCTTCCAGCGTGCCGGTCAGCACCTGCTGATCCTGACGCGTCCCGCGACCGATCACGGCCACCGGCGTCTGTGCGTCGCGGCCATGGGCAATCAGCTGCGAGGAGATTTCCCCCGCCTTCATGGTGCCCATATAAATTGCCAGGGTCTGACGCGAGACCGCCAGGGATGCCCAGTCCAGCCCTTCGCCATCGGCGCGGCAATGACCGGTAATAAAGGTGGCGCTCTGCGCGTAGTCGCGGTGAGTCAGCGGGATGCCGGCATAGGCGGTCGCACCCGCCGCAGCGGTCACGCCAGGCACAACCTGGAAAGGAATGCCGGCTTCAACCGCCGCCTGCAGCTCTTCGCCGCCGCGGCCAAAGATAAACGGGTCACCGCCTTTGAGGCGCACCACGCGCTTGCCCTGTTTCGCCAGCGACACCAGCATGCGGTTGGTCTCTTCCTGCGGAATGCTGTGCGCATTGGCACGCTTGCCCACGCAGATACGGTCGGCGTCACGGCGCACCAGATCGAGAATTTCATCGCTGACCAGATGGTCATACAGCACCACGTCAGCCTGCTGCATCACCTGCAAGCCGCGCAGGGTCAGCAAACCCGGATCGCCCGGACCTGCACCGACCAGAATGATTTCGCCTTCGCCGGCATCGGGATCGTCAAGCTGTTGGTCCAGCGTGCGCTTCGCGCCCTCGATATTGCCGGAGGCCACCTGGCTGGCAAACAGGCCGTTAAAGGCCGCTTCCCAGTAGCGACGACGCTCGGACATTTTTCCGAGCCGCTGCTTCACTTTCGTCCGCCACTGACCGGCA
Organism: Erwinia billingiae Eb661; assembly: GCF_000196615.1. Lineage (NCBI taxonomy): Bacteria > Pseudomonadati > Pseudomonadota > Gammaproteobacteria > Enterobacterales > Erwiniaceae > Erwinia > Erwinia billingiae. The sequence continues at coordinate 3,929,562 of NC_014306.1, forward strand.
AGCTCCGCCATCTGACCAAGGTTGGCAGGCAGCAGGGCTTCCAGCTTCTCACGCAGTAACCGCGCCAGCACCGGTGCCGTGCCGCTCGACGAGATCGCCACCACCAGCGGGGAGCGGTCGACAATAGAGGGGAAAATAAATGAGCACTTCGGCTGATCGTCCACCACGTTGGCCAGCATCTGACGCTCGGTGGCATCGTGATAGACGCGGGCATTCAGTTCGCCGTCGTCGGTGGCAGCGATCACCAGATAGACGCCGTCCAGCAGCGCGTTCTGATACTCTTTGGCTATCCAGCTGACCTCGCCACTGTTTTCCAGCGCGGTCAGCTCCTCACACAGCGTGCGAGCGGCGATTTGCACCCGGGCACCCGCGCGACGCAGCAAGTCAATCTTGCGCGCAGCCACGTCACCGCCGCCTACAATCAGCACCGGTTTGTTTCGGATGTCAGCAAAAATCGGAAGATAGTCCACGTCAGCCTTTTCTGTAATTACACAAAGTTAGCGTGACTATACGGCCCTGGCTTAAGGCTTATGAAATTACTAATTGGAATGAGTAGTTACCGAATGGAATAACGATCTGGCATAGCATCCGACAAAATGTGCTTAAGGGATGATATTTAGGGGTTTTCAGAGAGATTGAAATTGTGCAATCGCCGTCACACTTTCATACTAAGCGGGTAAAAATATTTCGCAAGATCGTCACAGGATGACGACTAAGGATCCCGCATGTTTTCCCGACTCCGCCTGCGCGCGCTTGCCGTGTTGCTCAGTTGCGGTGCTATTTTTCCTCTGCAGGCCGCCAGCCAGCCAGAGGGCCATTTTGCTGAACAGCAACTGCGTCACATTGCCACCTACTTCCCTGGCCGCATGGCCGGCAGTCCCGCCGAGATGCTGACCGCAGATTATCTGCAACATCAGTTCAGCAGCATGGGCTATGAAAGCAACAAACGCGACTTCACCGCCAGCTATCCCTATCGCTTACAGGATGGGCAGATTACGCCGCATAAAGTCACCGCCACCACGGTGATTGCCGCCCGCGAAGGCAAGGTGCCGCAGCAGATTGTGATCGTCACCCAAGCCGACACCTTTATGCCGGTGAGCGACAGCGATCGCCAGCACAACCTTGGCGGCCTGACGTTACAGGGTGCAGACGATAATGCCTCGGGTCTTGGCGTAATGCTGGAGCTGGCGCAACGTCTTAGCAAGGTGCCGCTGCACTACAGCCTGCGCTTCGTGGCATTAAGCGGTGAAGAGAACGGCCATCAGGGCGAAGCGGATTACCTCGCCCGCCTGAAGCCGGAAGAGAAGAAGAACACGCTGCTGGTGATCAACCTGGACAGCCTGATTGTCGGCGATAAACTTTACTTTGATAGCGGCAGCCACACGCCGGAAGCCGTCGCCCGACAAACCCGCGACCGCGCGCTGGCCATTGCCCGCCAGCACGGACTGGCGGTGGCCAGCAATGGCAAAGCCGTGAAGAACCAGCCGACCGACGATCTGTTCGATAAAGCCGGTATTCCTTTATTACGCGTGCGCGCCACCAACTGGGAGCTGGGTAATAAAGATGGCCAGCAGCAGCGCGCCATCAGCCGCCACTTCCCAGCGGGCACCACGCGCCATCAGGCTTCGCTGGATAATCTGGCTTATCTGGATCGCTGGCTGCCTGGACGCATTACGCAACGCACCCGAAGCACCGTTAAGATCCTGCTGCCGCTGGTCACCGAGCTGGCGAACCCCAAAACCTGAGAGGAGCTACCGCATGTACATCGTCTATCTGAACTATGTCCGCCCGCTGGAAGAGGTGGAAGCCGTACTGGATCCGCACGTCGCCTGGCTGAACAAGTATTTTGACGCCGGCGTGTTTATCACCGCAGGCCGCAAAGATCCGCGCACCGGTGGCGTGCTGATGGTGAAGGATATCGATCGTGAGCGCCTGAACACCATTCTCGCCGAAGATCCCTTCCAGGCCGTTGCCGAGTATGAAGTGACGAAGGTCAACGTCACCCGCAGCGCGGAGGAATTCCAGTCGCTGGTGGGGATTTAAGCGCAAAAAAAAACGCCTGATGGCAGCATCAGGCGTCGATCGTTCATTTCACTCTGCGGCGTTATTCGTGCAGACCGCATTCGCGCTTCAGACCAAAGAAGCGCGTCTCTTCTTCCGCCATGCCTGGCTCCCATTTGCGGGTGGTGTGCGTATCGCCAACCGACAGATAGCCCTGATCCCACAGCGGGTGATAACCCAGATCGTTATCCTGCAGGTATTGATGCACCTGACGGTTATCCCAGTCGATGATTGGCAGCAGCTTAAAGACGCCACGCTGGATGGCCAGCACCGGCAGATTGGCGCGGCTACTGGACTGATCGCGACGCAGACCGGCGAACCACGTCTGGGCCTTCAGCTCTTTCATCGCGCGGTTCATCGGCTCAACTTTATTGATGTCGTTGTAGCGTTCAATGCCTTCCACGCCCTGCTCCCACAACTTGCCGTAACGCGCTTCCTGCCAGGCCGCGCTCTGTTCAGCACGGTAGACTTTCAGGTTGAGCTGCAGCTTGTCGGTCAGATGATCGATAAACTGATAGGTTTCCGGGAACAGGTAGCCGGTATCGGTGAGGATCACCGGAATGCCGGGCTTCGCCTGATTGACCAGATGCAGGCTGACCGCCGCCTGAATGCCAAAGCTGGAAGAGAGCACCGCTTCGCCCGGCAAATTCTCCAGCGCCCAGAGCACGCGATCCTGGGCAGACAGTTTCTCCAGCCTGGTGTTCAGCTCCGCCAGCGCCATCACGCGCTTAACCTTCGGTAATTCGTTCAGTTCAGAGAGATCGAGTACAGACATTATCACGCCTCCGTCATGCCCAAAAATCGCGGGCCGGATCAACAACCGGTTTCACCACGCCTGCGCGGATAGTGAAATCACCAAAGCCTTCATCGGCTTCGCGTTCTGTTGACCAGCGCCCCAGTAATTCATCAAGGGTAGACAAAATTTCGTCTTCGGTGATGTTTTCACGGTACATCCGTGGGATACGCGTACCGATGCGGTTACCGCCCAGATGCAGGTTGTAACGGCCCGGCGCCTTGCCCACCAGCCCAATTTCCGCCAGCAGCGCACGGCCACAGCCGTTAGGACAGCCGGTTACGCGCAGCACGATGTGCTCATCGCCCACGCCGTGTGCGGTCATCAGACCTTCCACCCGGGTGACGAATTCTGGCAGGAAGCGTTCGGCTTCGGCCATCGCCAGCGGACAGGTCGGGAACGACACGCAGGCCATCGAGTTTTCGCGCTGGGCAGTGACGCTTTCCATCAGCCCATGACTGCGCGCCAGCGCTTCAATTTTCGGCTTATCCGCTTCCGGCACGCCGGCAACAATCAGGTTCTGGTTAGCGGTCAGACGGAAGTCGCCCTGGTGAATTTTGGCGATTTCAGCAATACCGGTCTTCAGCGGACGGCCCGGATAATCCAGCAGGCGACCGTTTTCGATAAACAGCGTCAGGTGCCATTTGTCATCGATACCTTTTACCCAGCCAATGCGATCGCCACGGGTGGTGAATTCGTAGGGACGCGTCGGTTCAAAGGTGATGTCAGCACGACGCTCAACTTCCGCCTTAAAGGTTTCCACGCCGACACGCTCAAGGGTGTACTTGGTTTTGGCGTTTTTACGATCGGTACGGTTACCCCAGTCGCGCTGCGTGGTGACCACGGCTTCCGCAACGGCCAACGTTTTATCCAGCGGCAGGAAGCCAAACTCGCTGGCGGTGCGGGCATAGGTCGCTTTGTTACCGTGATCGATAGACAGACCGCCGCCGACCAACAGGTTAAAGCCGATCAGCTTGCCGTTCTCGGCAATTGCCACGAAGTTCAGGTCGTTGGCGTGCAGATCCACGTCGTTGTGCGGTGGCACCACCACGGTGGTTTTGAATTTACGCGGCAGATAGGTTTCGCCCAGAATCGGCTCTTTGTCGGTGGTGGCAACCTTCTCTTTATCCAGCCAGATTTCCGCATAGGCACGGGTCTGCGGCAGCAGATGCTCGGAGAGCTTCTTCGCCCACTCGTAGGCTTCCTGATGCAGTTCGGACTCCACCGGGTTCGAGCTGCACAGCACGTTACGATTGACGTCATTGGCGGTAGCCAGTGAATCCAGCCCCACTTCACTCAGCATCTGGTGAGCGGGCTTCACGTTGCCCTTCAGGATGCCGTGGAACTGGAAGGTCTGACGGTTGGTCAGACGGATGCTGCCATAAATGGTGTTGTTCTCGGCAAATTTGTCGATGCCCAGCCACTGCTTAGGCGTGATGATCCCGCCCGGTAAGCGGCAGCGCAGCATCATCGCGTGGCGCGGTTCCAGCTTCTGCTCGGCACGTTCGGCACGGATATCACGGTCATCCTGCTGATACATGCCGTGGAAACGGATCAGTAAAAAGTTATCGCCGGTAAAGCCGCCGGTCAGACCATTCTGCAGATCTTCGGTGATGGTACCGCGTAAGTAGTTGCTCTCTTTCTTCAGGCGTTCTGCGTCGGTGAGTTTGCCTTCAACCACCAGCGGGCCAGGATGTTTTTCATTGCTCATTAGTAAACGTCTCGCTGATAACGGCGCTCAATGCGCAGCTCACTTAAGAATTCGTCGGCGGTCTCTGTGTCCATGCCACCGTGCTCGGCGACCAGTTCCAGCAAAGCCTGCTCGACATCTTTCGCCATACGGTTGGCATCACCGCAGACATAGATGTGCGCACCCTGTTGGATCCAGTCCCACACTTCCGCCCCTTTGGCGCGGATTTTATCCTGTACATACACTTTCTGCTGCTGGTCACGGGACCAGGCCAGATCGATATTGGTCAGCAGGCCATCCTTCACGTAACGCTGCCACTCTACCTGGTAGAGGAAGTCATCGGTAAAGTGCGGGTTGCCAAAGAACAGCCAGTTTTTGCCGGCGGCGCCGTCCGCATCACGTTGCTGCATAAAGGCGCGGAACGGGGCGATGCCGGTGCCAGGGCCAATCATGATCACCGGCGTTTCCGGGTTGGCCGGTAAACGGAAGTTATCGTTATGCTCAATAAACACCCGCACGTCGCCGTCTTCTTCCAGACGGTCGGCCAGGAAGCTGGACGCCCCGCCCGCACGCGCGCGGCCATCAATGTCGAAGCGGACCGCGCCAACGGTGATATGCACCTCGGTGTCGTTCTCCGCCTGCGATGAAGCAATGGAGTAGAGACGCGGCGTCAGCGGACGCAGCAGCGCAATCAACTGCTCAGCGGTCAGCTCAACCGGCGCGCCGCGTACCATGTCGACGATGGGCGTGTTCTGCGCGTAATGCTGCAGTTTGGGCTTTTCGCTGATCAGGCCCAGCAGCGTTTCGTCGCGGCTCAAGGTGCCGTACTGCTCCACGATCTGCGGCGTGTTGACCGTCAGTTCAAAATGCTTTTGCAGCGCCTCGCTCAGGGTCAGCGTCTGGTCATTGACCGTAACGCTCTCATCGCCTTTCAGCCACACCAGCTCAACCAGCTCCTGCACCAGCGCTGCATCATTTTCAAACCAGACGCCTAACGCATCGCCCGGCTGATAACGCAGACCCGAGTCGCCCAGATCGATTTCAATGTGGCGAACATCTTTGTCAGAGTCACGGCCGGTAATCTTCTGGTTAACGGCGAAGCTGGCGGTTAGCGGCTCTTCTTTGCTGTACGGGCTGCTGAACACTTCGTTCACCGAGCCGGCGGCAGTGGCGGCCGCTGCCGCCGGTGATTCGGCCGGTACGCGGGCTTTCAGGATGGTAACAATCTGCTTGCGCCATTGCTCGGCGTCTGCGGCATATTCCACATCGGCATCGACGCGGTCCAGCAGGCGTTCACCGCCCATCTCCGCCAGCTTGCCGTCGAAGTCCTTCCCGGCCTGGCTAAAGAATTCATATGAAGTATCGCCCAGCCCGAACACCGCAAACGCGGTGTTATCCAGCTTCGGCGCCTTTTTGGACATCAGGAACTTGTGCAACGCCACGGCTTCTTCAGGCGGTTCGCCCTCACCCTGGGTCGAGGTCACCACCACCAGCAGTTTTTCCTGGGCGATCTGCTTGAACTTGTAATCACCGGCGTTAACCAGGTTGACGTTCAGTTTCGCGGCCAGCAGGTCGTCGCGCAGCTGTTCTGCCAGACGGCGGGCGTTGCCGGTTTGCGACGCCGAAAGCAGGGTAATCGCCGGGGCTTCAACCGGTGCCGGTGCGCTGACGGCGGCGGTGCCGGGAGCCTGATTGACCATGCCCCAGAAATAACCGGAGAGCCAGGCCAGCTGAGTCGTGGAGTAATCCCCGGTGGCCGCCTGCAAACGGGCGAGTTGTTCCGGGTTAAGCGGAAGCAGAGAGCTTGGAGGTGCCTGAGTCGTCATTGCGTAGAAGGTTCCAGTATCGGTGGTCCGGGCCGTAAAGACAGCAAGATGAGAGTAGGGTAACGACTAGCATAATAACCATTAAATAAGGGTTGGTAATAATAAATAACCAAAATGACTAAACGGTTTTACGGGTAAGGCATAGTGGCAAAACAGGTTAATTAACTCACTGATATTCAACAGGTTAGAAGCGACATCGTTTACCGTTAGTGCTCAGAATAAGAAACAGCCGGGAAACGGGTGCGAAAAAAGGCTTTTTCGGGTAGACTTCGGCGGTTTTTTCAAGAAAAGTTTACTGAGACTGTTATGGCTACCACGCTGTTTAAAGATTTTATGTTCGAGGCTGCTCACCATCTGCCTAACGTTCCTGCAGGGCACAAATGTGGCCGCCTGCACGGGCACTCCTTCCTGGTGCGGCTCGAAATTACCGGCGAAGTGGATGCGCATACCGGCTGGATTATGGACTTTGCCGAACTGAAAGCGGCCTTCAAGCCGATCTACGACCAGCTCGATCATTACTACCTGAATGAGATTGCCGGTCTGGAGAATCCAACCAGCGAAGTGCTGGCGAAATGGATTTGGGATCAGATGAAACCGAAGCTCGCAGAACTGAGCGCGGTGACCATCAAAGAGACCTGCACCGCGGGCTGCATCTACAGAGGTTAAGCGATCGGCTGCGGCCAACGCTCTGCTTTATTAACCCCGGACAAAGAAAAGGGGAGAACCTTGCGGTTCTCCCCTTTTCTTTGTCCGCTGTTCACAGTGGACCACTAAGCGATGTTCAGGTACTTATGCGTCTGCATCGATAAACGCCAGTTGTGCTTGATACAGGTTTCAATACACAGCTTAGTCGCATCGTCTTTCTGACTGATCGGCTGCAGCGCGATAATCCGCGGCTTGTCATCATTCAGCGTCGCCAACAGCGCCTGTAAAGCCTCCACATCACGCTGACGGGCCACCGGATGCTTCACTTCATCTGCGCGCACCAGCGCCTGATTCAACACGTCATAACCCCCGCGCATATTCACCTTCGGCGACACCGTCACCCAGGTCTCTGCGCTGCAAAGCACCTCGTGAGTACCGCTGGTTTCGATCTGGCAGCTGAAGCCGTGCTGCTGCAGCGTCGCGGTCAGCGGCGTCAGATCGTGGATGCAGGGTTCGCCGCCGGTGATCACAATATGGCGCGCCGTCCAGCCATGGTTGGCAATCACTGCCAGCAACGCGGCGGCATTGGCCGAGCCCCACGCATCGGTTTCGACGGTTTTGGTTAAGATATCGCCCAGCGAGGTTTCCCGATCGGCCAGCTTATCCCAGGTGTGTTTGGTATCACACCAGCTGCAGCCCACCGGGCATCCTTGCAGGCGGATAAAAATTGCCGGAACGCCGGTGTAAAACCCTTCGCCCTGCAACGTCTGGAACATTTCATTAATCGGGTACTGCATGACAGTCTCAACTGGAAGTGAATTTAAGGGCGCAGAGTATGGCAGATTGGCGCGGAGATAGCCAAACCGCTTTGTGCTGGCTGGCGGCTATCTGACTTCCGTTAGGTGAGGGTTGACGGGCCAGCGTGCTGCCAGCCCCGGCGGGTTACATAAAGTTGTCCTGATGCATCTCGGTCATCGCCTGTTTCGCCACGTCTTTTGCGCCACTCAGGGTGAAATGGCCATAGTCGTTGGAGATGGGATGACCATCCGACGCCAGCCCACGACAGATATCGCCCGGACAAATGATGGAATAAACCGAGATGTAGCGGGTCTGCGCATCCACCATCGCCTGCTTCATCGCGCTGTCGGTCTGTTTGATGCTGTGGTCGATCGACGACGCCACCAGATCTTTACGGCCGTCGGTCTGATAGGCCAACAGGTCCGGCAACGCTTCCGAATACTCAATGGTCGGGCCCATCACGATCACGTTGTCCGACACGCCTTTCAGATGCTGTAGTGTGGCTTTCAGCGGCGCAATGTCTTCCGGTGCCCAGCGTGCGGAGATGATGATGCCGTCAATCTTGTGTTTGGGGATCCACGAGCCGTAGACATAATCCACCAGATCGGTACAAGGGTTGCGCAGCGACTGCTGGTACAGCGGCTTACAGCCTGCCGAAGTGGCCTGAATCACATTGATGCCCTGCCCGGCCGCCAGGCTGAGTGCCCGCCACAGATGGGCCGCATGGCTGTCGCCAATCAGCACGTAATTTTTCGCCGTGTCTGAGGTTTTCAGGCAGTAATCCCGATCGAACGGTTTATCTTCCTCGCTTTTACCGTCCACAAAGCAGCGGCCCAGTCGGTACTGATAGTTAAATTCGGGCATGTCCTTGTACTGGGTATATTTCGCCAGCGCCAGCGCATCCGTGGAGAACTGGCCGGCATTGTTGTCGAGATGCCCTTTATAGAAGGTGCCGGAAGCCATCAACACCAGCCCCACCACCGACGCCGCCACAATTCTGCCCGGGCTGAACACCGCCAGCTTGTAGCGGAAGGGGATTTCAATCAGGTAACGAGAGGCGACCGCCAACAGCAGCGACAGGCCAGCGATAACCATCTCGCGAACGCCAGGCGCAAAGTTCGCGAACATCCGGCTGTAAACGATAATCGGCCAGTGCCACAGATACAGGCAGTAGGAGATCATGCCGATGTAGACGATCGGCTTCAGCGCCAGCACGCGGGAAACCGCCGCTTTTTGCCCGGCAAGAATAATCAGGAAGCTGCCGAGACAGGGCCAGATGGCATTCCATGCCGGGAAGGGTTTATCGGTGTTGAGCCACAGGAAGCCAAACAGGATCAGCCCGAGCCCTGCCAGGCTCATCAGATGTTTAATCCCCTGCGAGACCTTCGCCATTTTCGCTTCCAGACCGGCAACCGCAATGATGCCGCCCAGCGCCAGTTCCCAGGCCCGGGTTGGCAGCATATAGAAAGTGAAGGTCGGTTTTCGTGTCACCGCATAGATGCTTAACATCAGCGACACGGCGATAATCAGCAGCATCACCTGCGTGGTGCGCTGACGGAAGAAGCGCACCACCAACAGCAGGATCACCGGGAAGATAATGTAGAACTGCTCTTCAACGGCCAGCGACCAGGTATGCAGCAGCGGCTTCAGTTCGGCTGGCCCGGCAAAGTAGCCGGTGGTTTTCCAGAAGAAGATGTTGGACGAGAACAGCAGCGTGGCCAGCGAACTGTTGCTGAGATCGCTGAACTGCGCCGGCAGCAGATGGTAGTAGCCAAAGGCTAAGGTGGTCAGCATCACCACAAACAGCGGCGGCAGAATGCGCAGGCTGCGGCGTTTGTAAAAATCCAGATAGGAGAAGGTGTTGTTCATAGCGCCATTGTAAATAATGCCGCAGATAAGGTAGCCTGATATCACGAAGAAGATATCCACGCCGGTAAACCCGCCCGGGATCCCGGATATTCCCATGTGATAGGCGATTACCGGCAACACCGCCAGCGCCCGCAGTCCATCAACATCCGCTCTGTATTTCATTTTATACTGGTCCTGATTACATTTCGTTACCGCGAACTTACATAAATTGACCTGATATTTCGCCCTCCTTAACACAAATCAGACCATTCCTTAAAAGGCAGAATTGGTTCGCAACTCATTAATAAAAATCACAAAGTATGCAGATCATCCCGCTGACAGGCCGGTTTTTTCAGATAATCCTCAGGTGGCGTGTGCCGCACCGCTGGGCTGGACTTAAAACCTGCGCTGCCAACCTTGCATATTTTTACATCACACAGGATTGCTAGCAATCTTCATTCAGGTAATATTGCTGGGGAAATGACCACAATAAAAAAGGAAACTGATGTGCAAACCGTTCAACAAAGCCGCAGGAACTTCCTCTCTACCGGCGCCAGAATGACCGCTGGCAGCGCCCTTCTTGCCTCTGGGATGGCAGGCGCCGCAACCGTCAACAATGCATCGGCAAGCGTACCCTGCGACGATGCCAGCCAGACCAAAACCCTCGCTGATGCGCATTACGTCCTGCGAAACGTCAGGCTGGAAGAGGGATTTGAGCGCGAAGGCGAGATGATTATCGCCACGCACACCGCGCTCTACGATCTGGAAATCAATCACGGCAAAATCGTCGCGATAAGTCAGGTTAAGGCGCGCGCGGCCAGCGCCCTGCCCGCCTACGATGCACAGGGCATGCTGCTGCTGCCCGCCACGCGCGATATGCATATCCATCTGGATAAAACCTTTTACGGCAGCCACTGGGAAGCGCCACGCCCGCGCAAAGGCAAAACCATCATGGATATGATTGCCCGTGAGCAGATGCTGATCCCGCAGCTGCTGCCGCATTCCGTGGAGCATGCCGAAGCGATCATCGGGCTGTTGCAATCCAAAGGCACCACCGTTGCCCGCAGCCACTGCAATATCGATCCGGTCAGCGGCCTGAAAAGCCTGGAGCATTTGCAGATTGCCTTGCAGAAGCATCAGCAGGACTTCAGCTGTGAGATTGTGGCGTTTCCACAGCATGGCCTGCTGCACGCTAACGTCGATGGCCTGATGCGTGAAGCGATGCAGATGGGCGTGCAGTACGTTGGCGGCCTCGATCCCACTAACGTCGATGGCGCAATGGAGAAGTCGCTGGATGCGATGTTCCAGATCGCGCTGGATAGCCACAAAGGCGTCGATATCCATCTGCACGAAACCACCCCAGCGGGCATTGCCGCGGTGAAGTACATGATCAGCACCGTCGAGAAGAACCCGCAGCTGAAGGGCAAGGTCACGCTGAGCCACGGCTTTGCGTTATCGGTAATGCAGGGAAATGAGCTGGAAGAGGTGATCCACGGCCTGGCCGAGCAGCAGTTTACCGTGGCTTCCACGGTGCCGATTGGCAAACTCTCGATGCCGCTGCCGCAGTTGAGTGAGAAAGGCGTGTTGGTAATGACCGGCACCGACAGCGTGATCGATCACTGGTCGCCGTTTGGCACCGGCAGCATGCTGGAGAAAGCCAACCTGTATGCCCAGCTGTACGGCAACTCCGACGAGTTCGGCCTGACCCGTTCGCTGGCGATTGCCACCGGCAATATTTTGCCGCTGAGCGATGCCGGGCAGCGTCAGTGGCCGGCGGTCAATGATGCGGCAGAGATGATGCTGGTCGACGCCAGCTGCTCTGCCGAAGCGGTCGCCCGCGTACCGGCGGTGCAGGCCAACTTCCATCAGGGAAGACTGGTGTTCGGACAGCTGAAAAAGGCATAAAAAAACCGGGCCCGCGATTAACGGGCCCGGTTTAGTTTCAGCTGAAATTCCTCAGCCCGCGACGGGCCGGGAAGTCAGGTCATTACTGACCTTTAACTTCTTTCAGACCGTTGAATGGCGCACGTGCTCCCAGCGCTTCTTCGATACGGATCAGCTGGTTGTACTTAGCAACACGGTCAGAACGGCTCATAGAACCGGTTTTGATCTGGCCCGCTGCAGTACCTACCGCCAGGTCAGCGATAGTGGCGTCTTCGGTTTCACCTGAACGGTGAGAGATCACTGCGGTATAACCAGCATCTTTCGCCATTTTGATCGCAGCCAGAGTTTCGGTCAGAGAACCGATCTGGTTGAATTTGATCAGGATGGAGTTAGCGATACCTTTGTCGATACCTTCTTTCAGGATCTTGGTGTTGGTTACGAACAGGTCGTCGCCCACCAGCTGGATTTTGTCGCCCAGTACTTTAGTCTGGTATGCGAAGCCAGCCCAGTCAGATTCGTCCAGACCGTCTTCGATAGAGACGATTGGGTACTGTTTGGTCAGGTCTTCCAGGAAGTGAGTGAACTCTTCAGAGGTGAATTCTTTGTTGCCTTCACCCGCCAGCACATACTTGCCGTCTTTGTAGAATTCAGATGCTGCACAGTCCATCGCCAGGGTGATGTCTTTGCCCAGCTCGTAGCCTGCTGCTTTTACCGCTTCAGCGATAACCGCCAGCGCTTCTGCGTTGGAACCCAGGTTAGGCGCGTAGCCACCTTCGTCACCCACAGCCGTACCCATACCTTTAGACTTCAGCACTTTCGCCAGGGTGTGGAAAACTTCAGAACCCATACGGATGGCTTCTTTCAGGGTTTTTGCGCCCACAGGCTGGATCATGAATTCCTGGATGTCGACGTTGTTGTCGGCGTGCTCGCCGCCATTGATGATGTTCATCATTGGCAGTGGCATAGAGAATTTGCCCGGGGTACCGTTCAGCTCAGCGATGTGCTCATACAGCGGCATGCCTTTGGCAGCAGCAGCGGCTTTCGCAGCAGCCAGAGAAACAGCCAGAATGGCGTTAGCGCCGAACTGGGATTTGTTCTCGGTACCGTCCAGATCGATCATGATCTTGTCGATGTTTGCCTGGTCTTTCGCGTCTTTACCCGTTACCGCGTTAGCGATAGGGCCGTTAACCGCAGCAACGGCTTTCGTTACGCCTTTACCCAGGAAACGAGATTTGTCACCGTCACGCAGTTCCAGCGCTTCGCGAGAACCGGTAGAAGCGCCTGATGGTGCAGCAGCCATACCTACGAAACCGCCTTCCAGGTGCACTTCAGCTTCAACGGTCGGGTTTCCACGGGAGTCGATGATTTCGCGACCGATGACTTTAACGATTTTGGACATTAGTTTTTCCTCAGTATCAAGTTTACTTAAACTCAGACAAACAACGCCCGGATTAACCGCCATTTTGGCGCTGCAGCGTTGTGAGCTGCAGCCCGGCATCTGGTGATTAGTCAGTCAGCGCCATTATGAAAATACTTAGTTTGCCAAACGCTTCTGGTAGTCGCTGGCGGCTTTCACAAAGCCAGCAAACAGCGGGTGACCGTCACGCGGGGTTGAGGTGAATTCCGGATGGAACTGACACGCAACAAACCATGGATGGTCAGGGATCTCAATGATCTCCACCAGCTGGTCATCCCCGGAGCGGCCTGCCACACGTAATCCAGCCGCTTCAATCTGCTTCAACAGCATATTGTTGACTTCATAACGATGGCGATGACGCTCAACAATGGTTTCTGAACCGTACAGCTGGTGAACCAGACTGTCGGTGGTCAGCTGGCACTGCTGGCTGCCCAGACGCATGGTGCCGCCTAAGTCGCTCTGCTCGGTGCGCTGCTCAACATTGCCTTCTTCATCACGCCATTCGGTGATCAATGCCACCACCGGATACTTACAGTCTGGCACAAATTCCGTGGAGTTTGCGCCTTCCATTCCGGCGACGTTACGGGCGAATTCCATCAGCGCAACCTGCATACCCAGGCAAATGCCGAGGTAAGGAACGTTGTTCTCACGCGCGTAACGGGCGGTCATCAGTTTGCCTTCCACACCACGGTAGCCGAAGCCGCCAGGGATAAGAATAGCATCCAAATCTTTCAGCAATTCGACACCGCGGGTTTCAACATCCTGCGAGTCGATCAGCTTGATGTTTACCGTCACACGGTTTTTCAGACCACCGTGCTTCAGGGCTTCAATCACTGACTTGTACGCATCTGGCAGCTCGACATATTTGCCGACCATACCGATAGTCACTTCGCCGCCCGGATTGGCTTCTTCGTAGATCACCTGTTCCCATTCGGCCAGGTTCGCTTCCGGTGCATTCAGATTGAAGCGCTTACAGATAAAGTCATCCAGACCCTGGGATTTTAACATGCCCGGGATTTTATAAATGGAATCAACATCTTTCAGCGAGATTACCGCTTTTTCCGGCACGTTACAGAACAGGGCGATTTTCGCACGTTCGTTGGCGGGTACGGCGCGATCGGAACGGCAAATCAGCACGTCTGGCTGAATACCGATGGACAGCAGTTCTTTTACCGAGTGCTGAGTTGGCTTGGTTTTCACTTCGCCAGCGGCGGCCATGTAAGGCACCAGCGTCAGGTGCATATACAGGGTGTGCTCGCGGCCAACCTGAACCGCCATCTGGCGGATAGCTTCAAGGAATGGCAGGGATTCGATATCACCCACGGTGCCGCCAATTTCAACCAGCACCACATCATGGCCTTCACCGCCTTCGATGATGCGCTCTTTGATGGCATTGGTGATATGCGGAATAACCTGAATGGTCGCGCCCAGATAATCGCCCCGGCGCTCTTTGCGCAGGACTTCTGAGTAGATACGGCCAGTGGTGAAGTTGTTACGACGGCTCATCTTGGTGCGGATGAAACGCTCGTAGTGACCCAAATCCAGATCGGTCTCTGCGCCGTCGTCGGTGACGTACACTTCGCCGTGTTGAGTTGGGCTCATGGTGCCTGGGTCCACGTTGATGTACGGGTCCAGTTTCATGATGGTCACGTTAAGACCGCGTGCTTCAAGAATAGCGGCCAGGGAGGCTGCGGCAATGCCTTTTCCCAGAGAGGATACGACCCCGCCGGTCACAAAAATATAGTTCGTTGTCATGCTGAACCTGAGAAAGTAGGTTTAAAGACGATGGAATAACCAGGACGGGAAAACAGTCTACCCGAATCCCTGCAGTGCCACAATTAATCGTTTCCGATTGTCTGCCTGCCACCGTATTGACCGGCAAAATATTACCCGATTTGCCGGCGGCGGAGGTTGATACAAGTCACACTTTTGTTGAATCGAGTCAGCTATTACTCGCGGGCTTTGATTTGCTGCCAGGCGGCTTCCATCTGTTCGAGCGTTGCGTCCTGCATCGCCAGCCCTTGATCGGCAATGATCTGCTCAACCTGACGGAAGCGGCGTTCGAATTTGTCGTTGGCTTTTTGCAGCGCGATTTCGGCTTTGCTGCCCAGATGCCGCGACAGATTCACCGTGGCAAACAGCAGGTCGCCAATTTCCTCTTCCAGCTTCTGTTGATCGACGACCGCCTGCTTAGCCTCATGCATCACTTCATCGATCTCTTCATACACTTTGTCCAGCACCGGCCCAAGCGTATGCCAGTCGAAGCCGACGTTACTGCAGCGCTTCTGAATTTTGTGCGAGCGCATCAAGGCCGGCAGCGCGCGCGGGATATCATCCAGTGCCGAATGCTGCGCTTTCTCTGCCCGCTCACGGGTTTTAATCTGCTCCCAGTGAGTCAGCACATCCTGACTGCCGCTAACCTTCACGTCGGCAAAAATGTGCGGATGGCGGCGTTCCAGCTTATCGCTGATAGTGTTGCAGATATCGTCGAAGTTAAAGCGCCCTTCTTCATTGGCCATCTGCGCATAAAACACCACCTGGAACAGCAAATCACCCAGCTCGCCCTGCAGATCGTCAAAATCTTCACGGCTGATGGCATCCAGCACTTCGTAGGTTTCTTCAAGGGTGTAAGGCGCGATGGTGGCGTAAGTCTGCTCGCGGTCCCACGGGCAACCGCCTTCAGGATCGCGCAGGGTTTTCATGATGCCCAGCAGGCGATCGAGTGCATTCATAACATTTTCCATAATCAGATTGGCAAGAACTGACAGCCAGAGGGTTGTCGTTCTTGATGTGAACGTATCTTTAACAACGTCGTGGCGTAACTGTCGCAGTCAGGTTGCGTCCCGCCAGCGCACAGGCCTGGGAGCATACATGAGTATGTGACCTGGACGAGCACTGCCGGGACGCAAACTGGCAAGTAAAGTCGCCACCTGACAAATTAATGCAAGCGCCTGGCGTCGATGATGTCTGGAACCTGGTTCAACCGCGCAATCACCCTTCCGAGCACCTGCTGGTTGTAGATCTCAATATCCATATCGATGGTCGCCAGCTGCTTTTTGGTGTCGCTGCGGCTGGAAACACCCAGCACGTTGACCTTTTCATTGGCCAGAATGGTGGTGATATCGCGCAGCAGGCCGCTACGATCGTTGGCGGTGACGCGCACCACCAGCGAATAACCGCTGGAGTAGCTTTCGCCCCACACTGCATCAACAATCCGTTCCGGCGCATGCGAGGTCAGATCGGTCAGCTGATCGCAGTCGGCGCGGTGGATCGAGATCCCGCGTCCCTGGGTGATAAAGCCGACGATATCGTCGCCCGGAATGGGCTGGCAGCAGCGCGCGATATGGTGCATCAGATTGCCGACGCCTTCGACCACCACCCGGCCACTCTCTTTGCTGCGCGGTGCCGCTGATTTCTGCGTGAGCTGACGCAGCGCCTCGCGATCTTCTTCCTCAGCACTGGGCTTGTGCAGCTTCGACTGCAGGAAGTTGCTCATCTGGTTAAGGCGGATATCGCCACCGCCGATGGCGGCCAGCAGCTCGTCCAGCGAGTTAACGTTGTAGCGCGGCAGCAGCAGCTTCTCTGCCTCTTTCATGCTGATATCAAGATGGTCCAGCTCGCTGTCGAGGATCTGACGACCCGCCACCACGTTCTTGTCACGATCCTGCTTACGGAACCAGGCATGAATTTTTGAGCGCCCGCGGCTGGTGGTGACATACCCGAGGTTCGGGTTCAGCCAGTCGCGGCTTGGGTTCGGCTGCTTCTGGGTGATGATGTCGATCTGGTCGCCCATCTGCAGCTGATAGGTAAAGGGCACGATGCGCCCGCTGATCTTGGCACCGATGCAGCGGTGGCCGATATCGCTGTGGATATGATAGGCAAAGTCGAGCGGGGTTGAACCCGCAGGCAAATCCACCACGTCGCCTTTCGGGGTAAACACATACACCCGATCGTCAAACACCTGGCTACGCACCTCATCCAGCATTTCGCCGGAGTCCGCCATCTCTTCCTGCCAGGCAATCAGCTTACGCAGCCAGGCAATACGTTCTTCATGACCTGCCGCACCGCGCGCATTGCCGCCGGTGCCACCCTCTTTGTATTTCCAGTGCGCGGCGACGCCCAGCTCGGCATCTTCATGCATCTGGCGGGTACGGATCTGCACTTCAACGGTTTTGCCTTTCGGCCCCAGCACCACGGTATGGATTGACTGGTAACCGTTCGGTTTCGGATTGGCGACGTAGTCGTCGAATTCGCTGGGCAGATGGCGATAGAGCGTGTGCACAATCCCCAGCGCACCGTAGCAATCCTGCAGGCGTTCGGCCACGATACGCACCGCGCGCACGTCAAACAGCTCGTCAAAGGTCAGCGACTTTTTCTGCATCTTGCGCCAGATGCTGTAGATGTGTTTCGGACGACCATAGACTTCTGCCTTGACGCCCTCTTTCACAATCTCCGTGCGCAGGGATTGCACAAAGGTATCGATGTAACCTTCACGATCGATGCGCCTTTCATGCAGCAATTTGGCGATGCGTTTGTATTCGTCGGGATGCAGATAGCGGAAGCAGAAATCTTCCAGTTCCCATTTGAGCTGGCCGATGCCGAGGCGGTTCGCCAGCGGCGCGTAGATATTGGTACATTCTTTCGCCGCCAGCACGCGCTCATCTTCCGGCGCATCCTTCACTTCGCGCAGGTGGGCGATGCGCTCGGCGAGTTTGATCACCACGCAGCGGAAATCTTCCACCATCGCCAGCAGCATCCGGCGGACGTTATCCACCTGCTCAGGCGCCATGGAATCATTGTGGGTGGCTTTCAGCTGGCGGATGGCGTCCATATCACGCACGCCGTGCACCAGTGAGACAATGGCTTTACCGAAGTGCTCTTCCAGCACCTCTTCAGAGACGACGTGGGTGTTGGCGAGTGGGAACAACAGCGCAGCCCGCAGGCTTTCGTTGTCCATACTGAGCATTGAGAGGATTTCCACCATCTCAACGCCTCGCCACAGCAGCAACGCCGCGTCAGGATGATTCCGGGTGGCTTCTTCGCAATAGCGCCAGGTCTCGGCCAGTCGTTCACATGACTGCGGATTAGAGATCCCCAAACTGGTGATCCATTGGTCGAGTGCAAACTCGCCAGCCGTATTCAAATGTGCACTTCTTACCGCAACCATATCCTCTCCTGCCTTGACGCCCGTCCGGGCGCCTATTTTCGGCTAAATAACACCATGGATTCCACGTGCCCGGTATGCGGAAACATATCAAGCAGCGTAATCCTTTCCAATTGGTAGCCGGAGGTCAGAAGACTCTGACTATCCCGAGCAAGTGTAGTCGGATTACAGGAAACATAGACCACGCGTTCGGGCGCAAGTTTAATGATGTGATCCATCACGCCTGCCGCCCCGGCACGGGCCGGATCCAATAACACCTTGTTAAATCCCTCTGCGGCCCATGGCTGCCGCGTCACGTCCTCTTCCAGATTGTGCTGAAAGAAGCTGACATTATTCAGATTATTCAGGGCGGCATTATAACCACCCTTTGCCGCTAATGCTGCAACGCCCTCCACACCCGTAACATTTTTAACGACTTTTCCTACAGGCAGCGTGAAGTTTCCCATGCCGCAAAACAGGTCAAGCACCCGATCTTCCGGTTGTAAATCGAGCCATGCTAACGCCTGGCTTACCATTTGCTCGTTCAGCGCGCCGTTGACCTGAATAAAATCGCGCGGGCTGAACGTCAGGGTCAGGTCATGGATGCGGTAGAACGGCATCTCCCCATTTACCTGCTCCAGCGTATCGCTTTCTGCTGCCAGGTATAACGCCACCTTATGCTTATGCGAAAACTGTTCCAGTTTTTCACGATCCTCAGCAATTAATGGCTCAAGATGGCGCAACACCAGCAGCGGGCCGTTATCGGCCAGCACCAGCTCGATATGCCCTAAGGTGCTGACTGCGTGTAAAGTGCTCAACACCTGATGCAGCGGCGCGATCAATGCATTAAGTTCGGGCTTTAAAATAGGGCATTGCGTCAGAGAGACCAGATCGTTGGAGCCCGCCTTGCGGAATCCCATTTGCAGCGTTTTGCTGCGCGGCTGGTAGCTGAGGCCCAGCCGGGCACGACGGCGATAGCCATACGCCTCACCGGAAAGGATGGTATCGACCTCGGCCGGCTGACCGGTTTGCTGGCTCAACAGACGCGACAGCGCCTGGGCTTTGCTGCTCTGTTGTAAAGCAGGTGAGACGTGCTGCTGCTGGCAGCCGCCACATTCGGTGAAGTGCGGGCATTTTGGCGTGACGCGGTCCGGGCTGGCCTTGAGGATTTTGCGCGTTTTCCCCCTGGCCCAGGCGCGTTTATCTTCGGTGATATCGACTTCCACCTGCTCACCCGGCAGCGCGCCTGCGATAAACAGCGCTTTACCATTATGCCTGGCCACGCCCTGGCCAAATCCATCGAGGTCATTAACCGTCACTATGATGATCTGGCGGGTCGTCACGCGCCGTTTTGCAGAGTAGAATTGCGCCATTATTCGCCTGTCCCGAAAGTAATCAGCTGTGTCAGCCACTAAAAAGCGTGCGTAGCCTACACCAGCATACGGATTAATTCGACCCGCGTGATGGCCGGGCGAAAGAGATTTTCTTAAGGAAGTTTATGACCAAATATAGCCTGCGGGCACGGATGATGATTTTAATACTGGCCCCGACGCTGATGATTGGCCTGTTATTAAGTACGTTTTTCATCGTACATCGCTATAACGAGCTGCAGAACCAGTTAGTGGACGCGGGCGCCAACATCATCGAGCCGCTGGCGGTTGCCAGTGAATATGGCATGACCTTTCACAGTAAAGAGTCGGTCAGGCAGCTGGTCAGCCTGCTGCACCGTCGCCACTCGGAAATCGTCCGCTCTATTTCGATTTTTGACGCGCAAAATCAGCTATTCGTCACCTCGAACTTTCATACCGACGCCGATAAGCTGCGGCTGCCGGCCGGGCAAAAATTGTCGAATTTATTCAGCTATCAGCGCGAAGGCAATTCGGTCATTCTGCGCACGCCAATTGTCTCTGAAAGCTATTATCCCGACGAGTCACCCGGCGAAGATGCCAAACCCGACGGCAATCCCCTCGGCTATGTGGCGATTGAATTAGATCTGCAGTCGGTGCGCTTGCAGCAATATAAGGAGGTATTTGTCTCCACTCTGCTGCTGCTGCTCTGTTTGTGTCTGGCGATGTACTTTGCCTATCGCCTGATGCGCGATGTCACCAGCCCGATCCGCGATATGGTCAGCACCGTTGACCGCATTCGTCGCGGCCAGCTGGACAGCCGGGTCAACGGCAATATGCTCGGTGAGCTGGATATGCTGAAGAACGGCATCAATTCGATGGCCATGTCGTTAACCGCCTACCACGAAGAGATGCAGCAAAATATCGACCAGGCGACCTCCGATCTGCGCGAAACGCTGGAGCAGATGGAGATCCAGAACGTGGAGCTGGATTTAGCCAAAAAGCGCGCGCAGGAAGCTGCGAGGATCAAGTCCGAGTTCCTGGCAAATATGTCGCACGAGCTGCGCACGCCGCTGAACGGCGTGATCGGCTTTACCCGCCAGACGCTGAAAACCCCGCTGAATATTACCCAACGCGACTATCTGCACACCATCGAGCGGTCTGCCAATAACCTGTTAAGCATCATCAACGACGTGCTCGACTTTTCCAAGCTGGAAGCGGGCAAGCTGGTGCTGGAAACCATCCCGTTCCCGCTGCGCGACACGCTGGATGAAGTGGTGGTGCTGCTGGCGCAGTCGGCCCATGAAAAAGGGCTGGAATTAACGCTCAGCATTCAGCCGGAGGTGCCGGATAACACCATCGGCGATCCGCTGCGCCTGCAGCAAATCATCATCAATCTGTTAGGCAACGCGATCAAATTTACCGAGCGGGGCAACATCGATATCCGTATTGAGCTGCGTTCGCTGAGCACTAACCGGGTGAATCTGGAAGTGCAGATCCACGATACCGGTATTGGCATCTCCGAGAAGCAGCAGTCGCAGCTGTTCCAGGCGTTCCGTCAGGCCGACGCCAGCATTTCCCGTCGCCATGGCGGAACCGGGCTTGGGCTGGTGATCACCCAAAAGCTGGTGAACGAAATGGGCGGGGAAATCTCGCTGCACAGCCGGATGAATCAGGGTTCCACCTTCTGGTTCAATATCAACCTGGCGCTGAATCCGAATGCCAATAGCGATCGCCGGGCAACGGACTGCCTGATCGGTAAACGCCTGGCGTATGTTGAAGCCAACAGTGCCGCGGCAAAAGCGACGCTTGAAATGCTCGGCGCCACGCAGATGAACATCAGCTACAGCACCACGCTGGATGGCCTGCCGGACGGGCATTTTGATGCCCTGCTGCTGGGCCTGCCGGTGACCAAACAGGCCGACCGGGAAATCTCCGCCGAGCTGCTGCTACCCGCCTTGAAACGCGCCGATAACCTGATCATGGCCCTGCCTTGCCAGATGCAGATTTATGCCGAGGAGCTGAAGTCTCGCGGCGTCAACGCCTGCCTGATTAAGCCGGTCAGCCTGACGCGTTTGCTGCCGGTACTGATTGAGAACCACACCCGCGAAGCGGTCTACCTCCCTGCCCGTCTGCGCCTGCCGCTGACGGTGATGGCGGTGGATGATAATCCGGCCAACCTCAAGCTGATTGGCGCGCTGCTGGAAGAGCAGGTTGAAAATATCGTGTTGTGCGACAGCGGTGAAGCGGCGATCAAGCAGGCGCAGCAGCGCAATCTGGACATTATCCTGATGGATATTCAGATGCCGGATATCGACGGCATCCGCGCCAGCGAAATCATCCGCAGTTATTCGCAGCACGCCTCCACGCCGATTGTGGCGGTGACTGCTCATGCGCTGGATGGTGAGAAAGAGCACCTGATTGAAGCCGGGATGAACGACTACCTCGCCAAGCCGATTGATGAAGCCAAACTGAGCCAGCTGCTGGCGCGCTATACGCCGGGATTACTGGCGGTGGCGGCGAAATTGCAGGATGTTCCGGCGTCGCTGGACTGGCAGCTGGCGCTGCGTCAGGCGGCGAATAAGCCGGATTTGGCGCGCGATCTGCTGCAAATGCTGGTGGACTTCCTGCCGGAGGTGAAGGGGCTGGTAGAGAGTTATATGGCGTCTGACGATACGCTGGCGCTACGTGACATTGTTCATAAGCTGCACGGCAGCGCCAGCTACAGCGGCGTGCCAAGGCTGAAGCAGCTTTGTCTGCAGCTGGAACAAGGCCTGCGCGCCCATGACAGCATTGATGCGGTGGAACCGGAGCTGTTTGAACTGCTGGATGAGATGGAAAATGTGGCCAGACTGGCGAAAAATCGGTTGGGTCTCTAAGCCCGGATGGCCGCTAAACAGCGGCCTGATAACCGTCAGAGTTTTTGCCCTATTGCCAGCGTCGCCGCAATATTGCGCGCGCTTAAACGCACGTTTTCGGCGGCATTATCCAGCGCTTCTTCCAGCGTGCAGATGCTGTAAATCACGCTGAACACCGCGTCCAGACCATGCTGATGCACGATCCCCACGTCTTTGGTCAGGCTGCCCGCAATACCAATCACCGGTTTGTTATAGCGTTTCGCCACCTGAGACACGCCAATAGGCACTTTACCGTGAATGGACTGGCTGTCGATTCGGCCTTCACCGGTGATCACCAGCGTCGCATCCTTCACCAGCGCATCCAGCCCTAACGCTTCGGTAACGATTTCGATACCGCGACGCAGTTCTGCCTGGCAGAAAGCGTGCAATGCCACGCCCATGCCGCCCGCCGCGCCGCCGCCGGCAATGGTCAGCACATCTTTATCCAGATCGCGGCGGATCACCCCGGCGTAATGCGCCAGCGCGCTATCCAGCTGTTTCACCAGTTCTGGCGTTGCGCCTTTTTGTGGACCAAAAATGGCCGACGCGCCTTCTTCACCCAGCAACGGATTGGTGACATCGCAGGCCACTTCAAAGCGACAGTGTTTAATGCGGGAATCGAACTGGCTCATATCAATGCGGGCCAGGGCCAGCAGCTGTCCACCGCCATAACCAATCTGCTGGCCGTCCGTGTCCAGCAACTGTGCACCCAGCGCCTGCACCATCCCGGCACCGCCATCATTGGTGGCGCTGCCGCCGATGCCAATAATAAAGTGCTCAACACCCTTATCCAGCGCGTTACGGATCAGCTCGCCGGTGCCATAAGAGGTGGTGATCAGCGGATCGCGCTGGGCGGCCGGCACCAGCTCCAGCCCGCTGGCCGCCGCCATCTCAATAAATGCGCAGCTTTCGTCACCGGATAAGCCGTAAAAAGCGCTCACCGTTTCGCCCAGCGGGCCAGTGACATCAAGCTCAATTATTTTGCCTTTGGTTGCCGCTACCATCGCCTCGACAGTTCCCTCTCCGCCATCTGCTACCGGCAGCTTAACGTAGTGCGCGTCGGGAAATATCTCGCGAAACCCCAGCTCGATCTGCGTGGCGACCTGCTGAGCCGACAGGCTCTCTTTATATGAATCCGGTGCGATTACTATTTTCATACGGTTTCCTGGCGCGTTGACCTGGCCTCAACCAAAAGTGCAGATACCGGCCTGCGGACAAGCCGGACCATAGGCTATTTAGTGATTTCCACTTTCGCTAACTTCTCATAGTAGCAAGCCAGCGCGCTGTGGTCGGACGTGCCCATGCCATCGGCCTTCACCGCCTGCATCATCTCCATCACCGCCGCCGTTAATGGCAGCTGCGCGCCCACGCCATGAGAGGTATCCAGCGCATTGGCTAAATCCTTGATATGCAGATCGATACGGAAACCAGGCTTGAAGTTGCGATCCATCACCATCGGCGCTTTGGCTTCCAGCACGGTGCTGCCGGCCAGACCGCCACGGATCGCCTGGAACACCAGTTCCGGGTTCACGCCCGCCTTGGTAGCCAGCGTCAGCGCTTCGGACATGGCGGCAATGTTCAGCGCCACAATCACCTGATTTGCCAGCTTGGTGACGTTACCGGCACCAATATCGCCGGTGTGCACCACCGAGCCCGCCATCGCTTTCATGATGTCGTAGCACTGATCAAACAGCTCTTTATCGCCGCCGACCATCACCGACAGCGTGCCTTCAATCGCTTTCGGTTCGCCGCCGCTAACCGGCGCATCCAGCAGCGAGATGCTTTTCTTCGCCAGCTCATCGTGAATTTCACGGCTGGCCAGCGGCGCAATGGAACTCATATCAATCACGATAGTGCCCGGTTTTGCGCCCTGGATCACGCTGTCTTCACCGAGCAGGGCTTCTTTCACCTGGGGTGAGTTAGGCAGCATGGTGATGATCACATCGCTCTGCTCGGCCACTTCTTTCGCGCTGCCGGCCACCGTCGCCCCCAGGCTTACCAGCTCAGCTTCGTTTTCGCGGTTATGGTCGCGAACCACTAACGAGTAACCTGCTTTCACCAGGTTTTTGCTCATGGGTTTGCCCATGATGCCCAGACCAATAAAGCCAATTTTCATTTTTTCTTCTCCAGATTCGGGGGATTATTTTTTGAAGCGGTCGCACAGCGCCTGCGTGGCACCACGGAAAACGCCAACGTCGCTGCCTACAGCAACAAATCCAGCGCCCCACTCCAGATAACGACGGGCATCGGCTTCGACCGGCGCCAGGATACCGCTTGGCTTGCCAGCGGCTTTGGCCCGCTCGAACAGGTATTTGATCACTTTCAACACTTCCGGATGCGCGGGCTGGCCGAGGTAGCCCAACGCGGCGGACAGGTCGCCAGGGCCGACAAAAATGCCGTCCACGCCGTCGACCGCAGCAATCGCATCAATGTTGTCGACGCCCAGCTGGGTTTCAATCTGCACCAGCACCGTCACGTTATCGTTGATGGTGTTGTTGTAGTCCGGCACCGTGCCGTACATGTTGCTGCGGTGCGAAACTGAGACGCCACGGATCCCGGCTGGCGGATAACGGGTGGAGGCGACCGCGCGGATGGCTTCCTCTTCGGTTTCGACAAAAGGCACCAGGAAGTTGGAGAAACCGATATCCAGCAGGCGTTTGATGATCACCGGCTCGTTGGTCGGTGGACGTACCACCGGCGCACTGTGGCTGCCTTTCAGCGCCATCAGCTGCGGCACAAAGGTGGTGATGTCATTCGGCGCATGCTCACCGTCCAGCACTAACCAGTCAAAACCGGCCAGCCCAAGCACTTCCGTGGTCAGCGGGTTAGCCATGGCACACCAGCTGCCAATTAAGGTTTCACCGGCCAGCAGGCGCTGACGGAAGCTGTTGGGGTTGTTTACGTAGCTCATCAGTAACTCCTGTGAAAGAAAATTAGCGCACCAGACACGGGCGTTTATTGTCGAAGGTCCAGTTCGGCACCAGGAACTGCATGGCCTGCGCATCGTCGCGCGCGCCCAGTCCGTGCTTCAGATAGAGCTGGTGAGCCTGCATGACTTTATCCATATCCAGCTCCACGCCCAGTCCCGGTTGTTGCGGAACCTGCACCCGTCCGCCTTTAATTTGCAGCGGTTGTCGGGTCAGTCCCTGATTGCCTTCCTGCCAAATCCAGTGGGTATCGATGGCGGTAATTTTGCCAGGCGCGGCGGCGGCCACATGGGTGAACATCGCCAGCGAAATGTCGAAATGATTATTGGAGTGCGAACCCCAGGTGAGGCCAAAGTCATGGCACATCTGCGCCACGCGAACCGAACCTTGCAGGGTCCAGAAGTGCGGATCAGCCAGCGGAATATCGACCGACTGCAAGGACAAAGTATGGCCCATCTGCCGCCAGTCGGTGGCAATCATATTGGTGGCGGTCGGCAGTCCGGTTGCCCGGCGGAACTCGGCCATCACTTCACGGCCGGAATAGCCCTGCTCGGCACCACAGGGATCTTCCGCATACGCCAGCACGCCCTTCAGCTGCTTGCCCAGCGCAATCGCCTCGTTAAGTGACCAGGCGCCGTTCGGATCGAGGGTGATCCTCGCCTGCGGGAAGCGTTTAGCCAGCGCGGTCACCGCTTCGGCCTCTTCGCTGCCTGCCAGCACGCCGCCTTTTAGTTTGAAATCGTTAAAGCCGTATTTCTCGTAGGCCGCTTCAGCCAGCCGCACGACCGTTTCCGGGCTCAGCGCTTCCTGATGGCGCAGGCGATACCAGTCGCAGCTGTCTTCGGGCTGACTTTGGTAAGGCAAGTCGGTCTTACGGCTGTCGCCGATGTAGAACAGGTAGCCCAACATTTCGACCTGGTCGCGCTGCTGACCGTCACCGAGCAACGAAGCCACATTAACGCCGAGGTGCTGACCCAGCAGATCCAGCAGCGCCGCTTCAATGCCGGTAACCACATGAATGGTGGTGCGCAGATCGAAGGTCTGATTTCCCCTGCCGCTGGCATCACGATCGGCGAAAGTTTCGCGCACGTGGCTCAGCAGGTTTTTATATTCGCCCAACCCGTGGCCGATAATCAGCTGCGCCGCGTCTTCCAGCGTTTTACGAATTTTCTCGCCGCCGGGAATTTCACCCACGCCAGTGTGCCCGGAGTTGTCTTTGATGATCACGATATTGCGGGTGAAAAACGGCGCGTGCGCGCCACTCAGATTCAGCAACATGCTGTCGTGACCGGCCACCGGGATAACCTGCATTTCGGTGACTAACGGGGTTCCTGTCATCGCGTTCATAACTCTTCCTTACCTGTCAGGGTTCAGCGTCCAAAGGCCGGACGTTTACGATCGAAGGTCCAGCCGGGGACCAGATACTGCATTGACGTGGCGTCATTACGGGAGCCGCCAGGCAACGTTTTGTAGAGTTCGTGGGCCTTCTCGATTTGCGCCCAGTCCAGCTCAACGCCCAGCCCCGGTGCGTCCGGAACCGCAATTTTGCCCTGGCGGATCTGTAATGGATTTTTGGTCAGGCGCTGGTCGCCTTCCTGCCAGATCCAGTGGGTATCAATGGCGGTCGGCTTACCCGGTGCGGCTGCGGCAACGTGGGTAAACATCGCCAGAGAGATATCGAAATGGTTGTTGGAGTGACAGCCCCAGGTGAGGCCCCAGTCATCACAGAGTTGCGCCACGCGCACCGCGCCGCTCAAGGTCCAGAAATGCGGATCCGCCAACGGGATATCGACCGAATTCAGCATCACCGCGTGATTCATCTCGCGCCAGTTAGTGGCAATCATATTGGTGGCGACCGGCAAACCGGTGGCGCGGCGGAATTCCGCCATCACTTCGCGGCCGGAGTAGCCCTGCTCTGCGCCGCAGGGATCCTCGGCATAGGTCAGAATCCCCTGCAGGTCTTTGCACAGCGCGATGGCTTCATCCAGGTGCCAGGCACCGTTTGGATCAACGGTGATCCGCGCATCCGGGAATCGCTTCTTCATCGCTTTGACGGCATCGATTTCCTGCTCGCCAGGTAAAACGCCGCCTTTCAGCTTGAAGTCCCTGAAGCCATATTTATCCTGTGCGGCTTCCCCCAGGCGAACAATGGCGGCGCTGTCCATCGCCTTTTGATGACGCAGGTGATACCAGTCGTGGCCAGATTTCTCGCCCGCCAGATACGGCAGATCGCTTTTCTCCCGGTCGCCGACGTAGAACAGGTAGCCCAGCACCGTCACTTCATCGCGCTGTTTACCGGGTCCAAGCAGTTCAGCCACCGGCACATTCAGGCATTTGCCCAGTAAATCCAGCAGCGCGGCTTCCAGCGCAGCCACCGCGTTAACCCGCAGTTCGAAGGTCCAGGCGCCTTTGCCAAAGGTATCGAAGTCCGCAGACTGATTGCCTTTGTGCACCTGCTGCACCAGGCTGTTCATCCTGGCCACTTCTTTACCGATCACCTGCGGGATGGCATCGACCAGCGTCTGGTAAATGGTTTCGCCGCCTGGCGCTTCCCCGACGCCGGTGTGCCCGGCGCTGTCCGTTAACACCACAATGTTGCGGGTGAAGAAGGCGCCATGCGCGCCGCCGATGTTCAACAGCATGCTGTCGTGGCCCGCCACCGGAATGACTTTCATCTCAGTAATGACAGGGCTGCTTTGCGTGGTCATAACGCGTCCTTACAAAGGTTTCAGTTCGATGCGTTTGATATCCTGTACCAGCACCAGATAGCTCAGCACGGCGACAAAAGCATGGATACCCACATAAATCAGCGCACCGTTGTACGAGCCGGTAGACGCAATGATGTAGCCGATGGCGATTGGCGTAATGATGCCGGAGATGTTGCCGAACATATTGAACAGACCGCCGCTCAGGCCACTGATCTCTTTCGGCGCGGTATCCGCCATCACCGCCCAGCCCAGTGCACCAATCCCTTTACCGAAGAACGCCAGCGCCATAAAGAACACCACCACCCATTCGGTATCGACGTAGTTACACACCACCATCGAAATCGACAGCAACATGCCGAGCACAATCGGGGTTTTACGGGCGATATTCAGCGAGCCGGTTTTGCGCATCAGCCAGTCGGAAATAATCCCGCCCAGCACGCCGCCAAGGAAGCCGCAGATCGCCGGGATTGAGGCGACCATCCCGGCTTTCAGAATCGACATGCCGCGCGCCTGCACCAGATAGACCGGGAACCAGGTGATAAAGAAATAGGTTAAGGCGTTAATGCAGTACTGGCCCAGGTAGATGCCGACCATCATACGCGAGGTGACTAACTGTTTGATTTGATGCCTTTTCTCAGCCCAACTCACCTTACGTTCTTCTTTTTTCTGATCCATATTGATCAGCGCACCGCCTTGCTCCATGTACTCCAACTCGGCTTTGTTGACGCCCGGATGGTCGTTTGGATCGTGGATCACTTTCAGCCAGATAAAGCTGAGGATGATGCCGAGGCCACCCATAAACCAGAATACGTGCGCCCAGCCAACGGAAGAGACCAGCCAGCCCATAATCGGCGCGAAGATCACCGTGGCGAAGTACTGTGCGGAGTTAAAGATAGCGACCGCGGTGCCACGTTCCTGCGCCGGGAACCAGGCCGCAACAATACGGCTGTTGCCCGGGAAGGAAGGTGCCTCTGCCAGGCCGACCAGGAATCGCAACATAAACAGCGTAGCGATAATGGTGAAGCCGCTGAACAGATCCACGAAGCCTTGCAGTAAGGTGAACAGTGACCAGAGGAAGATACTCCAGAAGTAGACGCGTTTAGACCCGAAGCGGTCCAGCAGCCAGCCTCCCGGAATTTGGCCAACCACATAGGCCCATGAGAATGCGGAGAAGATGTAACCCAGGCCTACCGAGCTGAGCCCGATATCCTTGGACATGGCGGAACCGGCAATGGCGATGGTCGCCCGGTCGCCATAGTTGAAAGAGGTGACGATAAATAACATCACCACTATCCAGTAGCGAGCATTTGTTCTTTTTTGCACGGCGCTCGCAGCACTACTGATTGAATTCATGATGCACTCCTGAAATATAGCGGTCAGGCTACTTTCACTCTGAACTGCATACACATCGCGTTGGGTATCAGAATGATGTTGGGTTAAACACAGCGATTAATTTGGCAGAATAGTTTTCACGCAGCGTGGCAATATCTCATCGTTCTGTTCGCTAAAAAGTATAGGAACAGCCCAAACGGAATACATCGGTAAATAGCCCTATAAAAAGCCATAAATATTCATATTCTTATGGCATATGCACAACCCCTTGCGGGGTGGCTCACGGAACCCGACCGTTCTGCGTGGGCGGTCACAGTCCGGTGGCTTTCCCCTTGCCTTTGTGAGCGTTCTCACTGATATCTGTACGTATGCCAGAAAAAGTCCTGCTCATCCGCCAGTATGTCGGACATCTGCATAATGTTTTCCACCGGGCGGGCTTTTATACTGTTTGGCAGCAGAATACGATTCAGGCACAAAAGGACGCATCGTTCATCACGGAGAGAATAAAAGACGCTTACCTTACTTATTTTCAGGAATTGTCGAGCAATGAACATTCAAAAAAACGATCCGCCCCTTTATATAAAGGTCCATGAGAACGATAACGTTGCCATCGTGGTAAATAATAACGGCCTGGTGGCGGGAACTGAATTTCCTTGCGGGTTGGTACTAAAAGAACATATTCCTCAGGGTCACAAAGTGGCTCTCAGTGATATTGCCAAAGGCGCGAATATTATTCGTTATGGCGAAGTGATTGGCTATGCGGTGAGGGATATCTCACGCGGTGGCTGGATTGACGAATCGCTGGTGGTGCTGCCCGAAGCGCCGGAGCTGTCCAGCCTGCCTCTCGCGAACAATATTCCCCCGGCATTGCCGCCGCTGGAAGGCTATACCTTTGAAGGCTACCGCAATGCGGATGGCAGCGTCGGCACGCGCAATCTGCTGGCCATCACCACCAGCGTTCACTGCGTCGCGGGTGTGGTCGATTATGTGGTGAAGATCATTGAGCGCGACCTGCTGCCCGCGTTCCCGAACGTTGATGGCGTGGTGGCATTAAATCACCTGTACGGCTGTGGCGTGGCGATCAACGCGCCCGCGGCCGTCGTGCCGATCCGCACTATTCACAACCTGGCGCTGAACGCCAACTTCGGTGGAGAAGTGATGGTGGTCGGTTTGGGCTGCGAGAAACTTCAGCCTGAGCGCCTGCTGGAAGGCACGCCCGACGTGCAGACCATTTCGCTGGGCGAAGAAGATGTTGTGCGCCTGCAGGATGAAAAGCATATCGGATTTGAGTCGATGGTCGACGATATCCTGCAGGTGGCCCGTCGGCATTTGCAGCGCCTGAATCAGCGGCAGCGCGAAACGGTTCCGGCTTCGGAATTGATTATCGGTATGCAGTGCGGTGGCAGCGACGCCTTCTCCGGCGTGACCGCGAATCCGGCCGTAGGCTATGCCTCTGATTTGCTGGTGCGCTGTGGAGCCACCGTGATGTTTTCTGAAGTAACGGAAGTGCGTGATGCCATTCATCTGCTGACGCCACGGGTGATCAATGAAGAAGTGGGCAAACGCCTGCTGGAAGAGATGGCGTGGTACGACGACTACCTGAATATGGGTCAGACCGACCGCAGCGCCAACCCTTCGCCAGGCAATAAAAAAGGCGGGCTGGCCAACGTGGTCGAAAAAGCGCTGGGTTCGATCGCTAAATCCGGCCGCAGCCCGATTGTAGAGGTGCTTTCGCCAGGGCAGCGTCCGACCCGACGCGGGCTGATCTACGCCGCCACCCCGGCCAGTGATTTTGTTTGCGGAACGCAGCAGATGGCGTCCGGTATTACCCTGCAGGTGTTTACCACCGGACGGGGAACACCCTATGGCCTGGCCGCCATCCCGGTGATCAAAATGGCGACACGCAACGCGCTGGCCGACAGATGGTTCGACCTGATGGATATTAATGCCGGAACGATTGCCACGGGAGAAGAGAGTATTGAGCAGGTGGGAACGCGCTTGTTTGAGCTGATTCTGGATATTGCCAGCGGACGTAAACAAACCTGGTCCGATCGATGGGGTATTCACAATGCGCTGGCGGTGTTTAACCCTGCGCCAGTCACCTGATTGACGGCTGAGACAAACAGCGAGCGCATCCGGCTATTGATGCCAGGATGCGCCCGACCCAACCGGCGTCGGGAAAAGCGTCAACGGTTTAGCCGATCTGCTTTGCCCAGTCTTCAATCCACGGAGAAGTGATCTCTTCCGGTTCCGGGTTCTCAGTCGCATCCACTAACAGCACCTCACCCACGCGTTTAGCACTGTGTTCCTGCAACAGGGCATCAAACTTCTTGCCGCCGCCACAGAAATCTTCGTAGCTGCTGTCGCCCAACGCAATCACACCGTACTGCAACGTCGGCTGATGGCCCAGCTTGTCTTTGATGGCATGAAACAGCGGAGCGATGCTGTCCGGCAAATCACCCTGACCGGTGGTGGAGGTGATAATCAGCGCCACATGATCGGCATAACGCTGCCAGTCATCCAGCGTCGGATCTTCAAAAATCTTAACCTGATGTCCCTGGTCGATCAGCAGAGGTTCAGCCTCTTCCGCCACCAGCAGCGCATTACCGTAAACGGTGCCTACAAAAATACCTACCTGAGCCATGCTTTTCTCCATTGCTGGCGCTTATTCTGAGGGACTATCCTGCAGGTTAGCCGCCACAAACTCAACCCTTGGGATATGCGGAAGGCACTCCTGCCAACAAAAGGCGGTCATGCACCCTTGCCACACCGAATCGAGGCCGGCACGCAGTACCAGCGGTTCACCGGTAACCGGATGCAGCAGACTCAGCTCGCTGGCATGCAGCATCAGACGCTTCATGCCGAAGTGCTGCGCCGCGCTACGGTTTTGTTTCAGATCGCCGTGCGCGCTGTCGCCGATAATCGGATGGCGAAGATGGCGTAAATGACGGCGCAGCTGATGTTTGCGCCCGGTTTCAGGCTTGAGTTCGACCAGACTGAAGCGCGAAGAGTCGTAACGACTGACCGCGACCGGCAGCTCTGCTTTGGCCAGCGATTTCCAGTGGGTTACCGCAGGCTGTGGCGCTTTGTCCGGGTTAGTGAATTTATCAGCGATTTTGTCCAGCTCTTCGGTCAGCGCATAGTCGAGGGTCTCTTCCCCTTCCAGCCAGCCTCTGACCACCGCATGGTAGGTTTTCTGCATCGCATGCTGTTCGAACTGTTGCGACAGCAGGCGCGCTACCTCGCTCGATAACGCCAGCAGCAGCACGCCGGACGTCGGGCGATCCAACCGGTGTACGGTGAAAACATGCTGACCAATCTGGTCGCGCAGGGTCTGCATCACGAACACCGTTTCATGGCGATCTAACCAGCTGCGGTGGACCAACCAGCCGGCCGGTTTATTGACGGCAACCAGCCACTGGTCCTGATAAAGGATCTCAAGCATCAGGCATCATGCTCAAACAGATCATCCAGCGCGACAAGGACATGCAGCAGGCTGGTGCGCTCGGGCATATCGGCTTCAAGGGCCATTTCGTAATACGGCGCGAGGGCTAATTTCACCGGCAGTTCGGTGCCGGCATCGATCAGCGCATGCATTCTTGGCAGGAAGATCCACTGAAGCCATTGCAGCGGCATCATGGTATCGACGCAGAAAGGTTCCACGCTGTTGAAAGCCTCGCTTTCAGGTGGGATGGACTGCCACAGCCCTTTATCGTGCAGTAGTTGTTCAATCGCCTGAAGGCGAAGCAGAACCTGTTGTTCGCGGCTCATTGGCTGCTCCCTGTTATCCGGTTTTTAATGGCCGCAAGCATACCACTCGCGCCCGGATTGGGAAAATAGCGACAAAAAAAAGGAGCACTGTAATAACAGTGCTCCCGGTTCGTTTGCAGCAATCCCGCCACGCTAATGCTCCCTGCTCGTCCTTGATAACTTTGTCCCCAGTTTTCCTTACAAATCACCTTTCTGGTGATAATCCCTTGCGTCCTGTCTCGCTATCGTCTTTGACAGCTCACTTCTCCATCCTGGAGGTGTCCCTGATCTCATCCTGAGACATCCTTTCTTCATCCTGAAGATTTCCTTGCAACCTCATCCAGAGGGGGTCCTGACTCAATCCTTAAGTCACAGAATCCGTTCTGATTAGGCTATTTTGCCAAATTGACATAAGCAAACAATATGGCTGGCGTTAAAATCCGGGGTAATTGAGGTGAAGCTGGCAAGGTGGAAGCACTATCGCGTTGATTAATAATCAATTAGTGAAAAAACCTGTTCATATGCCCGCGATATTTCTAGCGATCTCTCACAGCGAGTGTGAGAGATGTCTCACAGAAAAATTACCCTTTTCGGCCTGCCGGCAGTTCAACCTGCAACTCAGCGATAAACTGTTCCAAATCAGGCGCTAGCAGACTGCGCTTTTCCGTTCCCAACTGCTCCAGAATCACTTCGCCGGTCAGATTGCAGACCGAAATCACTTCCAGCTCCGAATCCGTGGTGGCGATAAACAGCGTTGGCGACTGTTTCAAGCGACGCTTCATCACCAGATGGCCGATAAGATTTTCCTGCACCCGCAGGTAATCCTCTTCGCTCCAGGTTTGCAGCAAGGTGCAGGCTTTTCCGCCAAACGTGGCCGTCATATCGCCCGCAAATTGCGTACTGTACCAGGCGGCAACGGAAGGCTGGATGCGGAACTCAATGGCGCGTTCAACCGCTTCGAGGTTCTGCGCCAGAGTGAACGGCTGCGGCAGCCAGTAAAGTTCGTCGGCACCGGTCTGCTGCACGCAAGGTGAAGGCACACCCAGTAATTCCACGCTGGCTGGCGGATGGCCGCATACACGGTCCCATTCGTCACAATATTTTTGCGTAAACTCGGTTAAGGCACGGCTGGTTTCTTCAATCATTCTTTTTTCACTCTCTGTAGCCTGAGTTACACTAAGGCTATCTCTGCATTCTGCTCTACCGCCTGCAAACGGCAGGCCATAAGGTTATTACGATGTCTTTAACGGATCCACATCAGGCGCTAAGCAACCTGACGCTCGGCAAGCCAACAGAATACCACGATAAATACCAACCCTCTTTACTGCAAGCCGTTCCGCGCAGCATGAATCGCGAACCTCTGGGTCTGTATCCCGATAGCCTGCCCTTCCACGGTGCCGATATCTGGACACTGTATGAGCTGTCCTGGCTGAACGCGAAAGGCCTGCCACAGGTCGCGGTGGGCGAAATCACCCTGCAGGCCGACAGCGTCAACCTGATCGAATCCAAAAGCTTCAAGCTCTATCTGAACAGCTTCAATCAGACCAAATTTGCCGACTGGGGCGACGTGCGGGCCGCGCTGGAACGCGACCTCAGCGCCTGTGCTGAAGGTAAGGTCACCGTCGCCCTGTTCCGCCTGCAGGAAGTGGAAGGCCAGCCGATTGGCCATTTTGCTGGCTCCTGTATTGATGAACAGGATATCGAAATTGATAATTACCAGTTCACCACGGATTACCTTGAGCAGGCAACGCAGCCGGAAATTGTGGAAGAGCAGCTGGTCAGCCATTTGCTGAAGTCTAACTGCCTGATCACCAATCAGCCCGACTGGGGCTCGGTGCAGATCAGCTATCGCGGGCCGCGCATCCAGCGCGAAGCTCTGCTGCGCTACCTGGTCTCTTTCCGCCATCACAACGAATTTCACGAACAGTGCGTCGAACGTATTTTTAACGACATCCTGCGCTTCTGTAAGCCGGAAAAGCTCAGCGTCTATGCCCGTTATACCCGACGCGGTGGCCTGGATATCAACCCATGGCGCAGCAATGGCGAGTTCAGACCGGGGCATTCTCGGCTGGTCCGCCAGTAATCCACGAAGTTTTGCGCGCCGCGCCGCATAAGCATCGCGCGACACCTTGTTAAATCCCTGCTGACAAGGCTACTCTGGAGTGGGCTCAGGTAATCACCGGGCTCAGGGATTTTACTCTCCGCGTCCGGCCTGTTTTAGCGGGTCAGACCATGGAGTGACGATCACCCGGATGGGTGTAAAGGAGTTAATTTGATTACACATGTCAGCCCGTTGGGCTCAATGGATCTGCTGTCTCAACTGGAAGTCGATATGCTGAAGCAGACTGCCAGCAGCGACCTTTACCAGTTATTCCGCAACTGTTCTCTTGCCGTACTTAACTCCGGAAGTCAGACCGACAGCAGCCATGAGTTGCTTTCTCGTTTTGAGAATTTTGATATCAACGTCCTGCGTCGTGAGCGCGGCGTGAAGCTGGAATTGATCAATCCACCGGAAGAGGCCTTTGTTGATGGCCGGATTATTCGTTCCCTGCAGGCCAACCTGTTTGCGGTGCTGCGCGATATTCTGTTTGTAAACGGCCAGCTCAACAGCAACGAACGTTTCCAGAATCTGGATATTGAAGACACCGTGCAGCTGACCAATATGGTGTTCTCAATCCTGCGCAACGCCCGTGCGCTGCATATTGGCGAAGAACCCAATACCGTGGTGTGCTGGGGTGGCCACTCAATTAACGCGGTGGAATATCAATACTGCCGTAATGTCGGCTCGCAGTTAGGTTTACGTGAGCTGAATATCTGCACCGGCTGTGGGCCGGGTGTGATGGAAGCGCCAATGAAAGGCGCGGCGGTGGGCCATGCTCAGCAGCGCTATAAAGAAGGTCGCTTTATTGGTCTGACCGAGCCGTCCATTATTGCCGCTGAGCCACCGAACCCGCTGGTCAATGAGCTGATTATCATGCCGGATATTGAAAAGCGCCTTGAAGCGTTTGTCCGTATCGCCCACGGCATCATCATCTTCCCAGGCGGCGTAGGAACGGCTGAAGAGCTGCTTTACCTGCTGGGTATTTTGATGAATCCGCACAATCAGGATCAGGTGTTGCCGCTGATCCTGACCGGCCCCAAAGAGAGTGCAGACTACTTTAACGTGCTGGATGAATTTATCGTCAGCACGCTGGGCGAAGCGGCCCGCCAGCACTACACCATCATCATTGATGATGCGCCGGAAGTGGCTCGACTAATGAAGCAAGCGATGCCGAAAGTGAAAGAGCACCGCCGTGAAACGGGTGATGCTTACAGCTTTAACTGGTCGATTCGTATCGCGCCGGATCTTCAGGTGCCGTTTATGCCAACGCATGAAAATATGGCCAACCTGAATCTTCACCCTGACCAGCCTGCCGAGCAGCTTGCGGCCGCGCTGCGCCGGGCTTTCTCGGGCATCGTTGCCGGGAACGTGAAGGATATGGGCATCAAGGCGATTAAAGAAAAAGGCCCGTATAAGCTGCATGGCGATCCGGAAATGATGCGCCGCATGGACGATTTGTTACAGGGATTTGTTGCTCAACACCGCATGAAGCTGCCGGGCACGGCCTACATCCCCTGCTACGAAATCATCAAATAACACTCCCAACCGGAGCGGCTCTTGGGTCGCTCCGCCTTCGTGGTACTTATGACTATTCATTTGCTGATTGTTGATGCCCTGAACCTGATCCGCCGTATCCATGCTGTGCAGGGTTCCCCGTGCCAGGAAACCTGCGTCAACGCCCTGCACCAGTTAATCCGCCACAGCAATCCCACCCATGCGGTGGCCGTGTTTGACGATGACGAACGTCATGAAGGCTGGCGACATCAGCTGCTGCCGGGCTACAAAGCCGGCCGCACGCCAATGCCGGACAGCCTGCATGAGGAGATGCCGCTGCTGCGCGCCGCTTTCGCTGCCGCTGGCGTGGCCTGCTGGCAGGTTGCCGGTGAAGAAGCAGACGATCTGGCGGCCACGCTGGCTTGCAAAGTGGCGGCTGGCGGCCATCAGGCCACCATCGTTTCGACCGATAAAGGCTATTGCCAGCTGCTGGCACCCGCGATCCAGATCCGTGATTATTTCCAGAAACGCTGGCTGGATGTGCCTTTTATCGACGCGGAATTTGGCGTGTCGCCCGCACAGCTGACCGATTACTGGGGGCTGGCAGGCATTAGCAGCAGTAAGATCCCAGGCGTAGCGGGAATTGGCGCCAAAAGCGCGGCGGAGCTGTTAAGGGAGTTTGGTACGCTGGACGCTGTCTATCAGCAGCTTGCCTCGGTGCCGACAAAGTGGCAGAAGAAGCTTCAGGAACATCAGCAGATGGCAGAGATTTGCCGGCAGGTCGCCACGCTGAAAACGGATTTGGTGCTGGAAGGGAATCTGAAAGAGTTACGCTTGCCCGATCGCCTCTGACCGCCCGGCCATGGGGTAAATGGCCGGGCAATTTTCTGCTAATACCCGCCAACATGGCGAGCTATTCTGAAAGCTTACTTCTCGTCACGGCGTCCGGGCTCTGCAGCCCAGATGCGGCGGATATGCACCGTCACTTCTTCACGATCGTGATACAGCTGACGGGCCTGGATCTGGGCATTAATGCCGTTGGCCTTCAGCTTCTCGTCGATCATCGCCAGGTTTTGCGACACTTCCTCATAACGCTTTTTCATCGGCAGCTTGAGGTTAAAGATCGCCTCACGGCACCAGCCGTTAACCACCCAGTCAGCCATCAGGTTGGCAACGCGCACCGGCTTCTCAACCATGTCGCACACCACCCAGTAGATATTGCTGCGGGTTGGGCGGTATTTGAAGCCGTCTTCACGGTGGTGAAACACCTGACCGGTATCCATCAGGCTTGGCGCCATCGGGCCATTATCTACCGCATGAACCATCATGCTGCGTTTCACCAGCTGATAGGTCCAGCCGCCTGGACAGGCGCCTAAATCTACCGCGAACAATCCGCTGCCCAAACGCTCATCCCATTCATCGGCCGGAATAAAGGCGTGGAAGGCTTCTTCCAGCTTCAGCGTGGAACGGCTTGGTGCATCGGAAGGAAACTTCAGGCGCTGGATGCCCATAAACAGCGGCGAGTTATTTTTCGGCATTGAGTAGCCAACGTAGCAACAGCCTGGCGCGATAAAGAACACGTGCACCACAGGACGGCGGTCGGTCTCATACTTCAACAAAATGCCCGCGGCACGCAGGCTGCTGCGCAGCGGTACGGTGAACTTACGGCAAAACTTGAGCAGCTCTTTACTTTCGTTAGTGTCGGGTACTTCGACACGCAGTTCGCCGCCTTTCTCGACAAAGCCGGTCAGCATGCCGGTTACCGGCGTGACGCGGTCTTCCGGCGGCAGGTCGCGCAGCAGTTCGCCAACCACAATCATCTGGCGGGCAAAAATTAGCTCGCTGAAAGGCAGCTCGGCAATCAGCTTTTCCGCTTCTTCCGCCTGATAGCATTCAAACAGCACGTAGCCGGAATCGTCTTTTACCCGCGCAAAGCCAAACACTTCACGCTGGGCGGCTTTAGCGGTAATTTCTGCCGCACACTCTTTCTCAAAGCCCTGACGGCAATACAGTAATACTTTATTCATGGCGTTCTGCCCTTTTTTTCAGACGCAGCGCGCCAACCAACATCAAAATCCAGCCAATCAGGAAGCAGGTGCCGCCGATTGGTGTAACGAAAACCCACAGCTTCAGGTGCGAGAGTGCCAGACAATATAAGCTGCCACTGAACAACACCGTCCCCAGGGCCAGCAAGGCGCTGCTCCAGTAAAACCAGAAATTCGCCCGGCGGATCATCGCCGCAGCCAGACCCATTATCGCCAGCGTATGGAACGCCTGATAATCCAGACCGGTTTTAATCCAGGCCATTTCCGCTGACCCCAGCGATTTACTCAATACGTGGGCGCCAAAAGCACCCAGCATCACATAGACAAACCCGCTTATTGCTGCAAAAACCAGCATCGCACGACTCGACATTTCCCAGATCCTCAGAGGGTGCACGCGCCGCCATCAGGCCACGCGGCAAAAAATCACATCTCAGCTCTCGTATCGAAAGCGGAATTTTTCTTGTTCACTGGCGGCTTTTGCCAGAATCCACTGCCGGAAGGCGGCTATTTTACCCAGT
Organism: Erwinia billingiae Eb661; assembly: GCF_000196615.1. Taxonomy (NCBI): domain Bacteria; kingdom Pseudomonadati; phylum Pseudomonadota; class Gammaproteobacteria; order Enterobacterales; family Erwiniaceae; genus Erwinia; species Erwinia billingiae. Next base: position 3,968,785 of record NC_014306.1, read on the forward strand.
TCTGCCTGACTGTCATGACAAACCAGATAAAAAGCGTTTTTACTGACTAAAACGTCGTTGAACGGGCAAACCAGCCTTCCCGCTTCCAGCTCGGTTTGCGCCATCACATTATTCGCCAGCGCCACGCCCTGCCCGTGAATTGCCGCCTGCAGCACCATCGCACTATGGCTGAAGATCGGCCCTTGCTGCACATTAATATGCCCAACGCCCAGCTGCCGGGTGTAAGACTGCCAGTCCCGGCGCGAGGCATCATGCAGCAACGTCTGGTTAGCCAGGTCTTCCGGCGTCTTCAGCGGCTTATCCCCGGTCAACAGTAAGGGCGAACAGACCGGCAGCAGATATTCGGCGTAGAGTTTTTCCACCCGCAGGCCCGGCCAGTTGCCACGACCATAAAAGATAGCCACATCGACATCATCGGCCAGCTTCTCTTCGTCGCGGTCCACCGCAGAGATCCGTACGTCGATCCCCGGATAAGCTGAGTTAAAGCTGGTGAGCCTCGGCACCAGCCACTGAATGGCAAAACTGGGCAGCAAACTGACCGTCAGCGCGCCCTTTGCACTGCGCGCCTGAAGCTTGCGCGTCGCATCATTCAGCGAGGTAAAAATCTCTTTAATGTCGAGGTAATAGCTTTGCCCTTCTTCGGTCAGCAACAGCGAACGATTGCGACGACGGAACAGCTTCAGCCCAAGAAAGTCCTCTAATGACTTAATCTGGTGGCTGACAGCGGCCTGAGTGACGAACAGCTCTTCGGCGGCTTTGGTAAAGCTGAGATGACGCGCCGCGGCATCAAAAACCCGCAGAGCATTTAAAGGGGGAAGACGTTTTGACATGGTTACCGGATACTTTTGAACATCATCGGAAGTAACACTCCTGACGGAGCTTTACGTATTAGTTTTTTTTATCCGAGACATTATAATTTGTCCGTTGAGGATGTACCAGCAAATACCTATAGTTGCCGCACTTCCTGAGCCGGAACGAAAAGCAGTTTGAAATTGGGGCGGAAACGCCGGATTTTGAAGGGCTTTTGGCTTGTGGTCGTGATGTTGTGTTTGCATTTGATCTGACGCTTTTCAGATCTGATAGCCTGGCTATCTTTTATTCCTGTAGATTTACCCTGTCTGTCCATAGTGATTAATAGCACCGCAAATTGCGGTGCTTTTTTTTTGCCTGAAGCTTACTGGCCCATCTCAACCATTTCTTTCACGTCAGAACGGTTGATCTGCTGTTTGTTGCCATTGGCATCCTGATAGCTGATCATACCGGTATCGGTGTCGACCACAGGTTTGCCGTCTGCGACGATAGTGCGGCCATCATTGGTATGCATCACATAGTTGCTTGAACAAGCAGCCAGGGTAAAGGTCATGGCACAGGCGGCCAGAATTGCAGCAAATTTTTTCATCTTTATTCTCCTTGAAGACGGTAATCCGATAAATCACCTTCAGAGCACGACCTGTTGGCAAAATGCGGGTAAATTGCCTGCCAAAAGGGTGCTTATCTGCTGGTAATGTTTTAAAGCTTTCCTGAAAAAGCATAACCCGCTTTTCCAACTTTGCCAGGAATATGCCTGTTATTCAGAGTGGTCCTGAGTGATACCGCACCAATACATCATTAGTCGAGGAAATTATGACAAGCTTTAATCCCGCCCTCTTTCGTCAGCATTTCCCGGCGCTGGCTGATGCTGGAGTCTATCTCGACAGTGCGGCCACCACCTTAAAACCCTCGGCAGTGATTGACGCTACCCGGCAGTTTTACAGCCTCAGCGCCGGCACCGTTCACCGCAGCCAGTTTGCTGCTGCCCGTGAATTAACCGAAAAATATGAGCAGGCGCGCGAACAGGTTGCCCGGCTGCTGAATGCCCCGCTGGCGACCAATATCGTCTGGACCAAAGGCACCACCGAAGCGATTAACCTGGTGGCTCAAGGCTATTTTCGTCCTCGTTTAGCGCCAGGTGATGAAATTCTGGTGAGTGAAGCCGAGCATCACGCCAACCTGGTACCGTGGCTGATGGTTGCCGCCCAGACCGGCGCAAAAGTGGTGAAGTGGCCGCTGGGCAGCCATCTGCTGCCCGATATGGCCTTGCTGCCAGAACTGCTGTCGTCAAAAACCAAAGTGCTGGCACTTGGACAAATGTCGAACGTCACGGGCGGTTGCCCTGATATCGCTCAGGCCATCGCGCTTGCTCATGGTGTCAGTGCCAAAGTGGTGATTGATGGTGCTCAGGGCGTGGTTCACGCGCCGCCGGATGTGCAAACCCACGATATCGATTTCTACGCATTTTCTGCCCACAAGCTGTATGGCCCCATGGGCATTGGTGCGCTGTATGGCAAAACCGCGCTGCTGGAGGAGATGGAACCCTGGCAGGGCGGCGGCAAAATGCTGAGCAGCGTCAGCTTTGACGGATTCGTCCCGCAGCCGGTGCCGTGGCGCTTTGAGGCAGGAACGCCAAACGTCGCCGGCGTCATTGGGTTAAGCGCCGCGCTAAGCTGGCTGGAAGGCATTGATTTGGACGCCGCCGAGAGCTGGAGTTGTGGATTAGCCGATGTGGCAGAAGAACGCCTATCCGCGCTGAGTGGATTCCGCAGTTACCGGGCCAGCCGCTCCAGCCTGCTTTCGTTTGATATCGCCGGCGTTCACCACAGCGATGTGGTCACGCTGTTGGCGGAAAGCGGCATTGCCTTAAGGGCCGGGCAGCACTGCGCACAGCCGCTGTTGCAGGCATTAGGAGTAAGCGGGACTTTGCGTGCGTCATTTGCGCCGTATAATACCCTTCACGATGTAGACGCGCTGGTCAAAGGGATGACCACCGCACTGGACCTGTTAGGCGATTAATCATGACTTCTTTACTGGCACCTCATCCCTTCGGCGAACTGATTACCGCCGACGGCCTGAAGCAAAAATTCTCGGCGTATACGCAATGGGAAGACCGTTATCGTCAGCTGATCCTGATGGGAAAACAGCTTCCGGCGCTGCCAGAGGCATTAAAAACGGCAGATATCGAACTTAGCGGCTGTGAAAATCGGGTCTGGCTGGGGCATCAACGGCGTGAAGATGGCAGCCTGCACTTTTACGGTGATAGCGAAGGCCGGATCGTGCGCGGATTGCTGGCGGTATTATTAACCGCCGTAGAAGGTCAGCAACCCGCCACTCTGCTGAGTCACGACCCGCTGACGCTGTTTGATGAGCTGGGATTACGTGCCCAGCTGAGCTCGTCGCGCAGCGCCGGGTTGAGCGCGCTGGCGGAAGCGGTGATCGAAGCGGCTAAGGAAAGCTAAGGCTCACACCTGGTGCACGCCATCAGGCGCGCGCGGCTTTCGCCATCATCTTTTTCAGCACGTGGGAAACGGCAATAAAGCCAAAGGTTGCCGTCACCATTGTCGCCGCACCAAAACCTGACGCGCAATCCATCTTCTTCGGACCTTCCGCCGTGCTGCGGGAGGCACAAACCGAGCCATCCGCCTGCGGATACATCAACGCTTCCGTCGAAAATACGCAGTCGATCCCCAGCTTGCCCTTACTGTTTTTCACGATCTTAAAATCGCTCTTCAGCCGCTCACGCAGTTTGGCCGCCAGCGGATCCTGAATAGTCTTCGCCAGATCGGCAACCTGGATCTGAGTCGGATCGATCTGCCCACCGGCTCCCCCCGTGGTCACCAGCGGGATCTTATTGCGGCGGCACCAGGCCAGCAACGCGGCTTTTGGCCGGACGCTGTCGATCGCATCAATCACATAGCTAAAGCCGGCGCTCATCAGCTCAGCCGTATTATCCGGGGTAATAAAATCATCCACGCAGGTGACTTTGCACTCCGGGTTAATTGCCAGAATACGCTCGGCCATCACGTCGGTTTTCGCCTGACCAACCGTCTCTTTCAGCGCATGGATCTGCCGGTTGGTATTGGTGACGCAGACATCATCCATATCAATCAGGGTGATGGCACCAATGCCGGTGCGGGCCAGCGCTTCAGCGGCCCACGAGCCGACGCCGCCAATACCCACCACGCAGATATGCGCGTCGGCAAACAGCTGCAGCGCCGGTTGCCCATACAAACGCGCCGTGCCGCCAAAGCGTTGCAGCCAGGCGTCAGAAAGAGAAGTCATGCTTTACCTCAGAATTCAGTGAAGGGCTGGCGAACCAGCCCGCTAACAGCAACGATTACTGGGTCAGCAGAGCGGAACCGTTAGTGCTATTTGATGCAGAAGAGAATACCGGCACACCAGCACCAGGGGCTGATTTCAGCACCCAGACGCGGCCATAATGGTTGAACCAGCCGGCCATATGCCCCGCCTGCTCACCAATGCCCTGATAGATATCAAAGTGTTGGCCTTTGATCGCACCGCCAACATCCAGCGACACCATCATTCGCATCTCATATTTTCCGGTAAATTTACCGTTGTTGTCCAGTATTGGCACTTCGGCCAGCAGCGCGGTACCCGGCGGGATCAGCGAACGGTCAGACGCCACGGAGGCTTTCGCCACCAGCGGAACGGCGCTGGCTCCGCGCACCGGCGCAAAGTTTTCTGGCTTGAAGAACACAAAGGAGGGGTTCTGCTCCAGCAGTTCGCGCACCTGTTCCGGGCTGTGCTCTTCGCCCCATTTGCGGATCGCCTGCATCGACATATCTTCACGCTTCACTTCACCGCGATCGATTAACACCTTGCCGATACTGCGATACGCGTGGCCATTCTTGCCGCCGTAACCGAAGAAGGTCAGCGGACGACCGTCGCCATAATCCACGTAGCCGCTGCCCTGCACATCCATAATGAAGTTATCCATCAGCGAGTTGCTGTAGCCAACGATGTAGCGATCGCCCAGCGCGCCGCTGTAAATGTCAGCACGGCTTGGCAGGCGTCCGCCTTTAGCACGCGCAGGCATTCTGTATAAAGGATACTGGAACTCGCCCTGGCGCGTGTAACGGGCCTGCAGCACCGGCGTGTAGTAACCGGTGAACTGCACGTTGCCATAGTTATCGGTGCCTTCCATCTGATAGGCATCCAGACCAAACTGGCGCAGCTGGCGCGTGTCGCCGCCCGCCATCAGCCAGGCTTTAATCGAACCGTAGGTGCCGGTCTGGCGGGAATACATCGCCGGCGACGCGTACTGAATTTCGCTGACCTGATCGCTGAAGTCTTTGCCATTCACCGGACGCCCTTTCGCATTCGGCTGATTGACCAGTCCGAGCGGCTCGTCCAGCTTTCCGTCTTTATACTGCTGGCCACGATCGGTCGGTTTTGAGGAACATCCCGCCAGCAGGGCAAGCAACGCCCCTGTTACTGCAAACTTCGCCCAACATCCTTTCATTATTTCACTGCCCTCTATGCGGAATTCCTCGCCGAAGATAGCAAAGGCACCGGGAGAATTAAACGGCTCAACGGTAAAGTTCATCGGTTGCTGTACGAGAATAAGGCAAATGCAGAAGAAGTGAGCAGTAAGCGCTATTTTGATGACTTTATTGCAGAAAGGGGTTGCATCAAAACTCCTACAGCGTATAGTGCGCTTCCACAGACGCGGGATGGAGCAGCCTGGTAGCTCGTCGGGCTCATAACCCGAAGGTCGTCAGTTCAAATCTGGCTCCCGCAACCATTTCTCTTCGGAGAATGTTCTGTGAACAGCAAGACCTGTTGTGATGGAAGCAACAGTATATCGGACGCGGGATGGAGCAGCCTGGTAGCTCGTCGGGCTCATAACCCGAAGGTCGTCAGTTCAAATCTGGCTCCCGCAACCATTTCTCTTCGGAGAAAGCAGTAAAAGAAAGACCTGTTGTGACGGAAGCAACAGTAGTACACTACGGACGCGGGATGGAGCAGCCTGGTAGCTCGTCGGGCTCATAACCCGAAGGTCGTCGGTTCAAATCCGGCTCCCGCAACCAACTTAACACCTTAACGGGTGTTTTTTTGTTTCTGGCCTCCGCCAAATTCCCCGCAATGGATTTGCCTGTGCGCTTAATGCCGGGCGAGCAGCACCCCGCCCCACAATCCCGATTATTTTCTGGGTGCCAGGCTTGCGCCACTGGCGAAGTAAGCTTTGATCCCCGCCAGAATAGATTCCGCCACCTGATGCTGATAACGCGTCGTCCGCAGCTTTCGTTCTTCTTCTAAATTACTGATAAACGCTGTTTCCACCAGAATCGACGGGATGTCGGGCGCTTTCAGCACGGCAAAGCCCGCCTGGTCGACGGTTCGTTTATGTAAATGGTTGACCTTGCCGAGGCGGGACAGCACCTCTTTACCAAATTTCAGGCTGTCGTTGATGGTCAGGCTCTGCACCATATCGAACATGGTGTGATCAAGATAGCGATCGCCGCTCATGCTGACGCCGCCAATCAGGTCTGATTCATTCTGCGTCTGCGCCAGAAAACGTGCCGCAGTGCTGGTCGCGCCTTTGGTCGAGAGCGCAAATACCGACGAGCCGCGTGCCGCACGGCTGGTGAAGGCATCGGCATGGATGGAGATAAACAGATCGGCACGCTGTTTGCGCGCTTTGGCCACCCTGACTTTTAACGGAATAAAGACATCTTCGTTGCGCGTCATATAGGCCCGCATATTGGGCTGCTTGTCGATCAACACCTTCAGTCGTCTGGCGATCTTCAGCACGATGTCCTTTTCGCGGGTTTTATGTTTGCCGATGGCCCCCGAGTCTTCGCCGCCGTGCCCCGGATCGAGCATGATCACAATCGGCCGATCCCGTCCCGCCTTGCCCGGCAAAGCCGCCGCTGCAGGCTGGCTCTTTTCCAGATCGCCTTTGTTGTAATCTTCCAGTAACGACAGAAGCGGATCGTCAGCATGATCGTAACTGCTGCCTTTTGCCGGATAGAGATCCAGCACCAGGCGATCGCGGATCCCGGCGACGGGCGCGAGGGTGAAAATCTTTGGCGACACATTTTGCTTTAGCTCAAGCACCAGTCGGACGGTATTGGCATCGAACTGCCCCACTCGCGCATTTTTAATGTAGGGATCGTTGCTGCGCACCAGGTTCCCGACGCCTTTCAGCGCATGGTTAAGCTGGATATTGGCAATATCAATCACCACACGTTCGGGATGACTGAGCGCAAACTGCTTATATTTCAGCGGGCGGTTGGATTCCAGCGTCAGCCGGGAATAGGTTGAAGACGGCCAGATGCGGATGGCCACCACATGGCTGCTGGCGGCCAGCCCTACTTTGCTGACGCTCAGCAGCACGACGGCGCCGGCGTTTTTTAACCACCGGCGGCGGCCTGGTGAGGGTAAATCGGACATGCTACTCCAGAGGTGTTTGCTGAACTGTGTCTAAAAAAAAGCCAAATGACTACCAAGTGCAAAAACTTTAGCGAATCCCTCCGGCGGTGTCACCCAGAAAAAGCGATAAAATGCAGCGTATTAGCGTGGCCGCCAGGGAAAGAAACCAGAAAATACTGAGAAATTGCCCCTTGCGCCCGGCCAATAAAAGAATAAAAATACACTTTTAGCGAATAATAATTCATAGAGGGTTTGCCGTGAAGGAACGGAGTACCGAGCTGGTTCAGGGTTTTCGTCATACCGTGCCCTATATCAATGCCCACCGTGGTAAGACGTTTGTCATTATGTTGGGTGGTGAAGCCATCGAGCATGAGAACTTCTCAAGCATCGTCAATGATATTGGCCTGCTGCACAGCCTGGGCATTCGCCTGGTGGTGGTGTATGGCGCCCGGCCGCAGATAGACGCCAACCTGGCTGAACACCAGCTGGAGCCGATTTATCACAAGCATACCCGTGTCACCGATGCGCAATCCCTTGAGTTGGTTAAGCAGGCCGCAGGCCGTTTACAGCTGGATATTACCGCCCGCCTGTCGATGAGCCTGAACAATACCCCGTTGCAGGGTGCGCATATTAATGTGGTCAGCGGCAACTTTATTATTGCCCAACCGTTAGGCGTGGATGATGGCGTGGATTACTGCCACAGCGGCCGTATTCGTCGTATCGATGAAGAAGCGATTCACCGTCAGCTGGATAGCGGCGCAATTGTGCTGATGGGGCCGGTTGCGGTTTCCGTCACCGGTGAGAGCTTCAACCTGACCTCTGAAGAAGTGGCGACGCAGTTGGCCATCAAGCTGAAAGCCGAGAAGATGATTGGTTTCTGCTCCGAACAGGGCGTGACCAATGATGAAGGCAATATCATCTCCGAGCTGTTCCCGAATGATGCCCAGCAGCGTATTGAAGAGCTGGAAACGCGCGATGACTACCTGTCCGGCACCGTGCGTTTTCTGCGTGGTGCGGTTAAAGCCTGCCGCAGCGGCGTGCGTCGTAGCCATTTGATCAGCTACCAGGAAGACGGCGCGCTGTTACAGGAACTGTTCTCGCGCGATGGCATCGGTACGCAGATCGTGATGGAAAGTGCCGAGCAGATCCGCCGTGCCACCATTAATGATATCGGCGGCATTCTGGAGTTGATCCGTCCGCTGGAGCAGCAGGGAATTCTGGTTCGTCGCTCACGCGAGCAGCTAGAGATGGAAATTGATAAGTTCACCATCATTGAGCGCGATAACCTGACGATTGGCTGCGCCGCGCTCTATCCGTTCCCGGAAGAAGCGATTGGCGAGATGGCCTGTGTGGCGGTGCATCCTGATTACCGCAGTTCCTCGCGCGGTGAAGCCTTGCTGGAACGCGTGGCACTGCAGGCGCGTCAGATGGGGCTGAAGAAACTCTTCGTGCTGACCACCCGCAGCATTCACTGGTTCCAGGAACGCGGCTTTACGCCGGTCGATATCGAACTGCTGCCGGAAAGCAAAAAGCTGATGTACAACTATCAGCGCCGCTCAAAAGTGCTGATGGCCGATCTGCGCCACGCGCGTCTCTTCTCCTGAAGACCAAAAAGGGGCGATTTATCGCCCCTTTTTAACGTCTCATCTCAGCCCGATTATTCGGTAAGCCGTTCGACCAGCCCGCTGCGCCTCAAGGTGCGCATTTTCACCGCGCTGTTTAACACGTTTTGCTCCGCATACAGCGTTAATCGTAATTTCGCGCGGGTGATGGCGGTGTAAACCAGCTCGCGGGTCAGCACCGGCGTGAACTGATTAGGCAGCACCAGCACGGTGTGATCGAATTCGGATCCCTGCGATTTATGCACCGTCATCGCATAGGCAGTATCGTGCGGCGGCAGTCGGCTGGGCTGTACGGCTTTGATGCTGCCGTCAGGCAGTGGGAAGAACACCTTCAGCGCCTGTTCCTCATCCAGCATCGCAATACCAATGTCGCCGTTAAACAGCCCCAACGCACTGTCGTTGCGGGCAATCATCACCGGCCGGCCGGGATACCATTTATTCGCCGCGCCCGGTGAACGACGGATCAAGCCCGCTTTTTGCAGCGAGACCTCAATGCGTTCATTCAGCCCCATCACCCCAAACGGCCCTTCGCGCAGCGCGCAAAGCAGCTGGAAACGGCTAAACGCATCCAGCACATCGGCAGGCTGTGCACCGGCTGCAAGGCGGCTCAGATAGTCGCGGTATCCGGCAACACAGGCAGTAAGCAGATGCTGATACGCTTCGCTACTCCCCAACGTGAAGCGCTCAATATCGGCGTAATCAGCGGCAAAGACTGCATCGACCTGGCGCGTATCGCCCGCATTGACGGCCAGCGCCAGCTGACCAATTCCTGAAGAGGCATCGAAGCGGTAGCTCTTGCGCAGCAGGCAAATACTGTCACGCACCGGCGGCGCCTGCGGGTCTTCCCGGCCTTCGATAAGGCAGCCCGTTAAGGCACTCAGCTCTTCTGCACGTGCAAGACTGTATCCCGTTTCAGCGCAGCGGCAGATATCGCCCAATACCGCGCCCGCTTCAACCGAGGCCAGCTGATCGCGGTCACCGAGGAAGATCACCCGCGCCTGCGAAGGTAACGCGGCAATCAGGTTAGCCATCATCGGCAGATCGACCATCGACGCTTCATCCACCACCAGCAGATCGAGGTGCAATGGGTTACCGGCGTGATAACGCATTCTCTGACTGCCGGGCACCGCACCGAGCAGGCGGTGCAGCGTGGTCGCCTCAGCCGGGAACCGCTGTTTCTCCTCGTTACTGACCTCCAGCCGCTGCAGAGCTTTGCCCAGCGATTCGGTCAATCGGGCCGCGGCTTTACCGGTTGGCGCGGCCAGACGGATACGTACCGTCTCTTGCGACAGCGAGAGCAAGGTGGCCAGCAGTTTGGCCACGGTGGTGGTTTTACCGGTGCCTGGTCCGCCGGAAATCACCGAGATCTGACGGGTGATCGCGACCGCAGCCGCAATCTTTTGCCAGTCATCCGGCTGCTGACCAAACTGCCGATCCAGTGCTGCGCGCAGCTGCTGCGGGTCGAATGCGGTTGCAGCGGCTTCCCGCCCAATAAATCGCGCCACCTCTCCTTCAGACTGCCACATGCGGTGCAGGTAAAGACGCTGCTGATGCAAAACCAGCGGTGTGGCCGTGGAACCGTCACCGACGGCCTCAGCGTTTTGCAACAGGTCCAGCCACGCTGGTTCACCCGCTGCCCGCCACAGCTGACGGGCAAGTTCAGGCTGTCGCCCGTCAAACAACGCCTGTTCGGTAAACTGGGCCAAAGGCAGGCAAACATGCCCTTCTCCGGCTTCCGCGCTGACGCAGGCCGCGGCCAGCATTAAAGCAGGATGATCTTCAGACGCAATCATGCGGGCAAACTGTATATCCAGCGAGCGGAACAGCCGCAGTTCACCGGCCTGTTGCAACAGCGCGGCTATCCCTGACATACGTCCTCCTGCGCGGTACCGGCAAACAGCGCGTCCAGCGCGGTGATAAACCCAACATCCGGCCGCGTTCGGTAAATACCGTTCTCGCTGGCGGTGCCGTCCACGCCGCGTAAAAACAAATAGAACACGCCACCAAAATGCTGCTGATAGTCATAATCCGCCAGACGATGGCGCAGATAGCGGTGCAGCGCCAGGCTGTAAAGTTGATACTGCAAATCATAGCGGTGCGATTGCATTGCCAGCGCCATCGCCTCTGGCGTGTAGTCTTCTGCTGAAGCCCCGAGCCAGTTGGATTTGTAATCGAGCAGGTAATATTTCCCCTGCCAGCAAAAGACCAGGTCGATAAAGCCTTTCAGCATCCCCTGAACCTGCTGGAAGTTTAGTGGAGGACATTCGGCAGAAAGCGGATCGTGGTGGCGAATAAGCTTATCCAGTCCGGAAGCGGTCAGCATTTGCTGAATCGGCAGATAGAACTGCAGCTCGACCTGGCGCTTATCGGCAGGAAGCTGGCTGAGGCTGACGCCGGAATCATCCAGCGGCGTTTGGAGAATCCGCTCCAGCCAGGCCTTCATCACCGGCAGCCAGGCAAGGTCATGTCCTTGTGCCAGCAGCTGCTCGCTGAGCCACTCATCCTCAACGGGTTGCGTGAAGTCCAGGTTTTCAAAAAGCCCGTGCAGGAAGGTCCCCGGCGCGGCGCCACGCGGAAAACTGTGCGGCGTCAGCTGGCTCATCAGCGGGTTCTGACCTTCGCCTGCGGCATCGACGTCCAGTTTAGGTAGCAGGTCGAAGGTGACCGACTGTCCGTGTTGCTGAAGGCCGGAGTAGCTGGTAACTCGCCACTCATCGCGCAGCGTTCGGCCGATCTGCTGGCTGCTTAATACCTGCTCTTCATCCTGCACCGGCTGCCACGGCGTGGCATCTGGCGCTGCGGCGGCAATCACCTCAATAGAATCATTTTCCAGTGACTGGAGATGGCTGAGCAGCTGGCTGGCATCGGCAGCTTCGCCATGCTGAACCAGATAGCCCAACGCGCTGCGATGCAGGTCACTGTTGCCCTCTTTCTTGCGGTTGCCTTTAACCAGAGGCGCAATGCCTACGCTGCAATGCCAGACCGAACGGGTCAGCGCCACATACAGCAGCCGCAGATCTTCGGCCAGCCGTTCCTGCTCGGCCAGCTCAACACTCTCTTCATCGTCACGCAAATCCAGCAAGGCCTGATAGCTCTCACGGTCGTGATAAATGCCCTGTCCCGCTTCGCGATAGTTGGCGACAAATGGCAGCCAGACCAGCGGATACTGCAATCCTTTGGATTTATGGATGGTGACGATCTGCACCAGATGACGATCGCTCTCCAGCCGCAGCTGCTGGCTGGATGACTGCCCGTTGGGCTGAGCCACTTCCTGCGCCAGCCAGCGAACCAGCGCATGTTCACTGTCCAGCTGGGCCGAAGCTTCCTGCAGCAGTTCACCGAGATGCAGCAGGTCGGTCAGCCGCCGTTCCCCGCTCTCTGAAGCCAGTAAATCTTCGGCAATATTGCGGTTAATCATCAGCTCACGCAGCATCGGCAGCACGCCGCGTTTTAGCCAGCGTTGACGGTAGCCGTCGAACTCATCCACCAGCGCATCCCAGGCACGCTCATTCTGGTTTAGCGCATCCAGCGTGACCGCATCCAGACCAAAAATGCTGGTGGCCAGCGCGCTGCGCAGCACGCGTTCCTGCTCCGGGGCCAGAACCGCCTGCAGCAGCCAGAGCATTTCACGCGCTTCCGGTGTGGTGAAAACGCTGTCGCGGTTTGAAAGATACACTGAGGGAATATTCAGGCCATTCAGGGCTTCACGCATCACCGAGGCTTCACCGCGGCTGCGAACCAGAATGGTGATATCAGAGGCCTGAACCGGGCGATGTTTTTCGCCTTTGCCAATCAGCGCAGTACCTTGCTGACCCGCGGTCAGCCAGTGGCAAATTTCCGCCGCGCACTGACGAGCCATAAACTGTTGGTAATCACTTACTCCGACGCCGTCGCCAGGCTGCAGCCAGAAGCGCAATGCCGGTTGCTCAGTGCCATCAAGAGTAAAACTCAGGGCGGCATTCGGTCCGGCAGGTTGCACCGCAATAAACGGGATATCGCTGAATAAAAATGGATGTTGTTGCTGAGAAAACAGACGGTTAACGCTGTTAACCATGCCCGGAGAAGAGCGCCAGTTGGTCTCCAGCGTATAGTGGGCACTAACTTCATTACGCGCTTTCATATAGGTGAAGATGTCTGCACCCCGGAAAGCGTAGATCGCCTGCTTCGGGTCACCTATCAGCAACAGCGCATTCTCGGGCTGCTTGCCATACAGGGTACGGAAGATGCGGTACTGCTGCGGATCGGTATCCTGGAATTCATCTATCAGCGCCACCGGATAGCGTCCACGGATAGCCTCAGCTAATGCGCCTCCGGCCGGTTGCTGAAGCGCACTGTCCAGCCTGCCCAGCAGATCGTCAAAGCCCAGTAACGCGTTGAGCTGCTTCTCTTTTTGCGTGGCAAAACGGATTTCACTTAAGGCGCGTGCGATCACCAGCTCGCGCAGAGAGAGAGGCTCCGCCAGGAAGCGGTCTATCTCGTCAAACAGCGGATGCTGAGGTGCTTCACCCTTTTTGGTTTTCTCCAGCAAAACCCGCTGACTAAAACGCTCGAGATCTTTGGGGAAGCTGTAATCCTGCGTCTCTTCCGTCGCCCACTGATTAAGCTTCTCCAGCCAATTAGGTAAGTGCTTACTACTGTAACTGCGCTTATCCACGCCAGAGTTAGCAATCACATCATGCAGGTTTCCCGCGGCCAGCCAGGCGGCCTTCAGCCGGTCAATCTCGGCAATGATTTTTTCATGCCGCTCGGTAAAGGTTTCCTGCAGATTGGGCGGGTGTTTGAGTGACGGTGCTTCACCGTTCAACCAGGGCGATAGCGTGCTGAGCAACTGCTCCGGCCCCTGCCACATCTGGGTCATCACCCGGGCAATCGGCAATGGCAACGGATAACAGTAGCGACGCCAGAAATCAGCCGTGGCCTGTCGGCGTAACGGATACTCATCTTCAATCAGCTGTTGTTCAAACAGCATGCCGGATTCAAAGGCGTTGAGGTTGAGCATGCGCTGACAAAAGCCGTGAATGGTGAAGATCCCGGCGTCATCCATCTGACGCTCGGCGGCCAGTAACTGGGCAGCGGCCTGCTGTAAATCGGGAATTTGCTCAAGGAGGTGGGCCAACATCACATCTGAAGACTGCCCCCGCACGCAGGCGATGCGCAGCTTATGGATGTTTTCCCGGATGCGGCCACGCAGTTCAGCGGTGGCCGCCTCGGTGAAGGTCACCACCAGAATTTCCTCTACCGGCAGAGGGCGGCTGTAAGCCGCTTCGCCGCCCAGCCCTAACAGTAAACGGAGGTAGAGCAATCCGATAGTAAAGGTCTTGCCGGTGCCTGCCGAGGCCTCGATAAGCCTTTCTCCCTGCAATGGCAGCGTTAAGGGATCAAGGCGCTGGGCAAGTTGAGTCATGGTTTATCGCTTTTCACCGGGAAAGATTGCTGCAGTTTGGACACTTCTTTCCAGTTGGTAAAGCCTTCTGGTTTGGCATAATCCGCCTTATCGTGCTGACTGCCTGAAATTTGTGATAACAGCGTCAGGCCCTGCGGTTCAATCACCGCCTTGTGGAAGAAGGTGGCCATTTTTTCCGGCGTCAGCGCCTGGATCTGCGCAATCACCTTCTCGCGCGTATCAAACTGGTAGTTTTCACGGTTGAAGTCTTTGCTGAAGCGTCCGGCTTCTTCATCCAGGGTTTGCGGTCGTTGCTTCAACTCGTTAATCATCGACGCCTGATACTGCGCAAAATCGTCTTTGCTCATCTCACGCAGGCGTTTCTCCGCGGTTGGATAGAACGCCTGGAAACGGGTCAGCAGGTAGGCTGGCTGCTTCACGTTACTCTGCAGCAGGAAGCCAATGCCCCACTGACGGCCAACCGGCATCTGGAAGGAGAATACCGCATAGCCCAGCTGTTCTTCGGTACGCAGCTGGTTGTAGAACCACGGCTGGATGATCTGGCTTAACAGCGCGCTACTGGCAACGCTCTCATATTCCGGATAGCCCAGCGGGACATACAGCGCGGCCAGCGCAGAATCCGTACTGCTGCCTTCATCCTGCAAGTTGGCGGAGGTTTTCTTGTCGATGTACAGATACTGACTGTGCCACCAACTTTCTCCTGAGCAGTTCAGCTGGCTCTTCACGTCCGTGGCCAGGGTCTTAGTGGCGTCTTCGGTCATGTTACCCACTACCATCAGCTCCGGCGTCGCCTTCTCCAGCAGCATATTGCGATAGGCTTTTACCTCATCCAGCGTGATGCCCGCCACCAGCGCACGGCGTTCGCTGCGTTGGGTGTAAGGCAGTTGCGAAACCATCTGGGCAGGCTGAATGGCCAGCTCAAAGGCTTTGCCCTTCGCTGCGGAGGCCAGCCGTTCCAGATACCAGGACTTAGCCTGATCCAACATCTGCTGATCGGGCTGGTAGGTGGCGTAGCTTTTCAGCAGCTCTTTCATCAGTTCTGGCAGATGCTGGGTAAAACCGCTGGCGCTAAAGGTCACACCATCGTCTTCACCGGTGGAGAAACTGATCCCCGCCACCGAGGCCTGAGAATTCAGCTCGTCCAGCGCCAGCCCGGCCATATAATCATTCAGCCCATACATCACCTGATTTTTAGCCGTGCTCATCGCCTCTTTATTACGCAGCGAAAGGGTAATACTGGCCTTGGGGTCATCGGCGTAATACTGGCTAGGCATATAAAACACCCGCAGACCTGGCTGATTCACCACTTCGGCCGGATGATCGTATTTATGATCCGGCTTAATCAGGCTGAAATCGTTGGGGATATACGGGTTAAGCACCGGCAACGACAGGTCGATTTTTTCACTGGCCGCCTGCCACTGCGCGAAATGCTCAGGGGTGATGGTATCGACCTGATAAGGCGCGTTAACGAAATACGCCACTTTGTTGTGAGGTTCGTCCGGGCTGATGTACCAGATGCGGGCATTCTGTGGCGTCATGCCGTCAAGACGGGCCTTGATCGCCTGCGGATCGTACTGGTCGGCGATATAGGGGGCGTCCAGGGTATCGGCAACCGGAACCCGCAGCATGGTGTCAGCCAGCCATTCGATATAATCCATATCACGGGTAATGGATGGGTAACGGAAATCGAGATTCAATACGTTGGCGACTTCATCGAAATAGCGCTTATCGATGCCGCCAGTGCGCAGCGTATTCAGATAGCTGAACACCGCCGCAACCACCCGATCGCGGTCAGCCTGGCCCTTATCGGTCAGCGAAACGGAAATAGAGAACACGCCGCCGTTGCGGTCAACCACCGGGTCGGCGCCGGCATCAATGGAATCCGCCAGCCCCTGATTTTGCAGCCAGTCAGAAAGGGTGTTCTTACTGCGGTTGCCAATCAGATAGGCAATCAGCGTGTCGGTCTTACTGCGGAATTTGTCGCTGTTATTTTCAATACGGAATTCAATTTTCAGCTGCTTGCGCGGTTGAGCAGGAACGTAATGAATGATGATGCCTTTCTGCTTGTCGGTGACCACCGGCACGGTGATAGCCGGCACCGTCGCATTACGGTTTGCCACCCGGCCAAAGGTTTTGGCCGCAATGGTCTGCAGCTCATCCATCGGCTTATTACTGTAAATCACCGCCTTCATCAAATTGGCAGAGTAATAACGCTGATAGAAGGCGGTTAACGCATCGTGCAATTTGCTGTCCGGCTTGTCCTTCAACGTGTCCAGATTTCCGCCGGAGAACAGCGAGCTTGGGTGATCGGGATTCAGCGTTTCGGCACCCACTTGCGCCATACGCAGGCCGTCGCGTGAGCGAGCCATGGTCAGTTCCGCATTGACCGCATGACGCTCACGATCGGCATTGACCGGATCCAACAGCGGTTCGGCAATGGCATCCGCCAGGCGATCGACCGCCGGTTCCAGCGCGTCGTTTTCCACTTCAAGATAGAACGCGGTGCGATAAGACGCGGTGCTGGCATTGTGGCTGCCGCCATGCTTTTTAAGGAATTCGGCCAGGTTGTCAGGTTGAGGATAGCGTTTTGAGCCCATCAACAGCATATGCTCAAGGTAATGAGCCAGCCCTTGTTGATTGCGCGGGTTTTCTAAGGAGCCTACGGGGATGGTCAGCGCGGAAAGCGATTTTGTCGCCTGCGGGTCGGAAACCAGCAGCACCGTCATGCCATTATCCAGCTTGATGGCCTGATACTGACGAGGGTCTTTTTCACTCTTGCGGATCGTTTCAGGGATCGGCTGCCAACCAGGTTGTGCCTGTACCAAAGGGCTCAACGTAAACAGCAGGAAAAGCGTGGAAAACCAGACTGCATAACGACGCATTCAAACTCCTCGACGATCTAATCTTCTGGCTTACCGCTCCGGTGCGGGCAGAGCGGTAGCAGACATTTAACCTGGATATTTTCTTTGACGGCTGTGGACGAAAAAGAAACAAGAAAGTAAAAAACGACAAATGGTTATAAAGTAACACTACAGGATGTCTTACTGCATGTCATTCATCTGCAGCAGCGGCAGCAGCCAAATTTCCGCGTTGTGCGAGATCTGCTGCACTATTTCATCATCCAGCGTACGGAACAGACGGGCCAGATAGCGATCGCTGCCCTCACCTTCAATCTGCATATTCCCCTGCCAGGCCTGCAACAGCTTGATACGGGCTTTGGCCTGCGTGCCATCATCCGTCAGCAGCTGTCCGGCCTTTTCGTCATAACAGGCTTCCAGCCAGGCACCGCCGGTTCGCGGTAATAACAGTAGCGGTGAGCACATCCCCTGCTGGTAGCCTTCGACATAACGACCCAGCCATTCTCTGGCCTGTTCAGCAGGCAGTGCGGGAAAGCGCCACTGACTCTCTTTACGGCCAACCATCCGGCTTTCGCCCTGGCCGCCAAGCGTGCAGTAAACCAGGTGTTCCAGCCACAGCGATAGCCCGTCGGTAAAGTTAAGGTGGCCCGGCCGCCAGCGCAGTAAGCCATCATCCTGAACCTGAGGCAGCCAGCCGTTCAGCTGTATCCCGCCGATCGGCAAGGCTATTTCCCAACTGACCGCCCCGGCGCGCTGTTCGCGCACGCGATTTGCCAGCTCGGCCATCTCTTCCTGTTGCTCCAGCCAGAACAGCTCACCATAGGCGCCGTAAGGGAGATTCCCTGAGGCACGCTGCCGGGCGTAAAGCGGCTCGCTCGGCTGTTCATCAATCAGGGTATTAAGCAGTTGGGTGTTAACCTGATAACGACTGAGATTATCGAGGGTGAACGGCTCCGCATCGGGTAAACCGGCCTCTTCGGCGATAAAACTTACCCCCAGCCGCTGGCTGAAAAAGGCCCGCACCGGATGCCGCCAGAAACGCACCAGCTGCTCGAAATTAAGTTCCGCGATCTCCAGCACTGGCAGCGGCTGCATAAAGGCGGGATGCGGCACGCCGCTGGCATTGGCGGCAGGCAACCATTCGGCGGCAAAGCTTTTGAATTCGGCCTGCGGCGAGAAATTTTCCGCGGCAAAAGGCATCCGGCTGTGCAGATGGTGCAGATGTCGTATCACCGCCTCGGCGCTTTTGTCGACGTCGAGCGACTGGTCCTCCGGCAGGCAGAAGCTCTGGCTGATGTACTCGACCAGTTCGCTAACCAACACCGACGGGAAGCGCTCTGAGTTGTCCTGAATGGTGCGCCCGATATAGCTGATATACAGCTGCTGCTGCGCCGAGTTAATCGCTTCCAGGAACAGATAACGGTCGTCATCGCGACGGCTACGGTCGCCCTTTTTCGGCTGCTGGCTCATCAGGTCAAAGCCCAATGGCGGCAGCGTGCGCGGATAAACCCCGTCGTTCATTCCCAGCAGGCAAACCACCTTAAACGGGATGGAGCGCATTGGCATCAGCGTACAGAAGTTGATGGGACCGGCGAGGAAGCGCTGGCTGATCCTTTCCTGATCGAGGCGGGAAGCCAGTTCATCCCGCAGCAGGGAGAGCGGAACAGCCTGTTGATACTGTGCCTGGATGCCGTAATTAATCGCCTGCTGCCACTGCTCTTCAATCAGCGCCAGCGCCGCTTCGGTATCGGCATCGCCGGCAAAGAAATCCTGCAGCAGCGTCCGGCACAGCGGCAGCCACTCTTCCAGTGGTTGCGTGGTATTCAGCAGGGTTCGCCAGTGGCGCAAACGCGTTAGCAGCTCGGCCAGGTTGCCGGCCAGTTCTGCAATCAAGCCGCTGGACTCATCATAAGGCAGCACGCCCTGCCAGTGACCGCTTTCGCTGTTCATCGCATAGCCCAGCAACATTCTGGTCAGGCCAAATTGCCAGGTATGCTGCCCGGTCGGCGGCAGTTCCAGATCGCGGACGGTATCGTCATCCAGCCCCCAGCGGATCCCGGACTCTTCCACCCAGCGGCGCAGGCGCTTCAGTCCTTCTTCATCAATGGCAAAGCGGTTTGCCAGTGCCGGAACGTCCAGCAGCGCCAGCACCTCTTCTGAGGTGAAACGGCTGTCGGGCAAACTCAACAGCGAGATAAAGGCCTGCAAGGCGGGATGAGCCTGACTGGCGCGGCGGTCAGAAATGGCAAACGGCAGATAACGCCCGGCGGGCGCATTACCAAATACCGCCTGAATAAACGGGGTATAAGCATCAATGTCGGCCACCATCACAATCACTTCACGCGGAGACAGCGAAGGATCGTCAGCCATCATTTGCAACAGGCGATCCTGCAGCACCTCCACTTCCCGCTGCGGGCTATGGCAAAGGTGAAGGCTGATCGATCGATCAGCAGGATCCAGCCGCCGTTTCGCCGTGCTGGTTTCCCACTCATTTTGTTGCAGGCCAATCACCGCGTTGTCTTCCAGCTCTAACAGGTCGCGCTGTACCGTTTGCAGCAAGGTAGTGGGCTCAATATCGACAAAGGCGTCTATTTCCTGGCACTCCATCTGGGCCAGCAGAAAGAGGTTATCCCTGCCCAACTTGCCCCAGGAGGCCAGCAATGGATTGCTGAGCTGCTGTTCTCCCGCGTCATTAAACAGCGCGGAGGCATCGGCCTGGCGGAACAGCGGGCTTTCACTCTGCCGCTGAAAATGCTGACGGTGGCGGCTCTGTAGTTTGGCGAGGAAAGCATAATCCTGAATGTCGCCCCAATAATGGCGGCAGGGATTGGTAAACAGCAGATGGATATCAATGTGCCTGCCCAGCGCTTGCAGCGCCTGCAGATAGACCGGTGGCAGGGCAGAAATACCGCAGATAAACACCCTGTCAGGCAGATTGGGCGGCCGCTCATTGCTGCTCTCAAGCTTACGGATAAAGCGTGCATAGAGATTGGCGCGGTGCCATTCGGGTTGGCCCAGTTCGGCGGTGTATTCCACCAGCGCGGCCCATAACGGTGCCTGCCACTGCTGCGCCTCGCCCAGCCCGTCAATGATCTGGCCTTTCTCCCAGCTGTTGAGCCATTCCGGGCGATAGACCAGATACTGGTCAAATAAATCCGCCACGCGGGAAGCCAGCTGGAAGAGTTTGCGCTTGTCCTGGTCTTCGGTCAGATAGTGCTCTAACAGCGTGAATTCGGGGCGTGTCAGCATCGCTGGCAGAATAGCCATCAGCTTCCAACTCATGCTGGCTTTATTAAAGGCACTCTCTTTAGGAATGCCCGGTAAAACGCGAACAAACATGTCCCAGATAAAGGTCGCCGGTAACGGGAAGGCGATGTTGGCCGCAATACCAAACTGCTCAGCCAGCGACATTTGTAGCCACTGCGCCATGCCAGGGCTTTGTACCAGCACCACTTCAGACTGAAAGGGATCGCGCAGGGGCTGGTTTTCAATCTGAAAAGCCGCCAGCGATTTCAGCAAGTCCAGCTGATTTGAGTGGTAAACGGTAAACATGTCTGCTCCTTTTCCGGGATGTTGCTTTGCGCCAACACTGTAACCTGTCAGGGGCAGGTTGCAAATCGCCAGTCCCGTCACTCGGTGATATCGGGGCAACGCAGCAAGGTTAACTGCGCCTGACGTCCGAGCGGGCTGACCACCGACGCAGTTAATAGCGGACAGTTTGCTGGCCCCATCTGCTGCACCACGGCGCTCTGCCAGTTGGGTGGCTGATAGCCCTCGAAACGCTGTAAGGCATAGCGCCAGGCCTCACGTTGTTGTGCCTGCTGCTGGAACCCTTTGGCCAGCGCCAGCTGATACTGCAGTAAGGCCGTTAAGCTGCAGGCAAACAGCAGCAGCGCAACCAGGGTTTCCGGCAGGCTAAAGCCCAGCTGATTTTTCATCGGGATAGCATCCTTCTTCCTCTGCCAGCGGGCAGTAATCAAGCCAGCCGTGGGGCAGCGGTTTGAGGCTCATCGCCCCCGGTCGTGCTACCCACTGATACTGGGCAATAGTGCCTGGCCCGCTGTCGCCCATTAACAGCTCGCGCTGGTCATTAACAGTCAGCAGGCAACTTCGCCAGCCGCTGGCGTTTTCCCGCTGACATTGCCATTCCGGCGAGACCGGCCACCGTTGTCGGGCTCCCCAACTCAACGCCGAGCTGGCCTGCACCCTTTGTTGCAGGAACTGCCGTTCATCATTGACCCGGCTCAGCCCGCCATCCAACTGCTTGCGCGTGGCATTGAGCAAGGCCGCCGATAACGCCAGCAGGATAATCACCATAATCAACGCGCCGCCGCCCTGCTGCTTTGGTAAATCAGTCATAGATTGGCCGGGGTCAACCAACGCTCCACCGTCAGCCGAACGGAGGGAAAGGCTTTGGCGAAGGCGGTGATCGCCAGACGGATCTGGCGATCGACCTGGGTTGCCCGGAACGACTCGATGGTCACGGTGCGGGGGTCGTTTAGCCTTTCCCAACCGCCACCGTCACACCGATCGACGCCCCGCTGCGTTTCCAGACTGCCGTCACGCCAACGGTAGCCATAGAAATCACTGTCGCTGCTTTCCACGCCTTCCCATTTGCCGTTACTGTTTTCATCCCAACGCACCAACAGGCAGTGGCCATCAGCGCCGAGAGTCAGCCCCTGTCCGCGACATTCTCCCCGGCAATATCCAGCCCGGAGCACCGATTTTTCCAGGGTGAACATCATCAACTGCAATTCCTCCTGCAATTGAAAGCGCATCAGGGTTTGCAGATTGTTGCGTTGCAGCACCGGAAGCAGCCTGGCGGCGCTAAGCAACAGCACGCTACTGATGGCCAGCGCAACCAGCATTTCTGCCAGGCTGAATCCCGTCTGCTTCACAGGCAGTTATCCTCACATATCCGCACCCGTCCTCGTGACGACACCACCACATGCCGTTCACCGGCTTCCCCGGCGAGGACAA
Source organism: Erwinia billingiae Eb661 (assembly GCF_000196615.1). NCBI lineage: Bacteria > Pseudomonadati > Pseudomonadota > Gammaproteobacteria > Enterobacterales > Erwiniaceae > Erwinia > Erwinia billingiae. The sequence goes on from NC_014306.1 coordinate 3,990,858, forward strand.
TGCGGCCGGGACGGGCAACATTATTGCGGCCATAAAAGCCCATTTCCTCGGTCAGTGAACGCAAGCCGACCTCCGGCCAGGGTGCGGGAAACAGGCTGCGTGAGGCTTTGCCGCAGGGTTGCAGCGGGCCGCTGCCCACGCACCAGGCTGCCCCAGTGCGTCGCCAAAGTATCCGTGCGGCGTTGTGCTCATTCGCCTCGCTGCGCAACCGCAACAGGAAATGCTGGAGCTGGCGCGCGCTGTCATTCAGCCGTTGCAATTGCTGCCAGCTTTGCCAGCTGCTCATGGCACCGAGCGTCAGGATACTGGCAATCACCATGACGATTAACAGCTCGGCTAAGGTAAATCCGCTCATCGTTTTCATCGCTGTATTGTGCTTTTTACCCCACATCAATCCAGCGGCAATCCGGCAAAGCACGCGGCGTTTTCCAACAAGAATTTGGCGTTGCAGCATAAGGACAAAGTATTTGCGGGGGCTCTCGTAAAATGATTTGCTGGACGGCGAAGCGAATACAACAGGGATTGCCTGGCTCCAACGGCTATCCTCTGCTCGAAGACCGTTTTGCCTGTTTTCCTGTGGCTTAAACCTGAGGAGAGAATAAAAGGAAGGACAGGAGCGGAGGGTTCCGCTCCTGCTTAACTCAGATAGCGACCGGCGCCTTGATAGGCGGATGCGGGTCGTAGCCTTCAATCTCGAAATCTTCAAAACGGTAATCAAACAGCGAAGCAGGCTTGCGCTTAATCACCAGTTTTGGCAACGGACGAGGTTCACGCGTCAGCTGCAGATGGGTCTGCTCGAGGTGGTTGCTGTAAAGGTGCGTGTCGCCGCCGGTCCAGACAAAATCCCCGACCTCCAGGTCACACTGCTGCGCAACCATATGCACCAGCAACGCATAGCTGGCGATATTGAACGGCAGGCCAAGGAAGATATCGCAGGAGCGTTGATACAGCTGGCAGGAGAGCTTGCCATTCGCCACATAGAACTGGAAGAACGCATGGCAAGGTGCCAGCGCCATCTTATCCAGCTCGCCGACGTTCCAGGCTGACACGATGATGCGGCGGGAATCCGGGTCGCTTTTTAACTGTTGCAACACGTTGGTCAGCTGATCGATCTCACGACCGTCGGCTGCGCCCCAGCTACGCCACTGTTTGCCATACACCGGGCCCAGGTCGCCGTTTTCATCGGCCCATTCGTCCCAGATGGTGACTTTGTTCTCTTGCAGATAAGCGGTGTTGGTATCCCCATTGAGGAACCACAGCAGCTCATGCACGATTGAACGCAAATGACATTTCTTGGTGGTGACCAGCGGGAAACCATCCTGCAGATTGAAGCGCATCTGATGGCCAAAAATCGACAGCGTGCCGGTTCCGGTACGGTCATCCTTCGGCGTGCCCTCTTCCAGCACTTTTCGCATTAAATCCAGATACTGTTTCATTTTGCCCCACGTACTTGCTGCGCGCCCTGACGGCGGTAGGCCCAGACCATCATGATCACGCCGGCCAGAATCATCGGAATAGACAGGATCTGCCCCATGCTGATGGCGTTATCGAACAGGCCCAGCTGCGCATCCGGCTGGCGGAAGAACTCAACGATGATCCGGAACGCGCCGTAACCGATCAGGAACAGGCCGGAGACCGCGCCCATCGGACGGTTTTTACGGATAAAGACGTTAAGAATGATAAACAGCACCACGCCTTCCAGCAGCAGCTCGTAAACCTGCGAAGGGTGACGCGGCAGCACGCCGTAGGTCGCCAGCAGTGACTGCCATTCCGGGTGAGTGGCTGCCAGCGCAACGTCTTCGCTGCGCGAGCCTGGGAACAGCATTGCCCACGGCAAGTCCGGTGCCACACGGCCCCACAGCTCACCGTTGATAAAGTTGCCTAAGCGCCCGGCACCCAGACCAAACGGGATCAGAGGCGCAATAAAATCAGCCACCTGGAAGAAGTTACGTTTGGTGCGACGCGCGAACCACAGCATCACGCAGATCACGCCGATCAGGCCGCCGTGGAATGACATGCCGCCATCCCAGACTTTGAACAGGTACAGCGGATTGTCGAGGAACAACGGCATGTTGTAGAACAACACGTAGCCGATACGCCCACCGAGGAACACGCCGAGGAAGCCTGCATACAGCAGGTTTTCAACTTCTTCTTTTTTCCAGCCACTGCCAGGCTTGTTGGCGCGACGCACGGCCAGCCACATGGCAAATACAAAGCCAACAAGGTACATCAAACCGTACCAGTGCAGGGAAATTGGCCCGATGGAGAATATTATCGGGTCAAATTGAGGGAAAGCCAGATAGCCGTTATTCATCTTTCACCATTGTTAAAGTCTGTCCTGACCTGCAGGCGACGGAATAAGTAAACCAGTGCGCGCGGGGCGCTGCATTAAGGCGCGCATAATAGCACAGCCCGAATTGTTGCGATCTCGCGGAACTGTAAACTTTGTTAAGAGATTCAGCGCCCGCCGCGGATCAGCCCGCCAAGGCCACGTCGCTCCATAAAGGCGGCAACCAGGTGGCGGACGTCGCTGGCCAGCATCGCGTCAAGCGCGCGGTTGGCCAGCGCGTGGGCTTCTTCGTAATCAATGTGTTGCAGCAGGTATTTTACCCTCGCCACGTTACGGCCGTTCATGCTCAGGTGGTGATAACCCAGGCCAATCAGCACCGCCACGCAGATCGGATCACCCGCCATCTCGCCGCACAGGCAGAGCTCAACGCCCGCCTTTTCGGCTTCCAGCGCAATGGTTTTCAAACCGCGCAGCACCGCCGGATGCAGGCTGTCGTACAGATTGGCGACCCGCGTATTGTTGCGGTCGACCGCCAGTAAGTACTGGGTAAGATCGTTGGTGCCGACCGACACAAAATCGACGCGGCCGGTCAGATGCCCGATCATAAAGATCATCGATGGCACTTCGATCATTACCCCGATGCGCGGTTTCGGGATGGTGTAACCCAGCATCTCTTCGACTTCGCGCCCGGCACGATCGATCAGCCGTTTGGCTTCATCAATTTCATCGATGCTGGTGATCATCGGCAGCAGAATGCTGAGGTTATCGCTGGCGACGTTGGCGCGCAGCATGGCGCGAACCTGCACGAGGAAAATTTCCGGCTGATCCAGCGTCAGGCGAATGCCGCGCCAGCCGAGGCACGGGTTTTCCTCACTGATCGGCATATACGGCAGCTGTTTATCTGCGCCGATATCCAGGGTGCGCAGCGTCACCGGCTTGTCGAGGAACAGCTGCAGCATGCCCTGATACTGCGCGACCTGCTCCTCTTCTGAAGGGAAGCCGTTTTGCAGCATAAAAGGAATTTCAGTGCGGTACAGACCGACACCATCCACCCAGCTTCCCAGCGCTTTTTCATGTTCAGCGCTCAGACCGGCATTCAGCATCACCTTCACCGGCTGACCGCTTTTCAGCGTGGCGGGCTGTTCAACGACATTTTCGGCCAGCTTGCTGAGTTCATTTTCTTCGCTGATCAGCTTCTGGTATTCCTGTACCAGTACCGGTTCAGGATCCACCAGCAGCTCACCGCGATAGCCGTCAACGATCAGCAGCCTGCCATTCATCAACTCGGGCTGAATATCCGCGCCCATCACCGTTGGAATGCCCATCGCGCGCACCATAATGGCGGCGTGTGAGTTGGCGGCACCGTCCCTGACCACCACACCCGCTAAACGGTCGTGCGGCAGCTCGGCCAGCGTGGTGGCGGTGAGTTCATCGGCCACCAGCACAAACTTTTCTGGCCAGGTACTGGTGCTCTGCACGCTGTCATCGAGGTGGAACAGTAGGCGCTGTCCCAGCACCCGCAGATCGCCCGAACGCTCACGCAGATAGCTGTCCTGCAGGCTGGCAAACTGTGCAGCAAACTTCTCAATGACTTTTTTAACGGCCCACTCAGCCACTGAACCGGCGTCAATCTCCGCATAGAGATCTTTCTTCAGCCGGTTGTCGCTGAGTAAGTGGGAATAGAGGTCGAAGATTGCCGCGCTTTCTTTGTGCACGCTGGCGGTAAAGCGTTTGCTGTAGCGACGGAATTCGCTGGAGGCTTCATCCATCGCCAGAGAGAGGCGCTCACGTTCGCGGTGCGTATCCAGCGTGGACGCGGCAAACACCAGGTCCAGCGAAGGCTGCGTGGTGTCCACCCACCCTTCCGCCACCGCCACGCCTGGGGATGCGGCCAGCGCACGAATGCGGGTCTGGCGGTACTGACCAAACAGGGCGTTGAGCTGTGACTGCGACAGAATGGTCGCCATCTGCGTGGCCAGCGTGACGAGGAAAGACTCTTCGCTCTCGTCAAACTGACGGTGTTCGCGCTGCTGAACCACCAAAACGCCTAACAGCTGGCGTCGGCTGATGATCGGCACGCCGAGGAACGAGCGGAAACGCTCTTCTTTTACGGAAGGAACATATTTGAAGCTGGGATGACTTTGCGCGTCAGCCAGGTTGATTGGCTCAGCCAGCCGGCCCACCAGCCCGACGATCCCTTCGTCAAAGGCCAGTGCGACGGTACGACCACGCGGCTTTTTTAAGCCACGGGTCGCCATCAGGTAATAGCAGCGGCGGTCGTGATCGGCCAGATACACCGAACAGACTTCGGTATCCATTGCCAGGCAGATCTCATTGACCAGGATATCAAGCGCCTCGGTTAACCGGGGCGCACCTGCCACTTTTTCAACTATTTCGCGCAGCTGTGTGAGCATAATCTACGTGGCTTAACCTCTCTTCCGTCGATAAGCGGGCATATTTCGCTGTACGGTCGTCTCCTGCAGTGGCATGACCACGCTGGCGAACTCTTTCATCACGCGGCGATAAACGTCGCGTTTAAACGAGACCACCTGACGAACCGGATACCAGAAACTGACCCAACGCCAGCCGTCAAATTCCGGCGTGCTGCTGGTCTGCATATTGATATCTGCGTCATTGCACATTAACTGCAAAAGAAACCATTTTTGTTTCTGGCCGATACAAACCGGCTTTGTGTCCCAACGCACCAAACGTTTTGGCAACTTGTAGCGTAACCAGTTTCGGGTAGAGGCAAGGATGCGCACATCTTTGCGGTGCAAACCGACTTCCTCGAACAGTTCCCGGTACATCGCCTGCTCCGCAGTTTCACCCGCATTGATCCCACCCTGGGGAAACTGCCAGGAGTGCTGGCCAAAACGTCTGGCCCACAACACTTGTCCCTGCCTGTTACAAATTACGATACCAACATTCGGGCGGTAGCCATCATCATCGATCACTGGACTACCTCAAACTAAAACTCGGATGTTCTGATTGTTTCATACTCCTTACAGGTGGTAAACCACTGCTTTACGCCCTCAGCACGTGGCTGACGCGGGATAACTCACAGTTTTGCACCAAGTTATAAACAGAGACCGGCCAGAAAGCGCGATCTTATTCACGTTTTCTGTGGATAGCTTTGTGCAGAACTCCCTTAACGGTTGGGGAAAACTTTTTGACGCCCAATCGGCTCCCGATTTTACCGGCTGATTAACTGATTCTAAAACCTCGGAATTATCCTGATTTCCACCGAAAAATGCCTCACGTCATCCTGCTGTCACAGAGGGATATTCAGTGACTGGTGAAAGATCGAACACCCGCGTTTTTATCCACAGGATATGCCGCTCACTTAAGCATAAATCGTGCAAAAAGTGGCAAAACAGCCACAGTCAAGGCTGTAAATCGAAACAGTGTTCGCGTAAAAGACGAGTTATCCCATTTTTCTGTGGATAACAGGGGGGGTGATCCTGTTCATTGTCGGTGACAAGTCGGGCATAACCTTTTGCCCTTCCCTTTTTTACCGGGGATGGCGGGGTAAAAAATCATGATTTATCATGCTATTATTCCTGTTTTGCACAATCCGCTTTGCCTTAATTTTCCCTGTGCAAAAGAGTGGTGATTTTTTGAACGGCAACAGAGAGTTATCCATGAGTTCTGAATTTATTCCGCTAACGCCGCCAGAAAACGAAACCGTGCTGCTGGATCGTGCCCAACAGCTGGCAGGCTTTACGCTGGGTGAACTGGCGGCAAGAGCCGGTCTGAAGATCCCGCAGGATCTGCGTCGGGATAAAGGCTGGGTCGGAATGTTACTGGAACGCTACCTGGGAGCCAGTGCCGGCAGCAAGCCCGAGCAGGATTTTGCCGAGATTGGTGTGGAGTTGAAAACCATCCCGATAGACGCGCTGGGTCGCCCACTGGAAACCACCTTCGTCTGCGTCGCGCCACTGACCGGCAACAGCGGCGTCACCTGGCAGACCAGCCATGTGCGGCACAAACTGGCCAGAGTTTTATGGGTTCCCGTTGAGGGTGACCGGGCGATCCCGCTGGCTGAGCGTCGGGTGGGTGCGCCGCTGTTGTGGAGTGCCAGTGAGGAAGAGGAAGCGCTGTTGCAGCGCGACTGGGAAGAGCTGATGGATATGATTGTGTTAGGGCAGGTCGAAAAGATCACCGCCCGCCACGGTGAAGTGCTGCAAATCCGCCCCAAAGCCGCCAACAGCAAAGCGCTGACCGAAGGGATTGGCACTAACGGCCAGCCGATTATGACCTTACCGCGCGGTTTTTATCTGAAGAAAAGCTTCACCGGTCCCCTGCTGGCCCGCCATTTTTTATTGTAATCCGACGGGCTGACCGCCCCAGATAAAAGGAAAGCAGGATAGCGGCGCGACCACGGGTTGCGTATACTCCTCGTTTACTTTTCGTTTAGGAAGCAAAGTTAGCATGTTTGATTGGATTGCAGATCCCAATGCCTGGCTGGCCCTGGGCACGCTGACGATTCTGGAGATCGTCCTCGGTATCGATAATATTATTTTCCTCTCCCTGGTAGTCGCCAAACTCCCTAAACATCAACAGAATACCGCTCGCCGTGTAGGTTTAGCCGGTGCGATGTTAATGCGTCTGGGTCTGTTAGCGTCCATTGCCTGGGTGATCCGCCTGACCACGCCGCTGTTTACCCTGATGGATCACAGCTTCTCCGCCCGCGATTTGATCCTGCTGTTCGGTGGCCTGTTCCTGCTGTGGAAATCCAGCGCGGAGATCCACGAAACCATTGAAGGCGGCGATGCCGAGCATAAAACCAATGTGCACTCGTTTGTCGGTGCCATCGTGCAGATTATGCTGCTGGATATTATTTTCAGCCTCGACTCGGTGATCACCGCCGTCGGCCTGTCGGATCATCTGATTATTATGATGGCCGCCGTGGTGATTGCGGTGGGTGTGATGATGTTCGCTGCTAAAACCATTGGCGACTTCGTTGACCGTCATCCTTCGGTGAAAATGTTGGCGCTGGCTTTCCTTATTTTAGTCGGCTTTACGCTGATACTGGAAAGCTTCAATGTGCATGTTCCTAAAGGCTATATCTATTTCGCCATGTTCTTCTCAATGGCCGTGGAATGCCTGAACCTGATGCGCTCTAAAAAGAACCTCGCCTGATCCTTTACTGGCCGGTCACGCCGGCCAGTACCTCGCTCTGTAGTATCATCTTACGATTAATGTCAATGGCCCGACGTGCTCGCAGCACATTTTCGGACATCTACTACTGCGTCTGTTGCCAAAATGCGTTATTAATGGACGTACCAGTATTCAGTAGCGGGCCTTAAGGGAGCGAAGTATGAAGTATATGTTTGGCGCAGCAGCGCTTATGTTGGCCGTGCTGGTCAGCGGGTGTAGCAGCGATTACGTGATGGCGACTAAGGAAGGCAACATGATCATGACCCAGGGCAAACCTGAGATTGATAAAGAGACCGGCCTGGTGAAATATACCGACCGCTCTGGCCATGAGTTACAAATCAACGGTGATGATGTTTCCTCCATCGTTGAGCGCTAAGTCAAATTAAGCCACCTTTGGCAATCCGTTGGTGGCTCTGCCCGCATTTCCCGATAAATCCCCTCTTCCCCCTGCAGCGAACGGCGGTTATAGTCAAATGCCGGACCTGAGCACGTACCGCGGGGCTATGCACCTCATTGCAGGCCGTTCTTCAGGTTCCAGAACCTTTTAATAATGTAAAAAGGAAGCCGGCACATGCACTATCACCGTATCCCCCACAGCACCCTGGAAGTCAGTAGCCTGGGGTTGGGAACCATGACGTTTGGTGAGCAGAACAGCGAAGCCGACGCCCATGCGCAGTTAGATTTAGCTCTCCGTTCCGGTATTAACCTTATTGATACCGCAGAAATGTATCCGGTGCCTCCGCGTCCGGAAACCCAGGGTTTAACCGAAAAATACATTGGCAGCTGGCTTCAGGCCCGCGGCAATCGTGACAAAATCATCCTTGCGTCCAAAGTGGCCGGCCCGGTGCGTGGCGCCGATGCGTCAATTCGCCCGAATCAGGCGCTGGATCGCAAAAACATTCGTGAAGCGCTGGATGCCAGCCTGAAGCGTCTGAAGACTGATTATCTGGATTTGTATCAGCTGCACTGGCCACAGCGTCAGACCAACTATTTCGGCAAGCTGAGCTACGAATACAACGACACCACGGCCACCGTCACCCTGCTGGAAACGCTGGAAGCGCTGAACGAACAGGTGCGTGCCGGTAAGATCCGCTATATCGGCGTCTCCAACGAAACCCCTTATGGCGTGATGCGTTACCTGCAGCTGGCGGAAAAACACGAGCTGCCGCGCATTGTCAGCATCCAAAACCCGTACAGCCTGCTGAACCGCAGCTTTGAAGTCGGTTTGTCGGAAATCAGCCACCTTGAAGGCGTTGAGCTGCTGGCCTATTCGAGCCTGGCGTTTGGGACCTTAAGTGGTAAATACCTGAACGGTGCCAAACCGGAAGGTGCGCGTAATACGCTGTTCAGCCGCTTCACCCGTTACAGCGGTGAGCAGGCTCAGCTGGCTATCGCCGAGTACGTGGCGCTGGCGAAAAAACACGGTCTGGATCCGTCGCAGATGGCGCTGGCCTTTGTCCGTCAGCAGCCGTTTGTTGCCAGTACCCTGTTGGGTGCCACCACGCTTGAGCAGCTGCAGATTAATATCGACAGCTACAATCTGACGCTGACCGAAGACGTGTTGCAGGAACTGGAAGCGATTCATCGTCGTTATACTTTCCCTTCACCATAAAAAAACCGAGGCGGGATCGCTCCCGCCTCGGTTATTCACGCCTTATAAGCCGCGACGACACTGCCTTCCTTTAGCTATACGCTGCGCTTGTGACGTTTCTGCGCCAGCTGCCATCCCCACAGCACGGCAATCGCCAGCGCAAACAGCGCCCCAAATCCCACCCCTGTCGCCACCGGCGGCGCGCCAAGTTTGATCGCCAGCGAGTAAAGCCCCAGCATCAGCAGCATTGCGCTGTTCTCACCGAGGTTCTGCACGGCGATTGCATTGCCTGCGCCAACGCTCTCTCTACCGCGCATTTGCAGCAGCGCGTTCAGCGGCACCACAAAGAATCCGCCCAACATACCCAGCACGATCAGCAGGCCGTAAGCGCCGGTGGTGGTGTGTTGCAGCGAGAAAAAGACCACCGCCACACCAATCAGCACGCCAGCAGGCATACAGCGGCCGACGTTTTTCAGCGTCACCAGTTTCGCTGCGGCACCCGCGCCAAAGACGATACCGATGGCGACCATGGCATTCAGCAAGGTCGGGGTTTTGTTATCGGTAATCCCCAGCGCCACCGGCACCCACAGCACCAGCAGGAAGCGCAGCGTGACGCCTGCGCCCCAGAACAGGCTGGTGCCGACCAGCGAGAAGCGGGTTTCGCCATCACGCCACAAAATGCGGCAGGCGCTGAAGAAGCTGGCCGACATTTTTGCCGGATGCCACGACTGGCCAGGTCTGGCCGCCGTCAGCGTCGGGATCAGGGTATTGGCGGCAACCGCCAGACCATAGGCCGCGACGCAGGCCACCAGTGCGCCGGTCAGGTTCCAGTCAGCCAGCACGCCACCGGCAATCGATCCCAGCAGAATGGCGGCAATGGTCGACGACTCCATCAGGCCGTTGGCTTTCACCAGCGTATCGCCACCGGAGATCTCACCGAGAATGCCGTATTTGGCCGGTGAATAGGCCGCCGCGCCGACGCCGACCAGGCTGTAGCCGAGAAACGGATTAAAACCGAAGCAGATGGTCAGCGCGCCCAGCAGCTTGAGGCCGTTAGAGAACATCATCACCCGACCTTTGGCGAAGCTGTCCGCCATCTGGCCGACAAACGGCGCCAGAATGATGTAGGTGGCAACAAACACCATCTGCAACACCGGCTGGCTCCAGTCGGGATAGACCTGCTGCTTCAGCACCGCGAGGGTAGCAAACAGCAGCGCATTATCACCAAACGCGGAGAGGAACTGGGCGGCAATCACCGCCATCATCCCTTTCGACATCAGCCCCTGAGGGTTGGCGGGGTTAGTCATTGGCGTTCTCCGCGTTCTCTGGATTTTCGGCCATGCTGCGCAGGGTGACGAAATCAGGTTTACCGCTGCCCAGTAACGGCAGCTGCTTGAGGAAGCGGATGTCTCGCGGCACCGCCAGCTCCGGGCTGCCCAACTCACGCGCGGCTTTCTGCAGCCCATCGCGGCTCAGTTCGCTGTCGGTGGTGAACAGCACCAGGGCTTCGCCACGGTTGCCGTCCGGCTTCATTGAGGCGGCATGCTGCTTCTCTGGCGAGGCTTTCAGCGCCAGTTGCTCAACCGTTTCCAGCGAGACCATTTCACCGGCGATTTTGGCAAAGCGCTTCACGCGGCCCTGGATCTGGCAGAAGCCGTGATCGTCAAAGCTGACGATATCACCGGTGTCGTACCAGCCGGCTTCCATCTGCCCTTCACCGTTATCGGCCTGTGGGGCTTCCAGCACGCCAGGATTTTCCACCCGCAGATAGCCTTTCATAATGTTCGGGCCGCGCAGCTGCAGCAAACCGCCCTGCTCAATGCCCGGCACCGAAATCAGACGTGAATCCATGCCCGGCAGAATGCGGCCAACGGTATGGTTTTTCGCCGCCATCGGCACGTTAATCGCCACGACCGGCGCGCACTCGGTCACGCCATAGCCTTCCAGAATACGGATACCAAATTTGTCCATCCAGGTCTGGCGCGTGCCTTCCTGTAATTTTTCCGCACCCGCGACAACATAACGCAGCCGGCCAAAATCGTACGGGTTGGCGAAGCGCGCATAGTTGCCGAGGAAGGTGGAGGTGCCGAACAGCACGGTGCAGTTACGGTCATAGACCAGTTCCGGCACGATGCGATAATGCAGCGGGCTGGGATAGAGGAACACCTGCGCGCCGGTCATCAGCGGGGTAAAGAGTCCCACCGTCAGGCCAAAAGCATGGAACAGCGGCAGCGCGGACATAAAGCGGTCGCGCGGCGTGAAGTCCGCCACGGTTCTGATCTGCTCAACGTTGGCCAGCAGGCTTTTATGGGAGTGCACCACGCCTTTCGGGTTGCCTTCCGATCCGGAGGTAAACAGCACCATCGCGGCATCTTCCGGCTGCTGCTTCACTTCGGCCTGACGCGGCATCAGCAGATGGCGCAGGATCCAAAGCTTGTCCTGAGTGGTGACGGTGTCTTTCAGATCTTCGAGGAAGATCCATTTCACCTGGGTAATCTCTTCCGGCAGATGCCACAGCTTGCCTTTGTCGAGGAACTGGCGGGAGGTGAAGACCGTTTTCACTTCCGCAGCATTTAGCGCGCTGCTGACGCCCTTTACTCCAGCGGTGTAGTTCAGCATCGCCGGGATACGTCCGCGCATCGACGCACCGAGGATCGCCGCCGCGGTAACCGTCGCATTAGGCAACAGCAGACCGATATATTCACCGGGCGCGGTATAACGCTCCAGAATACGGCCGACGCCGAGGGATTTTTTCAGCAGGCCGGTGTAGCTGTCAGGCGTGAAATTGACGTCTTCGATTGCCGGTTTGAAGTAGCCATACCGGGTACGCGCAGACAGAAAGGCCTGATACAGGGTTTCGCGTGGACGCACCGCCATACGGGCTTCCATCATGATGTGATGCAGATGCTCGCCCGCCAGCTTGCGGCGATCGCGCGCTTTTGGCGCGTCCGGCATCGGGATAATGGTGGACGGCAATACGGTCAGGCTGATGCGCGGGAAAAGACGGCGCTTAAACACGCCGGCCAGGCGACCAAAAGGGGTATATTCCGCCCCTTCAATACGCAGCGGCACCACGGTAGCCTGGGATTTTGCGGCCACGAAGCCGGCACCGTCGTAGATTTTCATCAGCGAGCCGGTCACGGTGATACGGCCTTCCGGGAAGATCACCACCGGACGGCCCTGGCCTATCATTTTCACCAGATGCTTGATCGACATCGGCTTAGTCGGATCCATCGGCACGAAATCGACCACTTTGCTGGCCAGGCGCATCGTCCAGTGCTGACTGACCGACGAGTAAACGGCAAACACCGGTTTTACCGGCAGAAAAACGGCCAGCAACACGCCGTCGAGAAACGACATGTGGTTGGGCACAATCAGCACTTTTTCTTTATATAATCCAGACAGATCGCCCTGCAGGCGGGTGCCGAAGCACAGGCGAAACAGCAGGCGGAAAGTTTTAAATAGCATGCCAACTCCTTAGCATAAAAAAGTTGGCTCTAACGATGCAGTATCCAGCGCCACAACTCAATGCTCTGCAGGCAAAATAGTCCTCAAACAGGTCAGGATGGAACCGGCTTCACATCGGGTTTAAAGGCCTTCCGCACTCTCTGCCATCACCGGTCCTGCCAGCCGCCGCCCAGCGCGGCAATCAGCTGGACGCTGGCAACCCACTGCGTGCTTTGCAGCGACAACAGGCTCTGCTGTGAGCTGAGGCTGGTGTTCTCGGTGGTCGCCACATCCAGATAATCAATCATCCCGGCCTGATACTGGTTATAGGTGACGCGCGCAGACTCTTTCGCCGCGTCGGTCGCCCGCTGCTGCGCCAGCATCTCGTCCTGCAGAGTGTTCAGCTCAACCAGATAGTTTTCCACTTCCTGGAAGCCGGTCAGCACCGCCTGGCGATAGCTTGCCACGTCCGCATCATAGGCGGCGCGGGCCTGATCGACTTTCGCCGAGGTGCCACCAAAGTCCAACAGCGTGCCGCTCAGCTCCGGCCCTAATGACCAGACGCGGTTGGGCAGCGAGAGCAAATTGCTGAAGGTGGAACTGGAGAAGCCGCCGGTGGCGCCAAGCGTCAGGTCTGGATAGTACCCGGCAATCGCCACGCCCACCGCAGCATTGGCCGAAGCCACGGTACGTTCGGCATAGGCGATATCCGGACGGCGCTGCAACAGCTCGGACGGCAGCGCGTTCGGGGTGGTCGGCAGCGTGGCGGTAAGCGGTGCGGCAGGCAGGCTGAATTCAGCGGGGGTTTTGCCGATCAGCATGGCGATGGCATGTTCGGTCTGCGCCCGTTGCCAGGTCAGATCCAGCGCGGACGCCCGGGCGCTTTCCAGCTGGGCCTGCGCCTGCGCCAGCGTGGCGCGGGATTCGCTGCCGGACTGGTATTTGTTGTCGATTACCTTCAGATAGCGCTGATAGGCGTCGACACTTTGCTGATACAGGGCGATCTGCTGATCCATAATCCGCAGCTGGAAATAATCCTGCGCCAGTTCGGACTGCGCACTCAGCGTGATGTTGGCTAACTCGGCGGCGCTGGCCTGCGCGCTGGCCTTGTTCTCTTCCAGCGTGCGACGCAGTTTGCCCCAGATATCCAGCTCCCAGCTGGCGCTGGCTTCCAGCGAGTGGCTGTTGCTGACCGTGCGGCCCGAGCCGGTGGTGGTGTTACTGGCGCTGCCGCTGCGGGTGGAAGCGCCGGTTCCGGTCACGCTGGGAAACAGATCCGAGCGGGATCCCGACACCAGTGCCTGCGCCTGACGATATTGCGCTTCGTATTGCGCGACGTTTTGGTTGGAAATCGACACCTGCTGCAACAGCCCGGCCAGCGATTCATCGTGGTAAACCGCCCACCACGCGCCTTTACTATCCGCATCCTGCGGTTTGGCCTGTTGCCAGCCTTTGGCTTCTTTGTACTGGCTGGGCACGCTGGCGGTTGGACGATGGTAATCAGGGCCAACGGCACAGCCGCTCAGGATCAGCGCCAGCAAAACAGGGGTCAGTTTAGTCATTTTCATTATCATTATTCAGCATGACGCAGGCGGGCCCACTGGCGTTTCGTGGCCCGGCTGGCGCGATCAAGATAGAGGTACACCACCGGAGTGGTGAATAAAGTGAGTAGCTGGCTCAAGGCCAGGCCGCCGGCAATCGCCAGCCCCAGCGGACTGCGTAAATCGGCATCGCCACCGCTGCCCAACGCCAGCGGCAGCGCGCCAAAGAAGGCGGCCAGCGTGGTCATCATAATCGGGCGGAAACGCATCAGGCAGGCCTGGGTGATCGCCTGCTGCGGTGACAGTCCCTGCTTACGCTCGGCCGCCAGCGCAAAGTCGATCATCATAATGGCGTTCTTTTTCACAATGCCGATCAACAACAGAATGCCGATCAGCGCGATCACCGTCAGCTGGGTGCCGGTCAGCAGCAGCGCGCCAACGCCCGCCGACGGCAAGGTCGACAGGATGGTCAGCGGATGGATATAGCTTTCATACAGCATCCCCAGCACGATATAGACCGCCGCCAGCGCGGCGAGGATCAGCCACGGCATCGAAGCGGATAGGTCGGCAAAGGCTTTCGCCGTGCCCTGGAAGCCGGCCTGAATGCTGTCCGGTAGCGCGATCTGCGCCATCGCCGTTTTGATCAGCGCCGAGGCCTGTTCCAGCGAGACGCCATCGGCGAGGTTAAAGGCAATGGTGCTGGTCGCTGACTGGCCCTGATGCGCCACCGACAGCGGCGCATTCGCCCCGCTGAAGCTGGCAAAGGCTGAGATCGGCACCTGCGCGCCCTCGTCGTTGACCACAAACATGTTCTCCAGCATCTGCGGATCGCGGGTGTAGGCATCCTGCACCGACATCACCACATGATACTGGTTAAGCGTTTTATACAGCGTGGCCACCTGCCGCTGGGAAAAGGCGTTGTTCAGCAGCGTATCCAGCATATTCACATCCACGCCAAGCCGTTTTGCCCGGTCGCGATCGATATTGATCATCACTTCCTGGCCGCCGGTCTGGGCATCAGAGTCGACGCTGGTCAGCTGCGGGATCGCTTCCAGCGCGGCTTTGACCTTGGGCGTCCAGATGCGCAAGGTATCGAGATCGTCAGCCTGCAGGCTGTACTGATAAGAGGCGTTGGCGCTGCGTCCACCGATATGAATATCCTGCGCCGCCATCAGGAACAGCTGCACGCCGGGGATATTGGCCGATTTGCCGCTCAGCCGGTTGGCGACTTCGGTGGCGGTGGCATCGCGCTTGTCGAAGTCCTTCAGATGCACAAAGAAGTTGGCGGTGTTGCGCGAGCCGAACGCCCCGCTGCCCATCGACGCCATCACGCCATCCACCGCCGGATCCTGCTCAATCATTTTGGCGAACTGCTGCAGCTTGGGCTTCATTGCCTGATAAGAGACGTTCTGGTCGGCCCGCAACATGCCCATCAACAGGCCGGTATCCTGATTGGGGAAGAAGCCTTTCTGCACCACCGAATAGAGGAACAGATTCAGCAGCACCGTCAGGATCAGGCTAAAGAGCGTCAACCGCTGGTGATGCATCACCCAGTCCAGCGCCGAGGAATACGCCGCCAGCAGCCGGTTCAGGCCGTTTTCAATCCACTGATAAACCGGGTGCGGACGCCTGGTGACCGCCGGTCGGCGTTTCAGCAGCCGTGAACAGAGCATCGGCGTCAGGCTCAGCGAAACCAGCATTGAGATAATCAGTGACACCGTCAGCGTCACCGCAAATTCGCGGAACAGCCGCCCGACAATGCTGCCCATCAACAGGATGGGGATAAACACCGCCACCAGCGACAGCGTCATCGACAGCACGGTGAAGCTCACCTCGTGCGCGCCTTTTAGCGAAGCGCGAACCGGGCTCATCCCTTCTTCGATATAACGGGTGATGTTTTCCAGCACCACGATCGCATCGTCGACCACAAAGCCGGTGGCGATAATCAGCGCCATCAACGACAGGTTATCAAGGCTGTAGCCGAGCATATACATCACGGCACAGGTGCCAATCAGCGACACCGGCAACGCCAGCGCCGGGATCAACACCGCCTGCACGTTGCGCAGGAAAACGAACACCACGCCGATCACCAGCAGCACGGCAATCAGCAGCGTCTCTTCGGTGTCATACAGCGAGGCGCGAACGTTGGGCGAGCGGTCGACGACAATTTTCAGCGCCACGTCCGCCGGCAGATCCTTCTCCAGCGCCGGCAGCTGCGCTTTGATCGCATCGATGGTTTCCAGCATATTGGCGCCCGCCTGACGGGTCACGCCGATCATCACCGATGGCGTCTGGTTGTAGTAGCCGACGTTGTATTTGTCTTCGACCGAGTCATACACCGTGGCGACATCGCTGAGGTGGATCGCCCTGCCGTCCTGATAACTGACCACCAGCTTGCGGTATTCGCTGGCCTTATCGAGCTGGCCGTTGCTGTCCACCACCCACGACTGATGTTCGCCCTGCAACATCCCCTTCGGCAGATTGGTGGTGCTGTTGGCTATCGCCTCGCGCACCGTATCCATCGACACGCCGAAGTGCGTCAGCATCTGCGGTTGCAGATCGATTCTCACCGCCGGCAGCGCACTGCCCATCAGCGACACATCGCCGACACCCTGCACCTGGGCAATCTTCTGGTCGATTTTACTGTCGGCAATATCGTACAGCTCGCCGTTGGTGCGGGTGGTGGAGGTCAGCGCCAGCATCACAATTGGCGCGTCGGACGGGTTGGCTTTACGGTAGGTCGGCAGCGACGCCATGCTGCTCGGCAGCAGGCTGCGGGCGGCATTGATCGCCGCCTGCACGTCACGCGCGGCACCGTTGATGTCCCGGCTCAAATCGAACTGCAAAATGATATTGCTCGATCCCGCCGAACTGCTGGAGGTCATCTCGGTGATGCCGGCAATCTGCCCGAGCGATCGCTCCAGCGGCGTGGCCACCGTGGCAGCCATGGTTTCCGGGCTGGCACCCGCCAGCTTCGCCGTCACCATAATGGTCGGGAAATCCACCTGCGGCAGCGGGGCCACCGGCAGCAGGCGGTAACCGAGCGCGCCCAACAGCAGCAGCGCCATGGTCAGCAGCAGCGTGGCGACCGGCCGGAAGATAAACAGCCGTGTGATATTCATCCGCGAACCTTACGCATTCTGCGGCGGGTACGCTCTGCCATGCGGTCGAACCACAGGTAGATCACCGGCGTGGAGAACAGCGTCAGCACCTGGCTGAAGATCAATCCGCCGACGATCACCAGTCCCAGCGGCTGGCGAAGCTCCGCGCCAGAGCCGGATGCCAGCATCAGCGGCAGCGCACCCAGCAGCGCCGCCATGGTGGTCATTAGGATCGGGCGGAAACGCAGCAGGCAGGCCTGATGGATCGCCTCACGCGGGCTGAGATGCTGATGCTTCTCCGCGTCCAGCGCGAAGTCGATCATCATAATGGCGTTCTTTTTCACAATGCCGATCAGCAGGATCACCCCGATTAGCGCAATCAGGCTGAATTCGGTTCCCGACAGCAGCAGCGTCAGCAGTGCGCCGACCGCCGCGGACGGCAGCGTCGAGAGAATGGTCACCGGATGGATAAAGCTTTCATACAGAATGCCCAGCACCACATACATGGTCAGCAGCGCGGCGAGGATCAGCCACAGCGTATTGCTGGTGGCGCTCTGGAATGCCGCCGTTTCCCCTTGATAACGCAGGGTGATGCTCGACGGCTGCGCCAGACTTTGCTGGGTTTCCGCTATCGCTTGCTGCGCATCTTCCAGCGAATAACCGTCCGTCAGGTTAAAGGAGACGGTCACCGCCGGGAACTGATTGAGGCGCATATGGGTCAGCGAGCCGATACGCTGATGGATGGTGGCAATCGACGTCAGCTTAACCATGCCGGTGGTGCTGGCGGTAGTGCTTGTGCTGCTGTCGCTGGTTGACGTGGTGCTGGTGGTGCTGGTCGAATCCGTATCCGAACTGCTGGTCGTTGTGCTGCTGGCCGGCGCCAGATAGATATCATCAAACGAGGCCGGAGACTGCTGATATTTCGGCGCCACTTCCAGCACCACGCGGTACTGATTCGACTGGGTAAAGATGGTCGACACCAGGCGTTGGCCGAAGGCGTTATACAACGCGGTATCGACGTCCGCCGCGGTGATGCCATAGCGGGCAGCCGCATCGCGGTTCAGCTCGACGTAGGCCACCTGCCCCTGATCCTGCAGATTGCTGACCACCGAACTGAACTCCGGCCGCTTTTTCAGCGCGGCCACCAGTTTTGGCGACCAGCTCACCAGATTTTCACTGTCAGCATCATCCAGCGAGAACTGATACTGATCCGGCGTGACCTGATCGTTTACCGTCAGATCCTGCGACGCCTGCATATACAGCTGGATGCCCGGCACGCTCTCCGTGGCCTGCTTCAGTTCGGCAATCACCTGGTCGGCGCGCTCATCGCGCTGGTCAAACGACTTAAGGTTAATTTGCAGCCGTCCGCTGTTCAGGCTGGTGTTGGTGCCGTCGATGCCGATGGTGGATGAGAGGCTCTCCACCGCCGGGTTTTTCAGCACGATAGCCGCCAGCGCCTGCTGACGTTTGGCCATTTCACTGAAC
This sequence comes from Erwinia billingiae Eb661, assembly GCF_000196615.1. Classification (NCBI taxonomy): domain Bacteria; kingdom Pseudomonadati; phylum Pseudomonadota; class Gammaproteobacteria; order Enterobacterales; family Erwiniaceae; genus Erwinia; species Erwinia billingiae. The sequence goes on from NC_014306.1 coordinate 4,009,473, forward strand.
GAGATATCCTGCGAGGCCACGGTGACGCCCTGGATCAGCCCGGTATCCTGCGACGGGAAGAAGCCTTTGGGGATCACCAGATACAGCAGGCCGGTAAACACCAGCGTCGCCAGCGCCACCAGCAGCGTCAGCCGCTGATGATTAAGCACGATGGTCAGCAGACGATCGTAACCGGCAATCAGCTTGTCAAAGAACTGGCCGCCTTTACGGTAGAAACGGCTCTGCCGCTCTTCGGGAATATGGCGCAGCAGATAGGCGCACAGCATCGGCGTTAACGTTAATGACACCACCATCGACACCAGAATCGACACCGCAAGCGTGATGGCGAACTCGCGGAACAAGCGCCCGACCACATCGCCCATAAACAGCAGCGGGATCAGTACCGCAATCAGCGAGAAGGTCAGCGAGATAATGGTGAAGCCGATCTGCGCCGAGCCTTTCAGCGCGGCCTGCATCGGGGTTTCGCCCTGCTCCAGACGGCGCGAGATGTTCTCCACCACCACGATGGCATCATCAATCACGAAGCCGGTGGCAATGGTCAGCGCCATCAGCGACAGGTTATTCAGGCTGAAGTCGGCGAGGTACATCACGCCAAAGGTGCCGACCAGCGAAAGCGGCACGGCAATGCTGGGGATCAGCGTGGCAGCCACGTTGCGCAGGAACAGGAAGGTGACCATCACCACCAGTGCAATCGACAGCATCAGCTCAAACTGGACGTCGCTGATCGAGGCACGAATGGTCTGGGTGCGGTCGGAAAGGATCTGCACCTTGACGCCATCCGGCAAGGCGGCCTGAAGGGTTGGCAGCTGTGCTTTAATCGCATCCACCACCGAGATCACGTTCGCGCCGGGCTGGCGCTGCACGCTGATCACAATCGCCGGGGAATTATTGGCCCACGCCGACTGATAGGTGTTCTCCGCCGCTTCCTGAATGGTGGCGATATCGTGCAATCGCAGCGCCGCGCCGTTCTGATACGTCAGGATCAGGTTGCCGTACTCTTCCGCCGTGCGCAGCTGATCGTTGGCGTCGATGGTCACCGAGTGATACTGACCGTCGAATCCGCCTTTCGAGCCGTTAACGTTGCTGTTGCCGATCAGCGTATTGACGTCTTCCAGCGTCAGCCCGTGGGCCGCCAGCGCTTTCGGGTCCATCTGTACGCGGATTGCCGGCTGATGTCCGCCCGCCAGCGTCACCATACCGACGCCGGAAATCTGTGACAGCTTCAGCGCCACGCGGGTGTTGACCAGGTCCTGCACTTTGATCAGCGGTAGCGTGTCCGAACTCGCCGCCAGGGTGATGACTGCGGTATCCGCCGGGTTAACCTTTTTGTAGGTCGGCGGGTTCGGCAGATCGGACGGCAACAGGCTGTCGGCGGCGTTGATCGCCGCCTGCACTTCCTGCTCGGCCACGTCCAGCGACAGATCCAGCGAGAACTTCAGGGTGATCACCGAGGATCCGCTGGAGCTGCTGGACGCCATCTGGCTCAGGCCCGCCATCTGCCCAAGCTGGCGTTCCAGCGGCGCGGTCACCGACGAGGCCATCACGTCCGGGCTGGCGCCAGGATAGAGCGTGGTCACCTGAATGGTCGGGTAATCCACCTGCGGCAGCGCCGAGGTGGAGAGGAAGCGGTAGGCGAAGATGCCGGAGAGCAGCACCGCCACCATCAGCAGAATGGTGGCAACCGGACGTTCGATAAAGATGCGAGAGGGATTCATTGCGCTTTCGCGCTCCCGCTGGCGGTTTTGGTTTCTGCGGCGGTCACCACTTTCACCTTGCTGCCGTTGCTCAGGCGATCGATCCCTTCGGTAACCACCTGCTCACCCGCGCTGACGCCGGAGAGGATCGCCTGCTGCGTGTCCCCCAGCGTTGGCCCGGTTTTAACCGCCTTGCGGGTCACGGTTTGGTCTTTATTGATCACGTAGACAAAGCTGCCATCGCTGCTCAGCTGCAGGGCCTGGGCCGGGATCACCGTCGCCTGTTTCAGCGTGCCGGTTTGCAGCCGCAGGTTCACAAACTGGTTGGGATACAGCGTTTCGTCCTGGTTGGCAAACAGTGCTTTCAGCTTCACCGAGCCGGTGCTGGTATCAATCTGGTTGCTGATAAACTGCACGCTGCCGCTGGCCAGCTCGGCGTTGCCATCCTGATCGAAGGCGGTGGCGGGCAGGCTCTGGCCGTTGTGCAGCGACTTCAGCAGAACAGGAATGTTGTTCTGCGGCACGCTAAAGGTCACGGCGGCAGGCTGGGTCTGGGTGATGGTGACGATGCCGGTGGTATCGGTGGTGTGCACCATATTGCCCGCGTCGACCAGGCGTAAACCGGCGCGACCGGCAATCGGTGAGGTGATTTTGGTGAACTCAAGGTTCAGCTTAGCGGCGGCAATCTGTGCCTCATCGGCCTTGATGGTGCCGGCATACTGGCCAACGGTGGCAATCTGCGTATCCAGATCCTGGCGAGCCAGCGAGTCCTGGGCAAACAGCTTGCGGTAACGCGCCAGCGTCAGTTCGGCACTTTTCAGCAGCGCCTGATTCTGGCTTAAATCACCCTGATACTGCGCCAGCGTGGCCTGATAGCTGCGCGGATCGACCTGCGCCAGCACCTGCCCTGCTTCCACTTTTTGCCCTTCGGTAAACAGCACCTTGATCAACTGTCCGTCGACCCGGCTGGTGACCGTCACCGTCGAGTTAGCCACCACGGTGCCTAACGCTGTCAGATAGACCGGAACATCCGCCGTCGTGACCTCACCCGCGTGCACCGGCGTCACCGCACCGGCCATCATCCCCGGACCGCCAGGCCCACGCATACCGCCATGGCCCCCCGGTCCACCAGGACCACCCGCTTCTCCACCCCCGTGCGGCCAGAAACGCCAGGCAAGCAGGGCAACGAGGATGACCAGGATCAGTAAAATGATTTTTTTACGTCGGGAGGATGAGGTTTTCGAAGTCGTTGGGGTCATGAGGCTCTGTGGAGTCAAGTGAGGCAAAGGGTTCAACGGGGGCCGTTGCCCACGCCTGAAAAAGGTCAGGCCAGCAAAACTGGCCTGACGCTATTATGAGCGAGGGGGGTGATTAAATTCCATCCTCAGAGCGTAAGGATTTCGTAAGGAAATCAAGGGAATCATGATTTCCAACCACCGCCGAGCGCTTTATACAGTGTTATTTGCTGGTTCAACCGTCCTAACTGAGTGGTTATCAGCGATTGCTGCGCCGCATACAGTGAACGCTGCGCCACCAGCACGTTGAGGTAGTTATCCACTCCCTGCTGATAGCGGATATGGGCGAAGTCATAGTTCCGTTGATTCGCCTGCTCATCCTGCTCTCTGGCCGTCAGTTCATCTTTGTAGGTGTCCTGTCCGGCCAGCGCATCGCCCACTTCCTTGAATGCCGTCTGGATCGATTTTTCGTAGTCGGCAATTTCAATTCGCTTCTGTAAATGCGCGATATCGAGGTTAGCCGAATTCACGCCGCCGTCGAAGATCGGCAGGTTGATGCTCGGCCCAAAGGACCAGGCCGCCGTGCCGCCTTCCAGCAGATGCCCCAGACTGCTGGAGGTCGATCCGCCGGAAGCCGTCAGGCTGATGCTTGGGAAGAACGCCGCACGCGCCGCGCCGATATTGGCATTCGCCGCTTTCAGCTCATGCTCCGCCGCGATGATATCCGGACGACGGGTCAACAGATCCGAAGGCAGACCGGATGGCGTCGCCGGGAAGTGCCAGTTTTTGTTCAGGCGGGCATTGGCCAGCATGTCGGACGGCAGATTGGTGCCGACCAGCAGCGCCAGCGCGTTGACGTCCTGACGTACCTGACGGGTATAAGACGCAACGTCCGCCTGAGCGGTCCGCACCGAGGTTTCCGCCTGCACCAGATCCTGCTCGCTGCTGACGCCACCATCGACGCTGCGTTTGGTCAGGTTGTAAGAATCCTGCTGGCTTTTCACCGTGTCCATCGCCAGCTTCAGCAGCTCGTTATCCGCACACAGCGACAGATAGCCAGACGCCACTTCGGAGATCAGGCTGATCTGCGTGGCGCGCTGGGTGGCAGCGGTGGCCAGGTAGCTTTCCAGCGTCTGGTCACGCAGGCTGCGCAGGCGGCCAAAGAAATCCAGCTCCCAGGCGGTGACGCCCAGGCTGGTGTTCAACTCATGGTAGGTCACCGGGCCGGTTGAGGCGGTGTTATACAGATTACCCGGAAGATGCGCGGCGGTCTGGGACGCGCTCAGGTCCACCGAGGGCAGCAATGCGGCCCGGTCAATCTGCACCTGCGAACGGGCCACATCGACATTCAGCGCGGCAACGCGCAGGTCGCGGTTATTCTCCAGCGACAGCGCAATCAGCTTGTTCATCACCGGATCGGTGAAGAAGTTCTGCCAGCTGATATCCGCGCCGTTTCCGGCCCGATCCTTGCCCTGCTGGCCATAATCTGCCGCCACCGGCAGCGCCGGGCGCTGGTACGTCGGCTCCATAGTACAGCCGCTGAGCACCAGCATCATCGCCATCGGCAGCGCGGCCAGGGTTAACGTCTTGCGTAGCATTATTTCTTCACCTCAATATGCGTTTTTTTCTTACCTGAGAAGCGTTGCGCCACCACGACGTAAAACATCGGCACGAAGAAGATGGCGAGGAAGGTGGCGGTGATCATCCCGCCGACCACGGCGGTGCCGATGGAGTGCTGGCTCCCTGCGCCCGCGCCGCTGGAGAGAGTCAGGGGCAGTACGCCAAGCACAAAGGCCATCGAGGTCATGATGATTGGACGGATACGCAGTTTGGCCGCTTCCATCGCCGCTTCCACCAGCCCTTTGCCCTCTTTCTCATGCAGCTCTTTGGCAAACTCGACAATCAGAATGGCGTTTTTCGCCGCCAGCCCGACGGTGGTCAGCAGCCCCACCTGGAAGAACACATCGTTCTCCAGCCCGCGCATCAGCACCGCCAGAATGGTGCCGAGCACGCCCAGTGGCACCACCAGGATCACCGAGAACGGGATCGACCAGCTCTCGTACAGCGCCGCCAGGCAGAGGAACACCACCAGGATTGAGAGGGTATAGAGCGCGGGCGTCTGCGAGCCGGAACTCTGTTCTTCATACGACAGGCCATGCCACTGCACCTTGAAGCCCGCCGGCAGTTTGGCGGCAATCTCTTCCACGGCTTTGGTGGCATCGCCCGAGCTGTAGCCCGCAGCCGGTGAACCCATGATTTCTACCGCCGAGATGCCGTTAAAGCGCTCGTAACGCGGCGAACCGTATTCCCACTTGCCGCTGCCAAAGGCCGAGAACGGCACCATTTCGCCGCTGGTGTTGCGGAAGTACCACTTGTTCAAATCTTCAGGCGTCACGCGTGAACCGGCGTTGCCCTGCAGATAGACCTTCTTCACGCGGCCGTGGTAGATAAACTGGTTCACGTAGGTTGAACCCCACGCGGTGGAGAGCGTGTCGTTGATGTCTTCCAGACTCAGGCCCAGCGCCCTTGCCCGCTCGTCATCAATGATCAGATGGTATTGCGGCTCATCTTCCATGCCGTTCGGACGGGTCGCCATCAGGCGCTTGTCCTGCGCGGCCATGCCGAGGAACTGATTACGGGCGGCCATCAGCGCTTCGTGGCCTTTGTTGTCGGTATCCTGCAGGAAGAAGTCAAAGCCGGTGGCGTTGCCCAGTTCCATGACCGCAGGCGGCACCAGGGCAAAGACTTTGGCATCCTGCAGCGAGCCGAAGTGCGCCATGGTGCGCTGCGCCAGCTTCTGCACGGTCTGTTCGCTGTTACGCTGCGCCCAGGGCTTCAGCAGCACAAAGGACATCGCGGTGTTTTCCCCGCGCCCGGAGAAGCTGAAGCCGTTCGGCGAGAACACCGAGCTGACTTCCGGCTCGTTCTTCAGCAGCCAGGACTGAATATCATCCAGCACCTGCTGCGTTCGTTCGCTGGAGGCGTTGGCGGGCAGCGTGGTCTGCATCATCATCACGCCCTGATCTTCATCCGGCAGGAAGGAGGTCGGCACGCGGGTGAACAGATAGCCGGTGGCCACCACCAGCAGCAGATAGATCACCAGGAACAGGTTACGCTTGGCGATCACATGGCCGACGCTGTTGCTGTAATGCAGCGTGCCGCTGTCAAACTTGCGGTTAAACCAGCCCGCCAGCCCTGTGGTTTTGTGATCTGCCGATCCTGGTTTCAGGATGGTGGCGCACAAGGCCGGGGTGAAGATCAGCGCCATCAGCACCGACAGGGCCATCGCCGAGACGATGGTGATCGAGAACTGGCGGTAAATAACCCCGGTCGATCCGCTAAAGAAGGCCATCGGCAGCAGCACGGCCGACAGCACCAGCGCGATACCAAACAGCGCGCCCTGGATCTGCTCCATTGATTTCAGCGTGGCGGCTTTGGGATCCAGCCCTTCGTCGTGCATCACGCGCTCGACGTTTTCCACCACCACGATCGCATCGTCCACCAGCAGCCCGATGGCCAGCACCATGCCGAACATCGTCAGGGTGTTGATGGTGTAGCCGCAGGCCGACAGGATGCCAAAGGTCCCGAGCAGCACCACCGGCACTACCATGGTGGTGATCAGCGTGGCGCGCAGGTTTTGCAGGAACACCAGCATCACCACAAACACCAGCGCGATGGCTTCGAACAGCGTTTTTACCACTTCTTCAATCGACGAGCTAACCACCGGCGAGGTGTCGTACGGGAAGGTCACCTGCACGCCGTCCGGCAGCGAACCTTTGATGCCGTCAACGGTGGCGCGCACCGCGTTAATCGCATCCAGCACGTTGGCACCACTGGCCAGACGCAGCGCCATACCCGCAGACGGTTTGCCGTTATAGGTCGCGGAAATGCTGTAATCCTGTGGCCCCAAATCCACTTTCGCCACGTCACGCAGGCGCACCTGAGAGCCGTCCGGATTGACCTTCAGCAGGATGTTTTCGAACTCTTTCACCGACTGCAGACGGGTTTTACCGATGATGGTGGCGCTGAATTTCGCCCCCGGAATGGTCGGCAGGCCCGCCAGCTTACCGCTGGAGATCTGCACGTTCTGCTGGGTGATGGCGGTAGAAACATCGCTGGGGATCAGCTGATACTTATACAGTTTGGCCGGGTCGACCCAGATACGCATGCCGTATTCCGAGCCCATCACCATAAAGTCACCCACGCCTTTGGTACGGGAGATCGGATCTTCCAGCTTTGACACCAGCAGGTCGGCCAGGTCACCGTTGCTCATCTTGCCGTTGGTCGAGATCAGGCTGACCACCAACATAAAGTTGGCCTGGTACTTACGCACGTTGATCCCTTGCTGGGTCACTTCGGTCGGCAGCTGAGATTCCGCCAGCGACACCTTGTTCTGCACCTGTACCTGAGCGATATCCGGATCGGTGCCCTGATCGAAGGTGACGATGATGGTGGCGCTGCCGTCGCTGTTACTCTGCGACTCGATATAGCGCATGTTATCGATGCCGCTCAGTTGCTGTTCGATAACCTGCACCACGGTGTTCTGCGCGGTTTCGGCGCTGGCGCCAGGATAGGTGACCTGAACCGAGATCGCCGGTGGCGCAATATTGGGATACTGGTTAATCGGCAGCTTGAGGATGGATAATCCACCGACCAGCATCACAATGATCGCCACCACCCAGGCAAAGATGGGGCGTTCAATGAAGAATTTAGACATCAGATTTCCTTACTGCGCTGAAGGATCGGTGGTGGACAGATTGGCCTGAGGCGCGGCTTTGTCCTGACTTTCGCTGGCATTGACCTTCGCGCCGGAGCGGACGTTCTGTAAGCCATCGACGATCACCCGGTCGCCCGCTTTCAGCCCTGACGTCACCAGCCATTTGCCGTTGATCATCTCGCCGGTGGTAATGGTTTGCTGCGCCACGGTGTTATCCGCGTTGACCACAAAGACGTAAGGATTGCCCTTGGTGTCATGCATGATCGCCGGCTGCGGTGCCAGGATGCCGCTATCGGCCACGCCCTGCGGGAAGCTGGCGTGGACATACATGCCCGGCAGCAGCACCCTTTTCGGGTTCGGGAATGACGCGCGCATGGTCACGCTGCCGGTTCCCTCATCCACCGTCACTTCCGAGAACTCCAGCTTGCCCTGCCCGGCATAGGTCGAGCCGTCTTCCAGAGTCAGCTTCACCGCTGCCGCATTCTCGCCAACCTGCTTTAGCTTGCCGTCGGCCAGCGCCCGGCGCTGACGCAGCAGATCCTGCGAGGATTCGCTGACATCGACATAGATCGGGTCCAGTTGCTGAATGGTGGTCAGGTAACTGGTTTGGCCGTTGGTCACCAGTGCGCCTTCCGTCGACAGCGAGCGGCCGATATGCCCGCTAATCGGCGCGCGTACCTCGGTGTAATTGAGATTCACCCGCGCCGTTTCCAGATCTGCCTGCGCTTCACGCGCGGCAGCGACCGCATCGTCATAGCTCTGGCCGCTGATGGCATGCGCCGCCGCCAGCGGTTTATAGCGCTGCGCCAGCTTGCTGGCATTGGTTAAGGTCGCCTGCGCTTTGTCATACGCCGCCTGATAAGTGGCCGGATCGATCTGATACAGCGGCTGCCCGGCTTTCACTTCCGCGCCTTCGGTATACAGACGTTTAAGGATGATACCGCTGACTTGCGGACGAACTTCGGCTGTCCGCACGGCAGTGGTCCGTCCCGGCAACTGGGTGAACAGCGTCACCGGCTCGCTTTTCAGCGTGGTGACACCAACCGGCGTCGGCGTATTGCTGGCAGCACCGGGCGAGGCATTCTGGTCGCAGGCGGCCAGCAAAAAAATCAGGCTCGCTGAGAGGATCTGTAAGCGCATGGTGAATTCTCAAGGTGAAAGGAAATAGAAATAATAATGAGAGTGATTATTCTCACAAAAGAGGGCAATTATAGGGAGGTCACCCGGTGAGAAGTGTTAAGTTTCCGCTAAGTTATTTATCAAAACGCTTCCGATAAGCTTTCCGTGCTTAATCCCGTGCTGACGGGCGCGCAAACGATTCCTTTTGTGCTTTTTTGGGACTGAATGCGCCCCTTTCAGCGCTACCAACAATGAGAGGGGCTGGCACGCGCCGACGGAATGCGGTGTCGGATCGTGATGGCTTACCTTACCGTGCGAGCACGGTAATGGCTGTTTAGGGAGTGCAAAGAGTCGGTTAAGAGATGTGAGCAAGTTCGGCAAGTCGCGCGGTTTTTGTGCGCTATGAGGTTAAGCCTGGGGGCATCAGAGAGGGTTTCAGGGTGTTGAAGGTGATGAAGGTGATGAAGGTGATGAAGGTGTTGAAGGTGTTGAGGGTGTTGAGGGTGTTGAAGGTGTTGAAGGTAATGAAGGTAATGAAGGTAATGAAGGTGTTGAGGGTGTTGAGGGTGTTAACCGGAGCGTGTGCGATGCAGGGCAGAGTGCTGCCCTGCATCGCCTGAAAGGATTAATCGCTGTGGGTGGAGTACAACGCGTCCGGCGCCACGTTCATATGCTTCAGGACCGGGCCAATGATGTTACCGAACACCGGCGCGGCAACCGAGCCACCGAAGTGATCGCCTGCGGTTGGGTGGTTAATCATAATCACCAGCGCCACCTGCGGATTACTGGCGGGCGCGACGCCGGCGGTGTAGTTGATATAGCCGCCGTCATATTTTCCGCTGTCGCCCATCTTCTCTGCCGTACCGGTTTTAATCGCCAGACGATAGCCCGGCACCGCCGCACGCACCCCGCTTCCGCCCGGCAGCGCATCGCTCTCCATCATATGCACCACCGAACGCACGGTCTCTTCATCCGCCACGCGGTTGCCGATCACCGGCGGCGTCACCTTGGTGATCGACAGCGGGCGATAAATGCCGAAGGAACCGAGCGTGGCGTATTCACGGGCAATCTGCAGCGGCGTGACGCGCAGGCCATAGCCAAACGAGAAGGTGGCACGTTCGATATCCGCCCAGCGCTCACGGTGCAGCGGGAAGTAGCCGACGCTCTCACCGGTCAGCCCGAGGCCGGTCGGTTTCCCCAGCCCGAACGAGCTGAAGGTGTTGACCAGCACTTCGGCAGGCATCGCCAGCGCAATATGCGACACGCCGATATCGCTCGATTTCTGCAGGATGCCGGTCATGGTCAGGCGCGGCCAGTGGCCAACGTCGCGGATCAGATGACCGTTAACCCGGTATGGCGTGGTATCCAGCACCGAATCCGGGCGAACCAGTTTGCGGATCAGCCCTTCCATCACCACCAGCGGCTTCACCGTGGAACCCGGCTCGTAGCTGTCGTTAATGGCGGTATTGCGCATCTGGTTGGCGGAAACGTTGACGAAGTTATTCGGGTTAAATGACGGGTAAGACGCCATGCCGAGGATTTCGCCGGTATCGATTTTGATCAGCACCGCGGCACCGGAATCGGCCTTGTTCAGCAACACGCCGTCACGCAGTTTGGTGTACATGGTGTACTGATCGAATTTATCGATGCTGAGCTGCACGGTTGGCGGCTGACGCGGCGGTTCATAATTGATCATCGCCACGATATTACCGTGCGCATCCTGGCGGTATTTTTCCACCCCGGCAGTGCCCTGCAACACCTTATCAAAGCCCTTTTCTAACCCGGTCAGCCCGGTGTTATCCGCGCCGACAATGCCGAGCAGCGGCCCGGTGGCATCGCTCATCGGATAGAAGCGGCTGTCGTCATAAACGGTACTGATCCCGGCGAGGTGCAGCGTGGCAATATCTTTGGCGATGCCCAGCTCGATTTTGCGTCCCAGATACAGGAAGCGGCGTTTCGGGTTGGCGTTGATTTGCGCGGCAATCTGCTCAGGGCGTTGATCCAGCGCGTGGGCCAGATACTCCCACTTGTCGCTGGTGAAATCCGGATGGGCTTCCAGCACGCGTTGCGGATCGGCAATGATATCGCGCGACGGCACGCTCAGCGCCAGCGCCTCGCCATTGCGGTCCAGCAGCGTTCCCCGGTTGGTGGGCAGCGTGACGGTACGCAGCGAACGCTCATCCGCCTGCTTTTCCAGCATCGGATGGTTTAACAGCTGTAAATTTCCGACCCATATCAGCAGCAAAACCAGACAGCCGAACACCCCGAGGCAGATCAGACGGAAACGGACAGGATGAAACGGTGATTTTGCCTGGTCTTTTGCCAGTATCTTCTTTAAGCGCGACATGGATCTTCTACTGATGAGGACAGGATAACTGACTGGGAGTTATACAAAAAATGCCGGGGAGATGACAGGGAAACTGTGTTTCAGATCGTGAGTGAACTGTTGCGAGATTCAGAGCATTATGCGCATTTTCAACAGGTTATCCAGACAACCCCGTTTTACAGGCAAAAAAAACCTGCGCATCTGCGCAGGTCGGTGAAACAAAGCATAAAAAATCTTTTTGATGTTCACCCATCAATACCTCTGGGACTTAGACTGTAGCAATCTGGCCGCGTCACTCGCCAGCCAGCATTCGCAACAGTTCTCCGCAAACTGTAACCAGCTATGTGATTCTTAGGCAGTTTTGCAATCTTTCGCCTTTTTGATCTCCACCAGGCAGCTCATGGCGTTCGGCCCCTGCGTTAATGACGAGGTACCGATATCCAGCGTCAGCACGTTTGGGTTACCGGCGCGATCGTAAGGTTGCCAGGCTTTACCAAACCCAGGGTCGAACCAGGCACCGGTGGCAATCAGTACCACCCTTGGGCTGATGCCATCCGACAGCCTGACGCCCGCCAGCATCCGCCCGCGATCGTTACTGACGTCAATCACATCGCCATCGGCAATGCCGCGCGCCGCAGCATCGTCCGGGTGCATCCACAGCGTTTCATGCCCGGCGGTTTTATTGGCCTGCACCGACGGCGTGGCGTCCATCTGGCTGTGCAGACGGTCGCTCGGCTGAATCGAGATCATATGCAGCGGGAAGCGCTGGCTGACCTCGGCCCCCAACCACTCTCGTGGCGGCTGCCATTCCGGATGCGGCGCAAAGTCGGGCAGCTGATAGCCGGCGATGGTTTCGCTGAACAGCTCAATTTTGCCACTGGCGGTTTTGATCGGATGGGCAAGCGGATCCTGGCGAAAATCCTCCATAAACACGAACGGCTTGCCGCCCTGGGGCACTTCCACATGCCCTTCTTTCCAGAAGGTGTCGAAATCCGGCCAGTCAATGCCCTTACGCTGGTGAGCCCCTGCGCACTGCTGATACAGATGTTCGATCCACTGCGCTTCATTGCGGTTTTCGGTGAAGGTTTCACGGTAGCCGAGGCGATCCGCCAGGTCAGCGAAAATATCGAAGTCGTTACGCGCCTGATGCTGTGGCTTAATCGCCTGATGCATTGCCAGCACGAAGCGGTCACGGGACGAGCCGCCAATATCGTTACGTTCCAGGGTGGTGGTCACCGGCAAGACGATGTCGGCCATCTTCGCTGCAGGCGTCCAGACAATGTCCTGCACGATCACCGTATCCGGCCGCTGCCAGCCTTCCACCAGCCGGTTAATCTGCTGATGATGGTGGAACGGGTTGCCGCCTGCCCAGTGGATCAGACGGATCTCCGGGTAGGTGTGCATCTGTCCCTGGAAGTGGTACGGCTCGCCGGGATTCAGCAGCATATCGCTGATGCGCGCCACCGGGATCGCCAGATCGGCAATCGGATTGACGCCGGTCGACATCATCGGTGCCGGCCCTTCCACGCGCGGGTTACCCACGCTGTTCATCGAGCCATGGCCGAAGGAGAAGCCCGCGCCCGGCAGTCCCGGTTGGCCAAGCATCGACGACAGCGCAATCATCATCCAGTAAGGCTGTTCGCCACGGTGCGCGCGCTGAACGGAATAGGAACAGGTAATAAAGCTGCGTTTGCCAATTAGCTGCTTCGCCAGTTGCTCAATGCGCTGCGCCGGAATGCCGGTGATGTCGCTGGCCCACTGCGGCGTTTTTGGCGTGCCGTCGGTTTCGCCCAGCAGATAGCTGCGCAGCTGCGGATAGCCCACGCAATGGGAGCTGAGGAAGGCGGTATCCACCGCGTTCAGCCGTTCCACTTCAAAGCCTAACGCCAGCATCAGCGCGACGTCGGTGTTCGGCCGGATCGGGATCCACTCGGCGTTAACAAACTCCGGGCAGTCATCACGCATCGGGCTGATATTGATTACGGTGGTGCCTTTGGCCGCCAGCTCCAGCAGCGCGGGCTTCAGGCTGTGCTGGCCGGCCCCGCCCGAGGCAACCTGGCTGTTTTTCAGCGCCAGCCCGCCAAAGGCAACGAAGATTTCGCAATGTTCCACCACGTTTGGCCAGTCGGTGACCCGGCCGGTCAGCGGCATATAGGTGCCAATCACATACGGCAGGAAGAATTGTGCCGCGCCCCAGCTGTAGTTACCCAGCTGATCGATGCCGCCGCCGCCGGTAAAGTAGAAGCGGCGGATCAGCGTGCGGGCGTGGTTTACGCGGCCCGCCGACGACCAGCCGTAGGAGCCGTTGAAAATCGCCGAGGGACCGTAACGATCGCGCACCCGGCGGTTCTCTTCAGCCACCAGATCCAGCGCGGTCTCCCAGTCGACCTCAACGAAGTCTTCACGACCACGCAGCGTGCGGTCACTTTTTTCGCGCTTGGCTAACCACGAGCGGCGCACCATCGGCTTCCTGATCCGCTTATCCGAATAGACCAGTTCCGGGATGCTGTTGAGCATCGGCGACGGGTCTTGATCGGCGAAAAACGGCTCACAACGCAGCAGTTTCCCGTCTTCGACGACGGCAGTGAAGGCGCCCCAGTGGGCGAGGTGCGGCACTCTTTTAATGGTCATATGGCGATCCGGCAGGCAAACAATTCTTTTTGGAAGGCCAGAATAGCCTTTTTTTGGAAAGCTGAATATAAACACGCCAATCTCACCGCCAGAATGGACTGAAATATCCAGCTTTGCGACACCGCTGGCATTCTGTGTGCTTGAAGTAACAGGGATTTTCCGCAACACTGAACAGCTATGTAAACGCTTACCCTGGAAGGCTCTTACCGATGGCTACGATAAAGGATGTTGCCAGGCTCGCGGGCGTTTCCGTTGCAACGGTTTCCCGCGTTATTAACAACTCACCGAAGGCGAGTGAGGCGTCACGCCTGGCCGTTACCAGCGCAATGGATGAGCTGCAATACCACCCGAACGCCAACGCACGCGCCCTGGCGCAGCAGTCTACCGAGACCATGGGGCTGGTGGTGGGCGATGTTTCCGACCCGTTCTTTGGTGCGCTGGTGAAAGCCGTGGAGCAGGTGGCTTACGAAACCGGCAACTTTTTACTGATTGGTAACGGTTACCATAATGAGCAAAAAGAGCGCCAGGCCATCGAGCAATTGATCCGCCACCGCTGCGGCGCGCTGGTGGTCCACGCGAAAAAAATTCCCGACGCCGACCTGATCCCACTGATGAAACAGATCCCCGGCATGGTGCTGATTAACCGCGCCCTGCCCGGCTACGAGCAGCGCTGTATTGCGCTGGACGATCGCTACGGATCCTGGCTGGCCACCCGCCATCTGATCCAGCAAGGCCATCAGAACATTGCCTACATCTGCTCGACGCACCCGATTTCCGATACCGAAGATCGCTTGCAGGGGTATTACGATGCGCTGAAGGAACATAACCTGCCGTGCAACGACCGTCTGGTGGCGCTGGGCGAGCCGGATGAAGTGGGCGGTGAACAGGCGATGACCGAGCTGCTGGGCCGCGGCAAGCAGTTTACCGCCGTCGCCTGCTATAACGATTCGATGGCCGCCGGCGCGCTGGCGGTGTTAAGTGATAATGGCGTGCGGGTGCCGGAAGAGATGTCGTTGATTGGTTTTGATGACGTGCTGGTGTCGCGCTATGTTCGCCCGCGCCTGACCACGGTGCGTTACCCGATTGTCACCATGGCGCAACAGGCCGCCGCGCTGGCGCTGGCGTTAGCCAATAATCAGCCGCTGCCAGAAGTGACCAATTTGTTCAGCCCGACGCTGGTTCGCCGTCATTCGGTAGGCACGCCGGACTGATTAACCGGCAAGCGATCGCTGGTAAAGCCGGACAGACCGGTCCGGATAATCCAGCGCATCGCCAATATACTGCCAGCCAAAGCGCTCGTAATAATCCGCACAAGCCGCATACAGATACAGTTGATCGTCGCCGCGCCGGCGGCTTTCCGCCATTACCTTAAGCTGCAACTGCTCGCTCAATCCGCGCCCGCGATAGCTTTCGTCCACGTATAACGCGGCCAGCCACGGAGACAGATCCTGACGGCTGATCAGGTCACAGCGCCACAACCCTACGGTTCCCACCACCCGGTCGCCGTCTGTCGCCACCCAAGTGATCGGCAGGTCCGCGCCGCTCAGGCTGCTGGCCAGAATGCTGGCAAAGAAGGGCCGGCTGTTTTCGCTGCCAAAGGCCTGCCATAACCAGTCGGTGACCGTGTCGATATGCTGTTTCGCCTCCGCTAGCGGCACAATTTTCAGCGTGCTCATACCAGCTTGCCCTGAAAAATCGGCACCGACTCAAACAGATACCCGTCAAAATCTGGGGCATCGGCGTCTGACAGTTCCAGCAGGGATTTCTTCACGTTTTCCAGGTGCTGCCACATCGCCTGCCACGAGCCCATCACATCGCGACGGCGCAGCGCGGCAAGGATGGTCTGGTGATCGCCCAGCCACTTCAGGCGGTAGCTGCGGGTTTCAATATGGCTGCGCAACTGCTGCCAAAGCGGGTTGTTCTCATGATGTCGCCAGATGCTGGTAACGGTATCCAGCAGCATCTGATTTTGCGTCGCGCCCGCCAACAGCAGGTGAAACATCTTGTCGTTATCCTGGCTGGCATCGTTGACCGCAATCGCCTTCTGCTCCTGCTCCAGGATGCGCTTCAGGTTCTCAATGTCCGCTTTGGTGGCCATCTTGGCGGCAAAGGCGGCGATATTGCTTTCCAGAAGTTGCCGCGCCTGCAGCATTTCAAACGGGCCGACGTCGCTGCGGAAGAACGCTTCCTCTTCGTTGCTGATCTCAGAAGGAATGCGCATCACGTACACGCCGGAGCTTTGACGGATATCCACCGTCCCTTCCAGCTCAAGCATCAACAACGCCTCGCGCACGATGGTGCGGCTGACGCCCCAGGTTTCGGCAATGTTTCGTTCCGGCGGAAGTCGTGAACCAACGGGATAATGACCGTCGAGAATTTGCTGGCGCAGATGCTGTCCGATTTCCTGATACTGCTTCTTCTCTTGACCCGCCGCGCCCTTTTCCACGTATTCACCCTTAGCTCGTTAAACATCCTGCCGACCGTGCTTTCCATAATTGCGCACTCTCCTGCTGCGGTCGGCAAGGTAATCTGCCTAGTTTACCAAAGCCAGCGCCTGATCGAGTACTTTTGCTCCATTAAGCGTGCCATAAGCCAGGGTATCAATCACCGCGATAGGAATGTGATAGCTGTCGGTCAGCTTGCGGTTCTCTTCCAGCTTGAAGCGAACCTGCGGCCCCAGCAGCACGGCCACCACGTCCGGGCCATAATTTTGCAGCTCGTCGCGCAGATTCTGCTCAGGAATGGCATAAATCTGGTATTCCAGACCGCGCGCGACCGCTTCTTTTTCCATCCGCGTCACCACCATCGAGGTGGACATGCCTGCGGCGCAGGCTAATACGATACGTTTCATGGTCATTCCTTATTTCATTTCATCATCAAGGGAAAGGGTGAGCTGTCGGCTGTCACGGCGCTGGCGATACCAGTGCGCTGATTTTTTCAGGCGGCGCTGGCGGTCGTTCTCCAGCTCGATTTCCACCAGCCCGTAGCGGTTCTTAAAGGCGTTCATTGGCGAGACGTTGTCGGTAAAGGCCCACAGCATATAGCCCAGGCAGTTAGCGCCATCTTCACGCGCCCGCAGCGTCTGGTAGAGATGCTCGGCGATAAAGGCGATGCGATAGTCATCCTGGATCTGCCCTTCCGCGTTTTTGAATTGCGCTTCATCTTCGATGCCCATTCCGCTTTCGGCGACAAACCACGGAATGTTGCCGTAGTCGTTTTTGATGCGCATCGCCATGTCGTAGATGATGGTCGGCTGAATTTCCCAGCCGCGGGATTTGTTCATCCGCCGGCCCGGCAGTTCAAAATGCTCGTAATAGTAAGCGGGATGGAACGGCGTCTCGGGATGCCAGGCGCGGGATGGTGCTTTGACCCGATGCGGGTAATAGAGGTTGATGCCCACCTCATCCACCCGATACTCGGCAATCAGCTGCAGCTCTTCCGCGCTGACATCCCAGCTGACCTGATGTTTCGCCAGCAGCGCCACCAGCTCCGCCGGGTACTCGCCTTTGATCGCCGGATCGAGGAAAACGCGGTTGTAGAACAGATCGTACATGGCTGCGGCCTTCACATCGTGCGGCGCAGACGACCGCGGATAGGTCACTTCCGGATTAAGGATGGTGCCCACCGTGCCGGGATAGCCCTTCTCGCGGTACAGCTTGACCACTTTGGCGGTGGCCAGGTTTTTGTGGTGATTCCACTGCATCCACTTCAAGGTGTTTTGCTCATACGGCCAGCGCAGCGCATCAAGATAGACGCGGGTTTGCACCACAATCGGCTCGTTAAAGGTGAACCAACGGGTGACCTTGCCGGCATAGCGTTCAAAGACTTTTTCCGCATACAGCAGATAGAGCTCAACTACCCTTTTCGAGCCCCAGCCGCCATACTGCTCCAGCAATACCGCCGGCAGTTCGTAATGTTCCAGGCACAGCATCAGCTCAATGCCCTGCGCCTGCATCTCGGCAATCAGCGCGTCGTAATAGCCGGCGTACTCCTCATCCACCACGCCGTTTTCATAGTCGGTAAGGAAGCGCGACCAGTTAATCGAGGTGCGATAGTGGGTCAGTCCCGCCGCCTTCATCAGCGCCACGTCTTCCTTGTAGCGGTTGATAAAGTCGGTGGCGACTGCCGGACCATAGCCGTTGTGCCAGACGTGCCGGTCGTTCTTGTACCAGGCATCCAGCCAGGAGTCCTGTCCGTCTTTTTTCCCGCTCCAGCCTTCGGTCTGCCACGCTGATGCGGCCGCACCCAGCATAAAATCGTCAGGAATGTTGATGGTGACCTTACTCATTACGTCTCCTTAGTTTTGCGCGAATTCAGGTTGCAAGGCTTTCGCTTCAGCGGCTTCAGCACGGCGCGCGGCAATTTTCACAAACGGCACATAGATCACAATGGACACCAGAATGCAGATGATTTGTGTTACCACCGCGCCCATCGATCCGGCGGTGGAAAGCCAGGCATTGATGATGGGCGGCGTGGTCCAGGGCACCATCACCACCGCTTTGCCGGCAAAGCCCATCACCGTGGCGAAGTAGCCGATCGAACCGGTGATCAGCGGCGTGATGATGAACGGGATAGCGAGGATCGGATTCAGCATGATCGGCATGCCGAAAATCACCGGTTCGTTGATATTGAACAGGCCAGGACCGAAGGAGAGCTTGGCAATTTCGCGCATCTCTTTACGTTTGGTCGCCAGCATCACCGCGCTGAGCAGGCCAATGGTCAGCCCGGAACCGCCGATGCTCATATACACATCCCAGAACGGCATGGTGATGATGTTTGGCGCCTCTTTGCCCTGCTCAAAGGCGTTCATGTTGACCAGAATCGCCCCCAGCAGCAGCGGCTCACGGATCGGTTTCACCATCTGGTTGCCGTGAATGCCAATCACCCAGAACATCTGAGCAACAAACATCAGCAGCAGAATGCCCCACAGGCTCTGCACCACCGACTCCAGCGGCTCCTGCACCACTTTGTACACCGCATCGTAGAGATACATGCCGGTGAAGCGATGGAAGATAAAGCCGAAGGTGGCGATAACCGACACGGTGATGATGGCCGGGATCAGCGCCGAAAACGAGGCGGCGACGTTAGGCGGCACGGTATCCGGCATTTTGATTTTCAGCCGTTCTACGTTCTCCAGGCGGCAGTAAATTTCCACCGAGAGGATGGCGATAAACATGCCGAGGAACAGGCTTTTGGTGTCGGAGAACTGTTTCGCCAGCACATCGGTGACCAGATGCATCTGCCCGTCGACCAGCATGGTGAGCGTGGTTGGCGTCACGGCGATAAAACAGATGATCGCCAGCAGGCCGGGAAACAGCGTTTTTATGCCGTTGATTTTGCCCAGTTCAATACCGATCAGGAACACCGCGCCGATATTGAGAAAGCTCAGGGTGGCGTAGTTGATGCTGGTGGTAATCGGTTTCAGCTCGGCGAGAAAGCCCAGTGCCTGAATGCTGGCGAGGCCGTTTTTCCCGTCCAGCACCATATTGGAGATCAGCACCGAGAACGCGCCGACGATGATGACCGGCATCAGGGTAATGAACGACGACTTGATCGCCATGATGTAGCGATAGCTGTTGAATTTGGTGGCGAAGCTGCCTAAAGAGTCGATGAGTCGATCCTGTAGAGACATGCGTAATACCCTCAGAAGTAAGTGGTGAAGCGTCCCGATATTTTTTCGCCCTGCGGAAGTCCGTTCTTGTGGCATACCAAAAATAGCGAAACCGAACTTATTTTCTGTGACAAAACCCGCAGAAGTGCATATTGGCATTCCGATAGGATGTATTTTCACTATTTGGCATACCAATACCGGAGGCAGGAATGGATTTTGAGCAAACCATGATGGAGCTGTTGATCAGTGCAGGCGAGGCGCGGTCTCACGCGATGAGCGCGATTCAGTTCGCCCGCAAGAAGCAGTGGCAGCAGGCGGATGAGGCGCTGGCCGCGTCGCTGGAAGCATCGAAAGGCGCGCACCATATCCAGACCCAGCTGATTGGCGCTGATGAAGGCTGCGGGAAAGTGCCGGTGACGCTGATTCTGGTCCATGCGCAGGACCATCTGATGAATGCGATGCTGTGCCGCGATCTGGCGGAGGAAATTGTGTTGCTGCGGAAGGAGTTACTGGGTGGAGAGCGTCTGACCGAGGCCTGAACCCGGCCTGCGGTTAGCCGCCTGAAACCCAGGCGGCCGGTTCACAACGTCAGGGATGCCGCTTACAGCTCCAGCGCCAGCAGTTCCTGTATGGTTTGCGGGCGGCGGATCTCACGCGGCTGGCCCGCTTCAAACAGCACTTCCGGCAGCAGCGGGCGGCTGTTGTAGTTAGAGGACATCGACGCGCCGTAAGCGCCGGTGTCGTGGAAGACCAGGTAATCACCCGGTTTAACCTGCGGCAGCGCGCGGGTTTCCACCTTACCGCCTTCCAACTGAGTAAACACATCGCCTGATTCGCACAACGGCCCCGCGACCACGCTGTCGACGGTGTTCTGCTCATCCAGCGGGCGGTCATCGCCGGCGATGGCAGAAATATGGTGGTAGCTGCCGTACATCGCAGGACGCATCAGATCGTTAAAGCCGGCATCCACCAGCACAAAGTGACGGCTGCCCATCGCCTTCACCGCACGCACTTTGGAGACCAGCACGCCAGATTCCGCCACCAGGAAGCGACCCGGTTCAATTTCCAGCTTCACCGGGTGGCCGAGATGTTTTGCCACGCGCTGACGGGCCGCATCCCACAGACCGAAATAGTGTTCGGTATTGATCGCCTCTTCACCGAAGCGATAGGGGATCGACAAGCCGCCGCCCGCCGAGATGGCTTCCAGATCGTGACCTAAGCCAATCACCTGATTAACCATCGCATCACACACCTGCTCCAGGTGGGCATAATCCACGCCGGAGCCGATATGCATATGGATGCCGACCAGCTTCAGCCTGTGTTGCTTGATGGCTTCCAGCGCCAGCACCAAATCGGTATACCAGATGCCGTGCTTGCTGTTTTCGCCGCCGGTATTGGTTTTCTGACTGTGGCCGTGACCAAAACCGGGATTGACGCGCAGCCACACCGGATGGCCTTCAGACACCTCGCCCAGCTGGTGCAGCATATCGACGGAACCGGCGTTGACCGGGATTTTCAGCTCGGCCAGACGTGCCAGCGTCGGCTCATCCAGCACGTCGGCGGTGAAGACAATCTCGTCGCCGCCCGGTGTGAAGCCGGCCACCAGCGCACGCTCAATTTCGCCCAGCGACACCGAATCCACCTTCACGCCTGCGGCGCGCATCAGGCGCAGAATATGGATGTTGGAACAGGCTTTTTGCGCAAAGCGCACCACATCAAACTGCTGCAGCTGCGAGATACGTTCGGCAATGACGCTGGCGTCATAGGCCCAAACCGGTCCACCGTACTGGCGCACCAGCGGCAGCAGGTTGTCACGGGTTAAAGCGGTTTGGGTGTTGGTAAGTAAGCGTGGCATCGGGACTCTCCTGAAGATAATAAGGCTATTACGCCACAGCCTGAACAGGATGAAAAATATCTGTTTTAACGGAGTCTATTCATCCATGATATGACTTCAATCGTCTCCAGGATAAAAGTATGGCTGGCATTACGCTGCGACATATCGAAATTTTTCACGCCGTGGTCACCGCGGGCAACCTGACGGAAGCCGCTGCGTTGCTGCATACCTCGCAGCCCACCGTCAGCCGCGAACTGGCGCGTTTCGAAAAGCTGGTCGGCCTGAAGCTGTTCGACCGCGTGCGCGGCCGTCTGCAGCCCACGGTGCAGGGCCTGCGGCTGTTTGAAGAGGTTCAGCGTTCCTGGTATGGCCTGGACCGGATCGTCAGCGCCGCCGAAGGCCTGCGCCAGTTTCGTCAGGGTGAACTGTCAATTGCCTGCCTGCCGGTGTTTTCGCAGTCGCTGCTGCCGCTGTTTTGTCGGCCCTTTTTGCAACGCTACCCGGACGTCAGCCTGAACATTATTCCGCAGGAATCCCCGCTGCTTGAAGAGTGGCTCTCCGCGCAGCGCTACGATTTGGGGCTGACGGAAACCCGCCTGACGCCGGCCGGAACCGAGCGCACCGAGCTGTTTACCGGTAATGAGGTGTGCGTGCTGCCGGACGGTCATCCGCTGGCGGCGAAAGCCTGCTTAACGCCGGAGGATTTTGCCGGTGAGGATTACATCAGCCTGTCGCGAGCCGACAGCTATCGCCAGCTGCTGGACAATCTGTTTCATGAGCAGGGCGTGCAAAGGAGGATGGTGCTGGAGACGCACAGCGCGGCGTCGGTGTGTTCGATGGTCAGAGCCGGCGTCGGCGTGTCGATCGTCAACCCGCTGACCGCGCTGGACTATGCCGGAAGCGGCGTGGTGATCAGGCGCTTCAGTATTGATGTGCCCTTTACCGTCAGCCTGGTCAGGCCACGCCACCGCCCTTCTTCGGCGCTGGTTGAGGCTTTCTGCGCCCATTTACTTGAGCACATCAGCCTGGTTAACCAGCGCCTTGCGGCGTTATTGCATTAAGCGTTGACGGTCTGCGCCTGTCCACGTGACGGACGGAAGGTAATCAGACAGAGGATCAGGCCGCCGACCGCCAGCACGGCCGCCGCCACCGGCACCGCCGTCAGGCCATAACCGCTGCCAATCACCGCACCACCGGCCCAGGCACCAAAGGCGTTCCCGACGTTAAAGGCGGAGATATTCAGCGTCGACACCAGGTTCGGCGCCTCTTTACCGTGACGCACCACGTTGATCTGCAAACCCGGTACGGTGGCAAAGGTGGCCATCGCCCACAGGAACAGCGTCAGTTCGGCCAGCCACAGCGCATGGCTGGTCCAGCTGAAGATCAGTGAAAACACCGCGATCAGCGAGAAGCTCAGGATCAGGCTCAAGGACAGCTTGCGGTCCGCCAGCTTGCCGCCAAGAATATTGCCCACCGTTAACCCGCCACCAATCAGGAACAGCGTCCAGCTGACGCCTTTGTCGCTGATGCCGGTCACCTGCAACAGCAGCGGCGCAATATAGCTGAACAGCGCAAACATCGCGGCGGCAAAGAACACCGTCATCAGCAGTGACAGCCACAGCTTGCCGTTCGCCAGCGCGCCAATTTCGCTGGCAAGGTGCACCGGCTTTTCATCGCGATTGGTGGGCAGGCTGACAATCAGGCCAATAAATGCCAGCACGCCAATCACCGACACGCCCCAGAAGGTGGCGCGCCAGCCGTACAGCTGACCAAACCAGGTGCCCAGCGGCACGCCAAGCACGTTCGCCAGCGTCAGGCCGGTAAACATTAGCGCCACCGCCGACGCCTGCTTGCCTGGCGCAACCAGACTGGCCGCAACCACCGCACCGATGCCGAAGAACGCACCGTGACAGAGGGCAGTAACGACGCGCGCTATCATCAGCAGGTTGTAGCTATAGGCCAGTGCACAGAGCCCGTTGCCAATAATGAAAATCACCATCAGCAGCATCAGCGTGCGTTTGCGCGGCAGCTTCGCCGTCAACAGCGCCATAATCGGTGCGCCAATGGCCACACCCAGCGCATAACCGCTGATCAGCCAGCCGGCGGAAGGAATGGAGACGCCGAGGTCTCCCGCCACTTCCGGCAGCAAGCCCATAATGACAAATTCCGTGGTGCCGATAGCAAACGCACTCAGCGCCAGCGCCAGTAAGGAAACAGGCATGTCACACTCTCCAAATAAATAACGGTCAGGCCAGAAGCCCGAGGGGGCGTTCCCGGTTGCGGGGATTAAAAGTTTGATTCAGATCACATTAGCAATTAAAGCACAGCTTACCGGCGGCTTATAGATCGGGTCTGTCAAAGGTCTGTTGCTGATATCGCAATAATCGGCAAACTTTTCAGCAGTAAGTGTTATCCCGCTGAATTAACGGGTTAAAAAAACAGCGAAATTGCCATTTTTACGAAATCTTTATGGTCTATAATTTGCTTCATCCGGCTGTTACATAATACTTTCTGAACAATAGCTTCTAAGATTGATCTGACTTTTCCCGCTTCGGGCGACGACAGATTGCCATCTGAGTCAGAAGCCGTAGGCTTTGAGCCTTGTTCAAATGATTAAAGTTTTGCGATGAAGAGCCGATACCTCGAATGGATTCACGGGCGTTTCCTGAGCTGTGCTTGATCGATTCATTACCGAGGAAGAAAGATGCGACGCGCTGTTTGCCTGCTTGCCCTGTTAGCCAGTGGCTGTTCGGTAGGAAAATATGAGTACAGCAAAGAAGCCGAAAAGCGGGTGGATATGACTGTCACCGGCATTCCGACCGTGCTCGGCGTCGGCACGCTGGGCACCACCATTCCGCTGACCGCGGACTACAGCCTGACCGCCGCACACGTCGCCAAATTCTCCCTGTATCGCGTCAAATCCTACCATCCTGAATGCGACCTTGCGGTGGTTTACCATAAGAATGGCAACGTCCCGCCGCCGCATTTCCGCAATGGCCACATTGGCGACAAAATCAATCTGTATGGCTACAGCTTTATCTCGGCGATGCCGGTGGCCTCAACCGGCACCAACCTGGTCAATACCGGGCTGAAGAACGACTGGAACAAGGTCAGCTGCGTGGTGGTGGCATCCGATGCGGGCGTGGTGAAGGGCATGTCCGGCGGCGCGGTGTATAACGCCTCGGACGATTCCATTGGCGGAGTGATTGTCGGCTATTCCAGCCGCATCAACGACCTGAAGTCGGGCAAAGAGCTGTATAAAAACGTTTCCCTGTACGTGCCTTATGCCCGCTTTAAAGACTGGCTGAACGACGCGATCAAATCATAGCCTCGCCCACATCATCGATCGGACAGCATAAAATCAACTGCCGCAGCCGCATGGATCGCGGTGGTATCGAACACCGGGATCGGGCAATCTTCCGCCTGCAGCAGTAAGCCAATTTCGGTACAGCCAAAGATAATCCCTTCCGCGCCCTCGGCCACTAACCCGGCAATCACCTGTTGATAATATGCTTTCGACGCCGGGCTAAACTCGCCCAGACAGAGCTGTTCAAAGATGATGCGGTTTACTTCCTGCCGCGCGGCGGCATCGGGCACCAGGGTTTCAATGCCAAACTCGCTGGCCAGCGGCCCGCGATAGAAATCCTGCTCCATGGTGTAGCGCGTGCCCAGCAGCGCCACGCGGGACATCTTTTGCTGCTGAATGGCTTTGGCCGTGGCTTCCGCGATGTGCAGAAAAGGCAAACCGCTTTGCTCGACGATCGGCGCGGCGACTTTGTGCATGGTGTTAGTACAGAGCACGATGCCTTCCGCGCCGGCTTTTTTCAGCGCCAGCGCCGCATCGGCCAGCATCTGCCCGGCCCGATCCCAGTCGCCGCTGGCCTGACAGGCTTCAATCTCATGAAAGTCCACGCTGTACAGCACCAGCCTCGCCGAGTGCAGGCCACCCAGCCGCTGTTTGATCCCTTCATTGATCAGGCGGTAATACGGCACGGTGGATTCCCAACTCATGCCGCCAATCAGTCCCAAGGTTTTCATCATCGCGTCCTGGTGAAGGGCTAAAAATCAGTCCCTCACTATTCCGCATTCTTCGCTGCGGATCAATTTATCAGGCAGGAACCCACGGACCTTTTACTTCGCTATCAGAAAAACCTTCCGCCAGAATGCGTACCGTTGCGTCGCGCGGGGTGTTATCGCCCTGCCCCTGAATGCTGACGATATCTTGCGGGCAGGCGGAGAAGGCCACAAAGCAATCCATCTCGGCACGCAGCACGATGTAATCGCCCGGCCGGGTGACCACCGGTAGCGTTTTCAGGGTGAGGCCATCCGGCTGCACCTGAATATTCATAAAGATATTAAAGGAGGCCAGGTTGCCATGCGGCAGCGTCACACCCAGCTCGGCCATCCCTTCGTGCAGATTGTCATGGCAGTTACGGTGCGGCTCGGTACAGCCCAACAGCTCATAGCGACGGGCATCGCAGGCGGCCATAAAGGTATCGTGGACGCCAGGCGAGGTGTCGGCAACCACGGTCAAAATGGGATGGCGCTGGTTGGTGATAAAGCTGTCGCCGGTCTTCGGGTTCAGGCGCTGGTTCCAGACACGGGTCGCCTCCATACACATGTATTCGCTGACGTCATCGGCGTTATAGGCCCAGCAGTCGACAACCTGGGTGCCGTGGGTATTGATAACCTGCACCGCTTCGCCTTTTTTCAGGCGGAACGCTTTGCCATGACGCGCCGGGACAAGGTGTTCTTCGCGGCAGAGTGAGTCTTGTTGCATCGGATGCTCCTGGTTAGCCCGGCGAACGGGCGAGATAACGGGTCATCCGCCTCTCGGCCCGGCGGGCAAGATGATCGATAACGCTGCAAAGCAGCCAGTAAATCAGCGCCACCGCCAGATAGATCTCCAGCGGCGCGTAGGTTTCGGAAATCGCCTGTTTGGCGGCATACATAAATTCAGGCACCGACACCACCGACAGCAGCGCGGAGTCTTTAATCAGCCCGATCAGCAGCCCAACCAGCGGCGACAGCATCTGCGGCAGGGTTTGCGGCAGGATCACATCGCTGAAGGTGCGGAACCGTCCCAGCCCGAGAACGCGGGATGCCTCCCACTGACCGCGCGGCAATGCCTCAAGCCCGGCACGCAGGACCTGCGCGATATAGGGCGCGTAATACAATGTCAGTGCCACTACGCCCACCACCGGTGAGGAAAGGGTGATGTCGTATTCGGGCAGCACAAAATAGAGCAGATAAATCACCACCAGCAGCGGCAACCCCAGCGTAACCGAGCTGTAGAAACGCAGCAGCGGTTGCCAGAACGGCGCAGCCCGCATCAGTAACAGTGCCAGGGTTGAGCCGGCAATCAGTGAGGCGATCGCCGCCACCACGCACAGTTGCAGCGTCACCAGCATGCCCTGCCCCAGCGAAGGTGCAGCGGTAATAATTGCCTGCCAGTCCATTACGCTCTCCCCCGCTGTTCCAGCCAGCGCGCCGCCCGGATAAGCGGCAGCGCAATCAGTAAGTAACCCAGCGAAACCAGCAGCATCACCTGCGTGGCCTCATAGCTGCGGGCAATGACAATCTGCCCGGCATAGGTTAGCTCGGTCAGGGCGACCACCGATGCCAGCGGCGTGGTTTTCAGCAGGATGGTAAATTCATTGACTAACATCGGCAGGCTGGCGCGCATCACCTGTGGATTGATGATGTACCACCAGGTCAGCCAGCGGCTCAAACCCAGCGTTCTTGCCGCCTCCAGCTGGCCGCGAGAAACCAGACGCCGGTTTACCCGCAGGATTTCGGCGACATAGGCGCCGCTGTTCATGCCAATCGCCACAACGGCGGCCAGCAGAGGCTGGCCGCCCAGGCCTAACAACGGCAAGGTAAAGAACACCACAAAGAGCTGGACGATGGCGGGCGTGCCGCGCATCAGGCTGACATACAGTCGCCCAATCAGACGCGGCGGCCAGCTGCGGCAGAGTTGCAGGTAGCAGCCGATTTGGCCGAGTACCAGACTCACTAACGCCGCCAACGCAGTCAGTTCAAGCGTGACCAGTAAACCCCGGCCCAGCTCAGGCAGTCCTGCGGTGACTTCTGCATCCAGCCCCAACATCGCGTTATCCGCCCGTAAAGTCGTGAAGATTTTCCGCTACCGACAGCAGCAGCGGCGCCGGCTTATCGTTACCTTCAATGCCGGTACAGCAGGCCGAGGCGATAAACAGCGTATCCTGCACCACGCGGCAGGTAATGCTGTCGCCGGCTTGGGTCAGGTTCGGCTGTGGCCGAATGTCACCGTTGCGGGCCAGCTCAACATGCATAAACAGGTTGATCGGATCCGGCAGCTTCGGCACCGCCATCTGCAAACGAACCAGTTCCGCTTGTACCGCGTCATAGCAGCCCTGCTGCCCCTGATAGCCCTGCGCGCTCAGCCATGCCGTGGTCGAGGCGGGCAGCAGCAAATCGTGGCGGCGAACGCTGTCTTTCCCCAGCACCATCACCGGACGGCGGCGGTTGTTGACCATGCGCATCCCCGAGCCCAGCAGATAGCTGTTGCTGAACACGCGGGTGTGGTGGACCGACAGCCAGACATTCGGTTCAGCCAGGCTGAAACCATACAGGGACGCGACGGCACCGGCGTCTGCCGCAGCGATCCGCAGCAGCTGGCCGCGCAGCACTTTGATGCTGCCGACGGTTCCCGCTGCAACCCGGACGGGTTCAGCCAGGGTACGGGGAGTATCAGAGGCAAAGCCTTCTTTCATTAACAGCATTTCAGGCCTCGCTTAGGGTGTAACGGTCAGAAACGGTGATATCAATCGGGGTGACCTGCAGGCCGTTACCCGGAATAATGTCCTGCGGGCAGGAAGAGACGGCGCAAATGAGGTCGCACAGGGCTTCGAACACAATGCTGTCGCCGGCGCGGCTGTTAGGGTCGGTCACTTCCATCCGGCCATCGGCGGTCACCGGGCCATTCTGGAACAGGTTAAACGGCTCCGGCAGGCTGTAGTAAGTGATGCCAAATGGCTTCATGCCTTCCAGCAGGTTATCAACACAATTGCGGTGCCCTTCGACGCCGAAATCGATACTGAAACGCGTACGATCGCAGGCGGGCACGTTGGCATCGTGGATGCCAATGCTGTCCGAGACAATCTTCAGCATCGGCCGGTTTTCACTGGACCACAGCGCATCGCCCGGCTTAAAGAACAACGAGCGCAAGTGCTGACGGGTGTGAACCGGTGAAAGCTTCTCCTGGATATTCTCAGCGCTGACGGCGACAAAGTCGGCCGCCTGCTGGCCGAGGGTGTCGATAACGGTAATAAACTGGCCTTTACGCACGGTGAACGTCTGGCCGTGTCCGGCGGTAACATGGACATGTTGCTGGCACATAGTCTTATTCCTGCGGGATAAAGTTATCGGCAGGCACGACGATCGTGGTACCAAGGTATTGCTGCTGCAGTTTGGCCAGCTCGCCCGATTTCTGCATCGCCAGAATATGGTCACTGATGGCTTTGTTCAGCGCGACATCGTCTTTACGGGTAGCCCATGCCATCCACTGCGACGGACCCACTTCGCCCACCTGGCTCAGCTTAGCCGGGTATTTTTTGGCGACCGGGGCCAGCACCGCAATATCATCGATAACGAAATCGGCACGTTTGGTCATCAGGGCGCTGACCGTCTGATCCAGCGTATCCACGCTGATAATCTCAATCGGCTTCAGGCCTTTGCTTTTCAGCGTTTCGTTGAAGGTTTTCAGCAGCTGCTCGGGCACGCTGGTGCTTTTCGCCGCGCCGCGCAGGCCGGCCAGCGATTCAATGCTCAGCGGCTTAGCGCTGAATTTTCCGGCTTCATCTTTGCGGATCAGAATGCCGTTAACGGTTTTGCTGTAGGGAACGGTGAACAGCACTTTTTTTGCCCGCTCGGCATTGACGTTCAGCGAGGAGCCTTCGGCATTGAACGAGCCGGAAATCAGACCTGGGATGATGCCGTTGAACGCGGTCTTCTGAAAATCGAGTTTCACGCCGAGATCTTTCGCCACCGACTGCATGATCGAGACGCTGTAGCCGATGATTTCGCCTTTATCGTTGGTGTACTCATACGGCGGAAAAGTGGGGTCAATACCGACGGTCATTTTGCCGCTGGCTTTGATGTCCGCCAGAGTATCTGCCTGAGCGAGGCCGCTGGCGCCTAAGGTCAGCATTGCAGCGAGGAGAAGCGTTATTTTTTTCATTGGTGTTTCCCATGGTGTTGGTGAAGTGCCTGTCAGAGCTAATTCACCTTTCGTGCCAGTTTTGCGCTGGCCCGTTTTCACGGGAGAGGAGGAAATTCCTTTTTCCTTTAAAATCACTGAGAAACAATTGTTTCTTTAGTGGGTAATATTTTTTCTCGGGTTTCTTTGGCCCTGTTTTCGCCATTTTTGACGGTGATTGAGGTGAACGTTGACGGTGCAATAACGCGCGGCGATTGCACTAAAAGCGTGCAGCTATTCCAGTTCGTCGAGCCACTGGTGGATGTTTTCGATCAACGCCAGCCGATCGCTACTGGCTTTGCCTTTCTCACGGGCCACCAGCGAGCAGAGAAGATTGCAAATGCCTGACAGAGAGGCGGTGCTGTCAAAGATCAGGCTGCCTTCCGTGTGGCAACGGATGATCCAGCTGGCCTGCTTCGCCGGTTTACCGGAGAGCACATCCGACAGATAAAGCATCGGCACCTTCAGCTCATTTAAGGCGTTCATCGCGCTATTCAGAGCCGGCATACGACGCCGCAGTCCGACGCAAATCGCCACATCTTCCGGGCCTAATGCGGCCAGAGATTCCGCCAGTGAATCCCCTGCTTTTGGCAGCAGCTGTACGTCGCGATGAACATGAACCAGATCGCGGTAGATCAGCGAGGCGATGGTCTGGCTGTGCCGCCAGCCAAGCACCACTACGCGGCGCGCTTGAGCAATCGCGCTGACCACATCGGCCAGCTGTTGGGCATCCAGCGAACGGTAGGTATTAACCAGGTTGGCAATTTCGCGCTCCAGATGGCTCTGGATCAGCGAATCCAGGCCCGAGGTTGCCTGAAACTGTTGCAGATAAAGGGGCGATCCGCCGCTTTGCAGCTCGCGCACCTGACGACGGGCGGCGTCAAAGCTTTCGTAGCCCAGATGTCGGAAAAAACGGGTGGTGGTGGCTTTAGAGACGCCAGCGCTTTGCGCCAGTTCCGTTGCCGTGTTCATGGCCAGCTGACCGGGTGCCGCAAGGATCACATCCGCTAAACGCTGCTCATGGGCTGAGAGTTGATCCCAGCACTGTCTGATGCGGCTCTCAAGCGAGGCCTGTTTCGCGCTCATCTGTCTTCCTGATGAAAAAAACCATCCTGCAAAGCGCGTGCCCGCTTTTCGCAGGGATCTAAAAAAGGGGCGAATTGCTTCGCCCCTTTTGCTGTTTTTTACGACGACATTACTTGCCCGATGGACGCATTGCCGGGAACAGGATCACGTCACGGATGGTGTGGCTGTTGGTAAACAGCATCACCATACGGTCGATCCCGATGCCCAGACCGGCCGTGGGTGGCAGGCCGTGCTCCAGTGCGGTCACGTAGTCTTCGTCATAGAACATGGCTTCGTCATCGCCCGCATCCTTGGCATTCACCTGCTGCAGGAAACGCTCGGCCTGATCCTGAGCATCGTTCAGCTCGGAGAAGCCGTTACCGATTTCACGCCCGCCGATAAAGAACTCGAAGCGGTCGGTGATTTCCGGGTTCTCGTCGTTACGACGCGCCAGCGGGGACACCTCAGCCGGGTATTCGGTAATGAAGGTCGGCTGGATCAGATGGCTTTCTGCGGTCTCTTCGAAGATCTCGGTGACCAGACGGCCCAGGCCCCAGCTCTTCTCGATTTTGATGCCCAGTGACTGCGCGATGGCGGCCGCTTTATCAAAATCGTCGAGGTCGGCGAGGTTGGTTTCCGGACGGTATTTCAGGATCGCTTCTTTCATCGTCAGCTTGTCGAACGGCTTACCGAAGTCGAACTCCTGCTCGCCGTAAGGCACCACGGTGTTGCCGAGAATGTCCTGAGCCAGCGTACGGAACAGGCTTTCGGTCAGTTCGATCAGATCTTTGTAATCCGCATACGCCATATAGAGTTCCATCATGGTGAACTCTGGGTTATGACGTGGCGAAATACCTTCGTTACGGAAGTTACGGTTGATCTCAAACACGCGATCGAAACCGCCAACCACCAGACGCTTCAGATACAGTTCCGGCGCAATACGCAGGTACATATCGATATCCAGCGCATTATGATGGGTGGTAAACGGACGGGCAGACGCCCCGCCAGGGATCACCTGCATCATGGGGGTTTCCACTTCCATAAACTCGCGGCCAACCATAAAGCTGCGGATACCCGCCATGATTTGCGAACGAATTTTGAAGGTTTTACGCGACTCTTCGTTGGCGATCAGATCCAGATAACGCTGACGGTAGCGGGTTTCCTGATCGGCCAGGCCGTGGAACTTGTCCGGCAGCGGGCGCAGAGCTTTGGTCAACAGACGCAGTTCGCTACAGTGGATCGACAGCTCGCCGGTTTTGGTTTTGAACAGCTTACCGCGCGCGCCGACGATGTCGCCAAGGTCCCACTTCTTAAACTGCTCGTTGTAGATGCCTTCCGCCAGATCGTCACGGGAAACGTACAGCTGGATGCGGCCGCCGACGTCCTGCAAGGTGACGAAAGAGGCTTTACCCATGATGCGACGGGTCATCATACGACCGGCCACGCTCACTTCGATGCCCAGCGCTTCCAGCTCTTCGTTCTCGCGTCCGTCGTATTCAGCATGCAGCTGTTCGGAGATGTGGTCACGGCGGAAATCGTTCGGGAATGCCACGCCGTTTTCACGCAGCGCGCTGAGTTTTTCGCGACGTGCTTTCAGTTCGTTATTCAGCTCAAGTGCGACGTCAGCGCCCTGCGGTTGTTGTTCAGACATGTCAGTTCCTTATAGCCCTGCTTTCAAGCTTGCTTCAATAAAACGGTCCAGATCGCCATCCAGCACCGCCTGAGTATTACGGGTCTCTACGCCGGTACGCAGATCCTTGATACGTGAATCATCGAGCACGTATGAACGGATCTGGCTTCCCCAGCCGATGTCAGACTTGTTGTCTTCTAACGACTGTTTCTCAGCATTTTTCTTCTGCATTTCCAGCTCGTACAGCTTCGCCTTCATCTGCTTCATCGCCTGGTCTTTGTTCTTGTGCTGAGAACGGTCATTCTGACACTGGGTTACGGTGTTGGTCGGCAGGTGAGTAATACGTACCGCCGACTCGGTCCGGTTAACGTGCTGACCACCCGCGCCTGAGGCACGGTAGACGTCAATACGCAGGTCGGCCGGATTGATTTCGATATCGATATCGTCATCCACTTCCGGATAAACGAAAGCCGAGCTGAAAGAGGTGTGACGGCGGCCGCCGGAGTCAAATGGACTCTTACGCACCAGGCGGTGAACGCCGGTTTCGGTACGCAGCCAGCCGAAAGCATAATCGCCGATAATCCGCAGCGTCGCGGATTTGGTTCCGGCAACCTCGCCTTCGGACTCTTCAATGATTTCGGTCTTGAAGCCTTTGGCTTCTGCCCAGCGCAGGTACATACGGACCAGCATACCGGCCCAGTCCTGGGCTTCGGTGCCGCCAGAACCTGCCTGAATATCAATGTAGCAGTCCGCGCTGTCGTACTCGCCGGAGAACATGCGGCGGAATTCTAACTCGCCGAGCTTTTTCTCAAGCACGTCGAGTTCAGCAATGGTTTCGTTGAAGGTTTCTTCATCGTCGGCTTCGACCGCCAGTTCCAGCAGGCCCCTGACATCTTCGAGTCCCTGCTCCATCTGATCCAGCGTGTCGACGATGGCTTCGAGCGAGGAACGCTCTTTACCCAGCGCCTGGGCGCGATCGGGTTCGTTCCAGACGTCGGGCTGTTCCAGCTCGGCGTTAACTTCTTCTAAACGTTCTTTCTTGGCATCGTAGTCAAAGATACCCCCTGAGAACGCCACTGCGCTCAGAGAGATCCTGAATTCGGTTCTTTACCGGATTAATTTCAAACATGATTTTAGAATCTTTTAAGGACATGAATGTAACTAAGCAGTTTAACCGAATTTGCCTGCGGATTGTAGCGCTGAAGAGGCGGCAATTTCGGCCAGCGGGAGGAAATTTGCCGCTGGCCGGTGTCGGTGTTTACAGCGGCCAGAGATGATCGATGATCAGCTGCACGCTGCGGTTGCCGCGAAACTCGTTGATGTCCAGTTTGTAAGCCAGCTCAACCTGCCTGACGCTCGGGTCCGGCCACTGGGTGGTGTCGATATTAAAGGCGATACCATCCAGCAACGGGCCGCCGCCCAGCGGTTCGATCATCACCTTAAGGTGACGCTCGCCAACCAGACGCTGCTGGATCAGCTTAAATTTACCGTCGAACTGCGGTTCCGGGAACGCCTGTCCCCACGGACCCGCTTCACGCAGCAGTTCTGCGGTGGTAAGCGTCAGCTCCTGCGCCATCAGTTCACCATCGGACCAGACCACGCCCTGCAGCGCTTCCGCATCCAGCCATTCACCCACCAGATCGCCAAAGTGCTGACGGAACCGATCAAAATTCGCCTCTTCCAGCGACAGTCCGGCCGCCATTGCATGGCCACCAAACTTGATGATCAATCCGGGGTGCAGCGTATCCAGCCGCTCAAGCGCATCGCGCATATGCAGCCCGGCGATGGAACGACCGGAACCTTTTAGCGTGCCGTCGCCGGAAGGAGCAAAGGCAATCACCGGACGGTGGAAACGCTCTTTCAGCCGCGAGGCCAGAATGCCGACCACGCCCTGATGCCATTCCGGGTGATACATGGCGATGCCCAGTGGCAGCGCTTCGTCTTTGCTTTCCAGCGCATCGCACAGGGCCAGCGCTTCGGTCTGCATTCCCTGCTCAATCTCTTTGCGCGTCTGGTTTAACGCATCCAGCTCGCTGGCCAGCATCCGCGCTTGCGCAATGTCTTCACTCAGCAGCAGCGCCACGCCGACCGACATATCGTCCAGCCTGCCCGCCGCATTCAGCCGTGGCCCCAGCGCAAAACCTAAATCACTGGCGGCGAGCTGGCGGGGATCGCGGTTAGCAATCTCCAGCAGCGCCTTAATGCCGGCACGGCATTTTCCGGCGCGGATACGGCTTAAGCCCTGCCAGACCAGAATGCGGTTGTTGGCATCCAGCGGCACCACGTCGGCAACCGTGCCCAGCGCGACCAAATCCAGCAGCTCGGCCAGGTTCGGCAGCACTTCAACGCCGCTGTCGCGCAGACGCGCACGCAACGCCAGCATCAGGTAAAAGGCCACGCCAACGCCCGCCAGCGAGCGGGACGGAAACGCGCAGTCTTCCAGATTCGGGTTAACGATCGCTTCCGCCGCCGGCAGCGTTTCGCCAGGCAGGTGGTGATCGGTGATCACCACCGAAATCCCCTTCTCATGCGCCAGATCCACGCCAGCATGGGAAGAGATGCCGTTATCCACGGTGACGATTAACTGCGCGCCCCGCGCTGCCGCTTGCTCAACCACTTCCGGACTCAGGCCGTAACCATCGTCAAAACGGTTAGGCACCAGGTATTTGATGTTGCGGCCGCCCATGCTGCGCAGCGCCAGCACCGTCAACGCGGTGCTGGTGGCGCCATCGGCATCAAAATCTCCGACAATCATTATGCACAGGTTATCGGCGAGGGCTTTTTGCAGGATTTCAGCAGCGCGCTCAATGCCGGACAGGGAATGGAACGGGTGCAGATTTTTTGCCCCGCGCTCCAGTTCAGCCGCTTGCAGAACACCCCGGTGCAGATACAGACGGCGAAGCAGAGGATGGAGTTCGTCAGGGAGCTCGGCTCCTTCCACCGCCTGGCGGCGGCGGAGTTCGGTTGGGCTAGTCAAAACGATTAGCCACCCGCTTTCTGGCTATCAAGCAGCTGTTTCATTTCCTGCGGCCCCTGATAACCAGGGATCATCATGCCGTTCTGCAACAGAATGGCTGGCGTGCCCTGGATGCCGTACAGGATCCCCAGCTTGTAGTGCTGAGACAGGTCGATTTTGCAATCAATCGGTGACACTTCGCCGCCGTTCATCGCGGTGGTGAAGGCCTTTTTACGATCGGCAGCACACCAGACGGATTCCATGTTTTTCGCCACCTGGCCATTCATCCCTTCACGTGGGAAAGCGAGGTAACGGACGGTGATCCCCAGCGCGTTATAGTCAGCCATCTGTGAGTGCAGCTTGCGGCAGTAGCCACAGGTGATATCGGTGAACACCGTAATCACATGCTGCTCTTTTGGCGCTTTGTAAACGATCATCTGCTCGCTCAACGCCTCGACTTTCTTCTCCAGCAGCTTATTGGTGACGTTGACCGGCTGGCCACCGCTGACATCATACAGCGGCCCCTGAATAAACTGCTTGCCGTCTTCGGTCACGTAGAGCACGCCGCTCTCGGTCAGCACGGTTTTCATGCCTGGCAAAGGGGAAGGCTGGATTTCAGTCTGCTGCAGACCCAATTTCTTCAGCCATTGCTGAATGGCGGCATCGTCTGCGTGTGCCACACCGCTAATGGCGGCGATCAGCAGAGAAAGTACCAGGTAAGGCTTTTTCATCGTTTGTCCTTTAAGGGCCTCATTCGCGGGCCGTTTATTCACTCCGCCAGGTCAGGCCCGCGGATGATGCTGTTGATGTAACTGACGCAGCCGCTCGGTGGCAACATGCGTATAAATTTGGGTAGTGGAGAGATCGCTGTGCCCCAAAAGCATCTGCACGACGCGCAGATCCGCCCCGTGGTTCAGCAGATGCGTGGCAAAAGCATGGCGCAATACGTGAGGCGAAAGCTTCGCGC
Source organism: Erwinia billingiae Eb661 (assembly GCF_000196615.1). NCBI lineage: Bacteria > Pseudomonadati > Pseudomonadota > Gammaproteobacteria > Enterobacterales > Erwiniaceae > Erwinia > Erwinia billingiae. Next base: position 4,045,497 of record NC_014306.1, read on the forward strand.
TGTCGATCCCTGCCAGTGTGGCGTAATGTTTAATGCGATGCCAGAAAGTTTGCCGCGTCATCTGCTGCGCGCGGCTGCTGGGGAACAGCACATCCAGCGTCTGGCCGTTCAGTAGCCAGGGCCTGCCGTACTCCAGATATTGCTCAATCCAGTGCACCGCTTCTTCGCCCAGCGGCACCAGCCGTTCTTTGTCACCCTTGCCAATCACCCGCACTACGCCCTGCCGCAGGCTGACGTTGTTAAGCGTCAGGCTCACCAGTTCCGTCACGCGCAAGCCGGTGGCATACAGCAGTTCCAGCATGGCTTTATCGCGCAGCTCAATCGGCTGTTCAACGCTTGGCGCCTGCAACAGCCGGTCAATTTGTGCTTCGCTCAGGTCTTTCGGCAAACGCTGAGGGAGTTTAGGGGAAGCCAGCAGCGCGCTGGGATCGTCTTCGCGCAGTTTCTCACGATAGAGATACTGAAACAGCCGGCGCATGGCGCTCAAGAGGCGAGCCGAACTGGTGGCTTTATAACCGCCCTCCACTCTTTCCGCGAGGAAGCCCTGCAAATCGACGGCATCGACTCGCAGCAAATTTGATTCATTGTGCTGTAGCCACCCCGCCAGAGACAGTAAATCCAGCCGGTAAGACGCCACGGTATTCTCAGCCAGATTGCGCTCTATCCACAAGGCATCCAGAAATTGCTCAATCAGATCGCTGTCCTGCACCTCTTCCCCTTTTGCTGGCTGCGGTCGCTGACTGCGCCGCAGAGGCTCAATTCTGATATAATCTGCGCCATTGCACCAAGTAAATTGAGTTATCAGATATGAATATCGGGCTTTTTTATGGTTCCAGCACCTGTTACACCGAAATGGCAGCTGAGAAGATCCGCGATTTTATTGGCGAAGACCTTGTTACCCTGCACAATCTGAAGGATGACGCTCCGCAGCTGATGGAGCAGTACGATATGCTGATCCTCGGCATCCCAACATGGGATTTCGGCGAGTTGCAGGAAGACTGGGAGGCAATCTGGACCGAGCTGCCTGCGCTGAATCTGCAGGGCAAAGTCGTGGCGCTTTATGGAATGGGCGATCAGGGCGAATACAGCGAGTGGTTCCTTGATGCGCTGGGCATGCTGCATGACGTGCTGATGCCATCAGGCGTGAAGTTTGTGGGGTACTGGCCGAATGAAGGCTATGAGTTCACCAGCAAAAAACCGCTGACCTCAGACGGCAGCCACTTTGTCGGGCTGGCGCTCGATGACATCAATCAGTTTGATGCCACCGATGAACGCATTGCCCAGTGGTGCGAGCAGATCCTGACCGAAATGGTCGAATCGCTGTAATGGTCGAATCGCTATAATGGCCGGAGCGTTGTAATGGTCGAATCGCTGTAATGGTCGAATCGCTGTAATGGTCGAACAGCTATAGTCTGTTAGCCCGGCGTCAGCAACTGCTGACGCAATGCCCGCCAGTCGCCTTCATCCATGCTGTCGCGGCACAACCACAGTTTTTCCTTCTCGCCTTTCGCTGAGCTTAATTTCAGGAAAATCGCCTGTCGGGTCATCCACGGGCGGCCACAAATCTGCCAGCGCTTCTGCCGCCACTGCATTTGCTGATGCTCAAGCAGCGAAATCACGCCTTCACGACCGCGGATCCGCCGCTGGCTGCGCACGCATTCAAACACCACCAGCGTCAGCAGCAGCATCCACACCAGGGTGAAACTGGCAGGCCAGGGCGCGAGTAACAGCGCAAGGATCACCACGCCGTGCAGCAACAGAGAAATCCACTGGGCACGCCATGAGATCCGTAAATCAGAGTGCCACAGGGCCACGTTGCTGATTTCGCTGTTGGATCAAATTGACTATCCGCTTCAGCTCAGCATCATCCGGCTCACCGTGATTCATCAGCCAGTTAAAGAGGTCAGGATCGGGGCTTTCGAGCAGACGCACGAACTGCTGTTTGTCATTGTCGTCCAGCGTATCGTACTCAAACTTGAAGAACGGCATGATGGCGATATCCAGTTCAAGCATGCCACGGCGGCACGCCCAGTGAACCCGTGCTCTGTTACTAATATCCATTTTATCCATCGTCAGTCAGTCAAACATGGCGGCTAGTGTAGCGCTTTTTTCCGCTGATGTTGATGCCGTCGTGATCGGCATGCGGGCGGGTGCGCAAAGCAGTCGCATCTGTTGCAGGGTTATCACGCGATTTGTGCCTCGTTTCCAGAAAACTGGTTGCAATGCCAGTGGGCTCTTTTAACATGAACAGCATAGCTCCCACATTCAGGATGGAATCATGCCGACACTCTCTTTCCCACCCCGTCATCCCACGGCCTCTTCACGCCTGCCGCTTACGCTGATCTCTTTAGAAGAGTGGGCGCTGGTCACGGTGACCGGTGCCGATCGCGTTAGCTATCTGCAAGGCCAGGTGACGCTGGATGTTGCTGCGCTGGCCAGCAATGGCCATCTGCCTGCCGCCCACTGCGATGCCAAAGGGAAAATGTGGAGCAACCTGCGTCTGTTCCATCGTGGCGAAGGTCTGGCCTATCTGGAGCGCCGCAGCCTGCGTGACAACCAGATCACCGAACTGAAGAAATATGCGGTGTTCGCCAAAGTGGCCATCCAGCCGGATGACGAAGCGGTGCTGCTTGGCGTGGCCGGTTTCCAGGCGCGTTCGGCGCTGAGCGGTTTCTTTACCGCGCTGCCGGACGCAGAAAACCCGGTTATCCAACAGGACGACACAACGCTGCTGTGGTTTGCCGCGCCTGCGGAACGTTTCCTGCTGGTGACCAGCCGCGAAAAAGCCGACGCGGTGCGGAAAGGACTGGAAGGCGAAGCGCAGCTCAATGACAGCACGCAGTGGTTGGCGTTGAATATTGAAGCCGGTCTGCCGGTGATTGATGCCGAAACCAGCGCGCAGTTTATTCCGCAGGCCACTAACCTGCAGGCACTGGACGCCATCAGCTTTAAGAAAGGCTGCTATACCGGGCAGGAAATGGTGGCTCGCGCTAAATTCCGCGGTGCCAATAAGCGCGCGCTTTACTGGCTGGCGGGTGCGGCAGGACGTGTTCCGGCTGCCAACGACGCGCTGGAAATGAAGCTGGGTGAAAACTGGCGTCGGACCGGCACTATTCTGACTGCCTGTCAGTTAGACAATGGCGAGGTCTGGGTTCAGGCGGTATTGAATAACGATCTGGAACCTGACACCGAACTGCGCGTGCAGGGTGATGAAGGCGGCAAGCTGGCGATTCAGCCGCTGCCCTATTCTCTGACCGAATAGCAGTTGTGAACTAAGTAAAAGGGGCCATTCGGCCCCTTTTTCACATCACGTAGAAATAAATTGCCAGGAAGTGGCAGACGCTGCCGCCCAGCACAAACCCGTGCCAGATAGCGTGGTTGTAAGGAATACGCTTCGAGACGAAGAAAATGACCCCGAGCGAATAGATAATCCCGCCGATGGCCAGCAGCCAAATCCCGCCCGCCGACAGCTTCATCGCCAGCTGATAAACCACCACCAGCGACAGCCAGCCCATCATCAGATAGGTGATGACTGACAACGCTTCAAAACGGTGAACAAACGCCAGCTTAAACAGCACGCCGATCAGCGCCAGGCTCCAGATCACCACTAACATGCCGTGCGCCAGCGGCGAATTCAGGCCGACCAGCAGGAATGGCGTATAGGTGCCGGCAATCAGGATATAAATCGCGCAGTGATCCAGCCGTTTCAGCCAGAATTTGGCGCGCGGATTGGGGATGGCATGATAAAGCGTGGACGCGAGGAACAGCAGGATCATGCTGCCGCCATACAGGCTGTAGCTGGTAATCGCCACAGGCGAAGCCTGCATGGCGACGGCCTGAACCAGCAGGAGCACCAGGCCCACAATCCCGAAGATTAAACCAATGCCATGACTGATGCTGTTCGCTACTTCTTCAGCCAGCGAATAGCCCTCAGCCATCAGAGTCTTGTTACTCATAAATATGTTTTCTCCCTGCCCGCAACGGGCCTGAAATCCTTTCTTAACGGGGCTCTCACCGTCTTTCATTAAACGGGTTATCGGCCAGTGCGCCCGAAAAATGAGCAGAAACAGAGTAACTGAGAATAATTTCAGAGTACACATGTAAGCCTAAAAATAAACGGTGATGCGGTGTAACGCCCATTTTTAGGAAAGACCTCCCTCACGCTTTGTCTTACACTGGTTGCCAAATTTTTTATCAGGGAAGTGAAGAGGCCAGCCATGTCAGAGAGCGTATCCGCAGTAGATTTCGGTGAAATGACAGACGTTTTTCAATTTTTAATGGAACTGGATAAGTTGAAAAGCGTTGAAAGGCGCACCCGAGTGATTGGCACGGATCGTCATGAAAACTCGGCTGAACACAGCTGGCATCTGGCGGTGGCGGCGATGAGCCTTGCGCCGTATTGCGGTTTTCCGGTCGACGTGCAGCGCGTGGTGCAGATGGCGCTGCTGCATGATGTGGTGGAGATTGATGCCGGTGATGTGCTGGTGTATGACCTGGCCGCCCGCGAAGCCATTCACGCGCAGGAAGTGGCCGCCGCCGATCGCATCTTCGCCCTGTTACCGCCAGCGCAGCGCGATCGGTTCCGCGCGCTCTGGGACGAGTATGAAGCGGGCGAGACGGCTGATGCACGCTTCGCCAATATGCTTGATCGTGCGCTGCCGATTATCCAGAACCTGCACAATCAGGGCCAAAGCTGGAAGGAAAACGGCATTCGCCTGGAACAGGTGGTCAGCCGCAATGCGGTGATTGCCCAACAGTGGCCGACGCTGTGGGGACACCTGAAGCAGCATCTGCATCGCGCGCAGCAACAAGGCTGGCTGCTGTAATGTTTACCCACCATAACCTGGCCACCCTCAATAGCCTGGAACTGCAGGTGTATAATTTCGCCATTAAGAATCGCGATAAGGTCATGTATATGACCATTCGCGAGCTGTCTGATGCCGCACAGGTGTCCACCACCACGGTGCTGCGCTTTTGCCGCAAAATGAATTGCGATGGCTATTCCGAATTTCGCATCCGTTTTAAGCTCTATCTTGAGCAGGAACAGCAGCAACCGGGTTATTCCGGCGTCAGTGAAATCGTCAGCTTTTTTAAAAGCATTAACAATGAAGAGTTCGAAAGCTTAATTGATCAGGCGGTAAAACATCTGGTCCGGGCGGAAAGGATCATTTTCGTCGGTGCAGGCACCTCAGGAACCCTGGGGAAATATGGCGCGCGCTTCTTTTCCAACGTCGGCAAGTTCAGTAATTATATCGATGACCCTTACTATCCGGTTAATAGCGATATGTATAAGGATGCCGTCGCCATTATATTATCGGTATCTGGCGAAACGCCGGAAATATTACGTCTTGCCAGCCAGTTTAGTTTGCATCAGTGTCAGGTGATCTCGATCACTAATAATGACAATTCGTCGCTGGCGAAGATGGCAGACTTTAACCTCTCCTATCATATGCCACAGCTGCTGGTCTCCGGCGAGTATGACGTCACCACGCAGGTGCCGGTGATCTATATTCTGGAAACTATTGGCCGCAGACTGGCCAGTAAACTGAAATAAAAAACGCCCTGTTTTTTTCATGTGACAAATCACATCGCCGGTGATTTGTTATATCGTGACAATATTCGTTTCCTTGTTAAACTCGCGGTAATAATAATAAACCTGTGACTCCAGTCAGGAGCAAAGGTACCCTACCGAGGAGTAAGACATGGCGTTGAATTATGCTCAGTCTGCAGTGGAAATTGTCGCGTTGATTGGCGGCAATGACAATGTGATCAATGTCACACATTGCGCTACCCGATTACGATTTATATTAAAAGATGGCGCGAAGGTTAATAAGGATCAATTAAAACGGGTTAAAGGGGTCATTACCGTTATTGAAGCGGGCGGTCAGCTTCAGGTGGTGATTGGCAATCACGTCGGCGACGCCTATCAGGAAGTGTTGAAGTTGGTCAGCGTTGATGAGAATGCGCCGGTCTCTGCACCCAACGTCGGGCTGGTCAGCCGCCTGATGGATATCATCTCCAGCATCTTCGCGCCCTTCCTCTATCCACTTGCCGCCTGCGGCGTGTTGCAGGGAATTTTGTCGCTGGTCACCGCCCTTGGCTGGATGGATCAGGCCAGCGGCGCCTATCGCATTCTTAACTTCGTCTCCTGGACGGGCTTCACCTTTTTACCGGTGATGGTGGCCTTTACCGCCGCGAAGAAATTCAACGTCAATCCTTTCACCGCGGTGATTGCCGCCTGTGCGCTGGTCAGCCCGGACTATATGAACATGCTGACCGCCAATAAAATTCTGCTGGCTAACTCGGCGGATCCGGCCCTGCAACAGCTGATGAAAGAGGCTGTCGGTAACCCGGAAATGGTGAAGATCCTGGCGGAGGTGGCGGGCGTGCCGGTTAACGCCGCGCCGCTGGATTTCTTCGGCATCCCTGTTAAGTACCTCAGTTATACCGCCTCGGTGATCCCGATCATCCTGATGGTGTGGATCATGTCCTATATCCAGCATTTCTTTGAACGCATCCTGCCGCTGGTGATCCGCAACCTGTTCACGCCAATGTTCTGCATCGCGATTATGGTGCCGTTGACGCTGCTGGCCTTCGGCCCGATTGGCAATGCGATTGGCGGCGCCATTGGTGGCGTTTATAACACCCTGTATTCCCTCAGTCCGGTGATTGCCGGCTTCGTGGTGGGCGCGGTGTGGATGCCGCTGGTGACGCTGGGCGTGCACTGGGGCATTACCCCGGTAACGGTCGGCAATTATGCCACGCTGGGTTATGACACCTTCACCGGCCTGCAGGCTTCAGCCGTGTTCGCCATGGCGGGCGCCACCTTTGGCGTCTGGCTGAAAACCCGCGATATGGAGATGAAGCGCGTTTCGCTTTCTGCCGGACTGACCGCGCTGTTTGGCATTACCGAACCGGCCTTGTATGGCGTGGCACTCAGGCTGAAACGTCCAATGATTTGCGGCTGTCTGGCCGGCGCGATTGGCGGCTCGGTGGCGGGCTTCTTTAACGCCGTGTCGTGGAGCTATTGCCTGCCGGGCATCGCCGTGCTGCCGGTGTTCTTTAAAGAGGGCCATATGCCCCAGTTTATTGGCTTCCTGATGTCGATAAGCATCGCCTTTGTGCTTGGCGTGGTATTTACCTGGTTTGCCGGGTTCAAGGAGCAGCCGGTGGTGGTTGACCCCGCGCCGCTCAAGCCAGCCAAAGCCTGATTCAACGGGCGGCGCTCGCCGCCCGACAGCATACATTTACCAAAAGGACGGGATTGATGAGCAAACATCAGCAGTTACCAGCAGATTTTCTGTGGGGAGGCGCGGTTGCCGCGCATCAGGTTGAAGGCGGTTGGGATCAGGGCGGCAAAGGCGTCAGCATTGCGGATGTACTTTCCGGCGGTGCGCATGGCGTCGATCGGGTGATGACCGACGGCGTGCTGGACGGCTACAGCTACCCGAATCACCAGGCCGTCGAGTTTTACTCGCACTATAAAGACGATATCGCCCTGTTTGCCGAGATGGGGTTCAAATGCTTCCGCACCTCGATTGCCTGGACGCGCATCTTCCCCAACGGCGACGAACAGCAGCCCAACGAGGCCGGTCTGCAATTTTATGACGACCTGTTTGATGAACTGCTGAAGCACAATATCGAACCGGTGATCACCCTTTCCCACTTTGAAATGCCTTATCACCTGGTGAAAGAGTACGGCGGCTGGCTTAATCGCAAAGTGGTGGATTTTTTTGTGCGTTTCAGTGAGGTGGTGCTGGAGCGCTACAAAAATAAAGTGAAGTACTGGATGACCTTTAACGAGATCAATAACCAGCGCAACTGGAAGTATCCGCTGTTTGGTTACTGCTGTTCAGGCGTGGTATTTACCGACCATCCCCAGCCTGAGCAGGCCATGTACCAGGTGCTGCATCACCAGTTTGTCGCCAGCGCCAAAGTGGTCAGCCTCGGTCACAACATTAATCCCGATCTGCAGATAGGCTGCATGATTGCCATGGTGCCGCTCTATCCCTTCTCCTGCCATCCCGATGACGTGATGCTGGCGCAGGAAGCGATGCGCGAACGCTATCTGTTTGGCGATGTGCATATGCGCGGCTACTACCCGTCCTACATCCTCAACGAGTGGGCCCGCAAGGGATATCATATTGAGATGGAGAATGAAGATGAACAGGTGCTGCGTGAAGGCTGTGCGGATTATATCGGCCTGAGCTATTACATGAGCAACGCGGTGCAGGCCAACGCCGAAGGCACCGGCAGCGCGGTTTCCGGCTTTGAGGGCAGCGTGCCGAATCCGCATGTGAAGGCGTCTGACTGGGGCTGGCAGATTGATCCGGTGGGGCTACGCTACTCGCTGGCCGCGCTGTACGAGCGTTACCAGAAACCGCTGTTTATTGTTGAAAACGGCTTTGGTGCCATCGATAAGCCGGAAGCCGATGGGCAGATCAACGATGACTATCGCATTGCCTATCTGAAAGCGCATATCGAACAGATGAAGCTGGCGGTGTTCTACGATGGCGTCGAGCTGATGGGCTACACGCCGTGGGGCTGCATTGACTGCGTGTCCTTTACTACCGGCCAGTACAGCAAACGTTACGGCTTTATCCATGTTGATAAAAACGATGACGGCAGCGGCACCCTGAAACGTTCGAAGAAGAAGAGCTTCGGCTGGTATCAGCAGGTGATTGCCAGCCAGGGTGAAAAGCTCTGACGGTAAATCGCCGGGGTGGATCGTTAGCGGTTCACCCCGGCCTTCAGTTAGCGCCCACCGGCGGCATCAATAAAGGTGCCGGTGATATAGGAGGCCTCATCGCTTAGCAGCCAGCAAATGGCCTGGGCGATCTCCTCAGGATGACCGCCACGCTTCATCGGGATCGCCGACGCCACCCGATCAACCCGGCCTGGCTCGCCGCCGTCGGCATGCATCTCGGTGTAGATAAAGCCCGGCCGGACGCAGTTTACCCGGATACCTTGCGCCGCCACTTCCAGCGAAAGACCTTTAGTCAGCGTATCCATCGCCCCTTTCGACGCCGCGTAATCGACGTATTCGCCGGGCGCGCCCAAGCGGGAAGCTGCCGACGAGACGTTGACGATCGCACCGCCCTGCCCGCCATGATTCAGCGCCATGCGTTTTACCGCTTCGCGACAGCAGATAAAACAGCCGGTGACGTTGGTGGCAAACACCCGGTTGATGCGCTCTGCGGTCAGCTGCTCCAGCGTGGTCTGCTGAAAGAGAATGCCGGCATTGTTGACCAGCGCGGTCAGCGTGCCCGGTTGGCGGTCGATCAGCGCAAACATAGCTTCCACCTGCTGCTCTTGCGCAATATCCGCCTGCACGCTGAATGCCTGTCCGCCCTGCCGTGTGATTAACGTCACCACCTCTTCTGCCGCCGCCGCGTTCTGATGATAATTCACCGCAACCTGATATCCCCGCTGCGCCAGCAACAGCGACGTTTCTCTGCCGATGCCGCGTCCACCGCCGGTCACTAAAGCCGTTTTCATCACTTCACTCCCATAAAAAAAGGGCACCTCATGTGCCCTTTCTACTGTAGCCAATTTGCCGGATAACTACTCGTATTCGCTCATCGGCACGCAGGAACAGAACAGATTACGGTCGCCGTAGACGTCATCAAGACGCTTCACGGTCGGCCAGTATTTGTTGTCGCTGCCTGCCGGGAACACCGCCAGCTCACGGGTGTACGGATGATCCCAGTCACCGACGATTTCCATCTGCGTGTGCGGCGCGTTGACCAGCGGGTTATCGTCGGCAGGCCATTCACCTGCCGCAACACGGTCGATTTCCATGCGGATCGCCAGCATCGCGTCAATAAAGCGGTCGAGCTCAATTTTGCTTTCTGATTCGGTCGGTTCAACCATTAGGGTTCCCGCCACCGGGAACGACATGGTCGGCGCATGGAAACCGTAGTCGATCAGGCGTTTGGCGATATCCAGCTCGCTGATCCCGGTCTGCTCTTTCAGCGGACGGATATCCAGAATACATTCGTGCGCGACGCGGCCATCACGTCCGGTGTAGAGGATGGGATAGGCCGACTGCAGACGCGTGGCGATGTAGTTGGCATTGAGGATAGCCACCGAACTGGCCTGCTTCAGCCCTTCTGCACCCATCATGCGGATATACATCCAGCTGATGGGCAGAATCGATGCGCTACCGAACGGGGCCGCAGAGACCGCGCCGTTCTGGGTTAACACACCATCAATCTGCACTACGCTGTGACCCGGCACAAACGGTGCCAGGTGCGCTTTCACGCCGATAGGTCCCATACCCGGACCGCCACCGCCGTGTGGAATACAGAAGGTTTTATGCAGGTTAAGGTGGGAAACGTCCGCGCCAATATAGCCAGGCGTGGTGATCCCCACCTGGGCATTCATGTTCGCGCCGTCCAGATAAACCTGGCCGCCGAACTGGTGCACAATCTGACAAACTTCACGGATGGTTTCTTCGTAAACGCCGTGCGTCGACGGGTAGGTAACCATGATGCAGGAGAGAGCATCGCCGGTCTGCTCGGCCTTAACCCGCAGATCGTGCAGATCGATGTTGCCTTGTTTATCACAGGCGACCACCACCACCGACATGCCCGCCATCTGCGCAGAGGCCGGGTTGGTTCCGTGCGCGGAGCTTGGGATCAGGCAGATATTACGCCCGCCTTCGTTACGGCTTTCATGGTAGTGACGGATAGCCAGCAGGCCGGCATATTCACCCTGCGCACCCGAGTTTGGCTGCATACACAGTGCGTCGTAACCGGTTAACTGCACCAGCCACTGGGAAAGCTGGCCAATCATCTGCAGGTAACCTGTCGCCTGGTCGGCCGGACAGAATGGGTGCAGCTCAGAGAACTCAGGCCAGGTGATGGGGATCATCTCGGCCGCCGCGTTCAACTTCATGGTGCAGGATCCCAGCGGGATCATCGCCTGGTTCAACGCCAGATCTTTACGCTCCAGGCTGTGCATATAACGCATCATCTCAGTCTCGCTGTGATGACGGTTAAACACCGGATGGGTCAGGATCGGATCCTTACGCAGCAGCGCAGCAGGCACCGACGTGCTTTCCTCCGCGACCGACGCGTCCAGCGAATCAATATCCAGACCGTGATTTTCGCCCAGCAGAATCGAGAACAGCGCGACGACATCTTCACGCAGTGTGTTTTCAGCAAGCGTAATGCCGACGGCATTAAGAATATCGGTACGCAGATTCACGCCGAAGCTTAACGCACGATCCAGTACGGCCGCTTTATCACTGACTTCAACGGTCAGCGTATCGAACCAGCTGTGGTGACGCAGCGTCAGACCGCCTTTTTGCAGACCGGCGGCAAGAATGTCGGTCAGACGGTGAATACGGGAGGCAATGCGCTTCAGCCCAACCGGTCCGTGGAACACCGCATACAGGCTGGCGATGTTGGCCAGTAAGACCTGCGAGGTACAGATGTTGGAGTTCGCCTTCTCACGGCGGATATGCTGCTCGCGAGTCTGCATCGCCATACGAAGCGCGGTATTGCCTGCGGCATCGCGCGAGACGCCGATAATGCGGCCTGGCATGGAGCGTTTGTGTTCATCACGGGCGGCGAAGAAGGCGGCGTGTGGACCGCCGTAGCCCATTGGCACGCCAAAACGTTGCGCGGAACCAAAGACGATATCCGCGCCGATTTTACCCGGCGCCTGCAACAGCACCAGGGTCATAAAGTCCGCCGCGACGCTGACGATCACCTTGCGGTTTTTCAGCTCGGCAATCAGATCGCTGTACTCATGCGCTTCACCGGTGGTGCCGACCTGCTGCAACAGCACACCGAACAGGTCCTGATGATCGAGCACCTTTTCGGCTTTATCGACCAGTACCTCAAAGCCGAAAGTTGCCGCACGGGTGCGCACCACGTCGAGGGTTTGCGGGTGAATATCGTCAGCCACAAAGAAGCGGTTGGCGTTTTTCAGCTTGCTGACGCGTTTGGCCATCGCCATCGCTTCAGCAGCGGCGGTGGCTTCGTCCAGCAACGAGGCGGAAGCAATATCCAGACCGGTCAGGTCCAGCGTCAGCTGCTGGAAGTTCAGCAGCGCTTCAAGACGCCCTTGAGACACTTCCGGCTGATAAGGGGTGTAAGCGGTGTACCAGCCTGGGTTTTCCAGCATGTTGCGCAGGATAACCGGCGGCGTCAGCACCGGGGTATAGCCCATGCCGATATAGGATTTGTAACGCAGATTCTGACTGGCGATCGCCTTCAGCTCCGCAAGAGCCTGATGTTCAGTCAGGGCATCCCCCACCGCGGGCGGGCTTGGCAACTGAATATCTGCCGGCACGATCGACGCGATCAGGTCATGGAGTGAGCTGGCACCGGTGGCATTGAGCATCGCAGCTTGCTGCTCCTGCGAAGGACCAATATGGCGCTCGATAAACGCGCCGGTGTGTTCAAGCTGGCTGAGAGTCTGAGTCATTAGCGGTAAATCCTGAATCGGGCATGGTAAGCAGAAGCGGGACGAATGGGCTCGTCCCGCAGGGCAATGATTTATTCGTCGATGCTGCCTTTGTAAGCATCGGCATCCAGCAGCGAATCCAGTTCAGATTCATTGCTGGCTTTGATTTTGAACAGCCAGCCTTCGGCGTACGGGGCGCTGTTGACCAGCTCCGGTTCGCCGTCCAGCGCGCTATTCACCTCGATAATTTCGCCGCTGATGGGCGCGTAAATATCCGACGCTGCTTTCACTGACTCGGCCACGGCGCAGTCGTCGCCCTGGCTGTAGGTGTTACCCACATCCGGCAGGTCAACAAACACCATATCGCCCAGCAGCTCCTGCGCGTGCTCGGTGATGCCTACGGTGTAAGTTCCGTCGGCTTCTTTGCGCACCCATTCGTGGCTGTCACGGTATTTCAGTTCATTTGGCACATTGCTCATCGCCAGGCTCTCCTGAGAGGTTATTGTTATCAGACGACCGGTTTACCGGCGCGTACAAAAATCGGTTTAGTGGCCTTAACCGGCATTTCCCGGTTACGGATCTGCACGATAGCCTGCTCGCCAATGCCAGCAGGAACGCGTGCCAGGGCAATACTGCACCCTAAAGTCGGGGAGAAAGATCCGCTGGTGATCACACCTTCACGCAGATTGCCTTCGCCGTCGGTAAAGCGTACCGGCAGTTCATTACGCAGCACGCCTTTTTCAGTCATGATCAGGCCGACCAGCTGCTCGGTGCCTTTTTCACGCTGGGATTCCAGCGCTTCACGGCCAATAAAATTGCGGTCTTCCGGCAGCCACGCCACGGTCCAACCCATATTGGCGGCCAGCGGAGAGACGCCCTCGTCCATCTCCTGACCATACAGATTCATACCGGCTTCCAGACGCAGCGTATCGCGTGCGCCCAGGCCCGCAGGCTTCACGCCTGCCGCCAGCAGCTTCTGCCAGAAATCCGCCGCCTGCTCATTGGGCAGCGCAATCTCGTAGCCTGCTTCGCCGGTGTAACCGGTGGTGGCGATAAACAGCTCACCGGCCTGCACGCCAAAAAACGGCTTCATGCCGGCCACGGCCTGGCGCTGCGCTTCGTCAAACAGCGTCTGCGCCTTTTCCTGCGCCTGCGGACCCTGTACGGCAATCAGCGACAGGTCGTCACGCAGCGTCAGCTCAACGCCGAACGGTGTCGCGTGCTCGCCAATCCACGCCAGGTCTTTCTCACGGGTGGCAGAGTTAACCACCAGACGGAAGAAGTCCTCGGTCATAAAGTAAACAATCAGATCGTCAATTACGCCAGCCGATGCGTTAAGCATGCCGGTATAAAGGGCTTTGCCCGGAACCGTGAGTTTGGCAACGTCGTTGGCAAGCAGATAGCGCAGGAATTCCCGGGTGCGCGCACCTTTGAGATCGACAATGGTCATGTGGGAGACGTCAAACATGCCGGCATCAGTCCGGACCGCGTGGTGCTCATCCATCTGGGAGCCATAATGCAGCGGCATCATCCAGCCATGGAAATCCACCATGCGCGCACCGCAAGCCTGATGCTGTTCGAATAAGGGGGTCTGCTGAGTCATATCATTCCTGTGCTTTACAAGTTGTCATGCGCCTGGTCACAGCCTGTGACGACCGGAACGCAAACGATACCCTGGCTCTGAACTTACCACCGAATGCGGCCATTAACCATAAGTTAAACGGGGGTGAATCTTTTCAGTGCAGGGCGGAACGGCAACAGAGTTTCCAGCATTTTTCACCAGATTTCCGCGGCAAACCGCACATAAACGGCAATCAACCGGCAAAAAGTCAGTTTAAAAGTAAGGGTTTCAGGCGAAACAGATAAAAAATAACTTCAGGTTATCAATTTATCCATTATTAAAAGTAATGCGAAGTGGGCAGTAAAATTAGAATTTTTCAAACGATGGGCCAAAATGGGGCAGCCGTTGCACTCACCTGAAAAAGCGCTTCTGTGGGTAAATAAGTTGGTTTAAAGATTAGCAGCAACAGGGGAAAAGCAGAGGAGGGAAAACGTTCAGGGCAAGGTGAACTTCGCCCTGAACGGCATCGCAAGGTTACCGCAACCACTCGGGAAGATCTTTCAGCCCCATCGCCTGCTTCAGCAGACGTGGCTTCACGCCAGGCAGATTATCGGCCAGGCTCAGGCCAATATCCCGCAGCAGCTTTTTCGCCGGGTTATTGCCGTTAAACAGCTCACGGAAGCCCTGCATTCCGGCCAGCATCATCGCCGCACTGTGCTTGCGGCTGCGCTCGTAGCGACGCAGATACAGGTGCTGTCCGATATCTTTGCCCTGCTGGTGCAGGCGCTTCACTTCGCCAATCAGTTCGGCGGCATCCATAAAGCCGAGATTAACGCCCTGACCTGCCAGCGGATGAATGGTATGCGCGGCATCGCCGACCAATGCCAGACGGTGCGCGGCAAAGTTGCGGGCATAACGTCCCATCAGCGGGAAGCTTTTGCGCTCACTTTCCACCTTACACAGCCCCAGTCGCAGATCGAAGGCCACCGACAGCTGCTGATTGAAGAGATCTTCCGGCATCGACTGTAAACGTGTCGCTTCCTGCGGCGAAACCGACCAGACAATCGAGCACAGATGCGGATCGCTCAGCGGCAGGAACGCCAGAATACCGTCGCCGTGGAAGACCTGACGGGCTACCGCGTCGTGCGGCTGCCCGGTGCGGATATTGGCCACCAGCGCATGGTGGTCGTAATCCCAGAACGCCAGCGGAATATCCGCTTTGTTGCGCAGCCAGGAGTTGGCGCCATCGGCCGCCACCAGCAGACGGGCACTCATCATGCTGCCATCTTTCAGGGTGACAAAGGCTTCGTTGTCGCCAAAGGCCACCTGCTGGAGCTCTGCCGGTGCAATCAGCGTGATGTCGCTCAGCTCGCTGGCTTTCTTCCACAGCGCCTGATGAATAATCGGGTTCTCGATAATGTGGCCGAGGTGCGCCAGCCCTTGTTGACCATCGTCAAAAGCGATGTGACCAAAGCTGTCGCGGTCCCAGACTTCCATACCGTGATAGGCGCTGGCGCGTGCTGCCAGAATCGAGGTCCAGACATCAAGATGCTGCAGCAGACGTTCGCTGGCGGCGTTGATGGCGGACACCCGCAGCGCAGGCTGCTCAGCCACAGACGGTTCTGCGGCAGGTTCACGCTCCAGTACCGCGATTTTCATGCCGCTGCCCTGCAGGCCACAGGCGACCGCCAGTCCAACCATACCGCCGCCTGCGACGATAACATCATAGGTTTGCATTACTGCTTTCTCCTTAGCGCTCAACCCAGCCTAACGTGCGCTCGGCGAGCAAATTACGCACCAGCGGCAGCGAGTCCATCGCCATCAGGCCAAGACTCCTTCCTGCCACCAGCGGTGTATAGCGGTTAGCAAACAACCTGACCAGCGTGTCGGTAATGCCAATGGTCGCCGCGGCATCCGGCTGTCGGCGCTGCTGATAGCGCTGCAGCGTGGCATAACTTCCCACATCTTCGCCAGCGCGCCAGCTTGCCGCTACCGTTTCGGCAAGCGACATTACGTCACGCAGCCCTAAATTAAATCCCTGACCGGCGATCGGATGCAGCGTTTGCGCGGCATTGCCGACCAGCGCCAGCCGGTGTGAAACATGCTGTGAGGCAGCCTGCAGCTGCAGCGGATAGCTGTGGCGCTGCCCGACCTGGGTGATGCGGCCTAAGCGCCAGCCAAACGCCTGCTGAAGCTGGTGAATAAACTGCCGATCGCTCCAGCCATCGATTCGGGCTTTATCGTCCAGCGGATGGCACCACACCAGCGAACTTCTGCCCGCAGACATCGGCAATAACGCTAACGGGCCATGCTCGGTAAAGCGCTCATAAGCCCGGCCCAGATGGGGTTGTTGAGTTGCTACGTTGGCGATTACCGCCACCTGTTGATAATCCTGCGACTGCCACTGCACGCCGCAGGACGCCGCCACCGAGGAGCGCGAGCCGTCGGCCGCCACCAGCAGCTGAGCCGGCAAGGTTTCGCCATTGCTGAGCGTCACCTGCACATCTTGCTGATTGCGCACCAGCCCGGTAACTTTTGCCGGGCAACATACGCGCACGCCGGGCGCCTTCTTCAGCAGCGTAAACAGCCGCTGGCCGATATCGTGCAGCTCAACCACCTGACCCAACGCAGAAATGCCATGGTCGGCAGCATCCAGCGAGACAAAACTGGCATGGCCGCGATCGCTGACGTGAACATGGGTGATGGCGGTGGCGCAATCCTTCAAGTACGGCCAAAGATTAATGGCCGCCAGCTGCTGACAGGTTCCCGCCGCCAGCGCAATCGCCCGGCCATCAAAACCAGGATGGGATCGGCTGGCGGGTTCGGTGGCTTCCACCAGCGTGACCGGCACCTGTCCCTGCGTCAGATGAGAAATGGCCAGCGCCAGCGTGGCTCCCGCCATTCCTCCGCCTGCAATTACGATGCTCATTAGGCTTTCGCTGCCGCCATCAACGCTTCGATCTCGTCCGCCTCTTTCACCACCGTCGCCGTCAGGTTTTCGTTACCTTCAGCGGTGATAATGATGTCGTCCTCGATGCGAATGCCGATGCCGCGATATTCGGCAGGCACATCCGCATCCGGCGCGATGTACAGACCCGGCTCGATGGTGATCACCATGCCTGGCTCAAGCGTGCGGTCGCGATCGTTGCCGTACACGCCGACGTCATGCACGTCCAGCCCCAGCCAGTGGCTCAGTCCGTGCATAAAGAACTGGCGATGGGCCTGCTCTTCGATCAGCGTATCGATATTGCCTTTCATCACGCCCAGCTTCACCAGCCCGGTCACCATGATGCGCACCACGACCGCATTCACTTCACGGATGCTGGTGCCGGGACGGAACAGTTCCAGCGAGGTGTTTAATGATTCCAGCACGATGTCGTAAATCGCGCGCTGAGGTGCGGTGAACTTGCCGTTGACCGGGAAGGTACGCGTGATATCGCCGGCATAGCCTTTCAGTTCACAACCGGCATCGATCAGCACCAGATCGCCATCGCGCATCTGGCACTCATTTTCGGTGTAGTGCAGGATGCAGCCGTTTTCACCGGCGCCAACAATGGTGTTGTAGGACGGGAAGCGTGCGCCATGCTGGTTGAATTCGTGCTGGATCTCACCTTCAAGCTGGTATTCATACATGCCAGGGCGGCATTTCTGCATGGCGCGCGTATGTGCCAGCGCGCTGATGCGGCCCGCTTCGCGCAATACAGCCTGCTCTTCCGCAGATTTAAACAGGCGCATTTCATGCACCACAGGACGCCAGTCGGTGATGGTAGCAGGCGCCGTCAGGTTCTGGCGCGAGCCGCGACGCAGCTTGTCCAGCGCCGCGAAGACCAGTGAATCGGCCTCAGGGTAAAGTCCCTGCGCGTGATACACCACGTCCAGCCCGTTCAGCAGCAGCGGCAACTGCTCGCCGATATGGTCGTAAGGCAGCGCGCGATCGACAGAGAGCTTCTCGGGTGCGGCATCCTGTCCCAGACGGCGGCCAAACCAGATTTCTGCGGTCAGGTCACGCACGCGATTAAACAGCACGCTGTGATTGTGGCTCTCGTCGCTTTTGATGAGCACCAGCACGGCTTCGGGTTCGTTAAAGCCGGTGAAGTACCAGAAATCGCTGTTCTGGCGATAAGGATATTCACTGTCGTTGCTGCGCGTGGCTTCCGGCGCAGCGAAAATCACCGCGGCGCTGGCCGGCGCCATTTTGCTGAGCAATGCAGCGCGTCGACGTAAAAATTCTTGCTGGGTCATCAACTTCTCCTGAGTGTGCGCCCGCTTAGTGCAGGGTCGGTTTTTGTACTTCCACAGCGGTTGGCAGCACATGGGTGAAGGTATCGTGGCAGAGTAACGCCGCAACGCGAACGTACTCGATCACCTCTTCCAGTGACTGCTCAAGCTCTTCCTGATCTTCGTCTTCATCATAGCCAAGCTGAGCAATGGTGCGCAGATCGTCGATCGCTTCGCCGGTCTCGCCTTTCACCTTGTCCAGTTTAGGCTGGGAAACGCCCAGACCCAGCAGGAAGTGGTTCACCCAACCCGCCAGCGCATCGGCGCGATCGAACACGGTGATGTCATCATCTTCTGGCAGATAGAGCTGGAACAGGAAGCCCTCTTCCGCAAGCGTATTTCCGATGGCTTCATGCAGCTGTTGCAGCGGCAAAGCCAGCGACTGGGAAAACGCCATGCCTTCGTTGGTCAGCTCATGAACCAGGGTTTGCCAGCTGCTGTCCTGCGTGCCGCCACAGATCATCCCGCTGAGTAAACCGTGCATTTCGGCAGGTGTCATCCCTACGCCCTGCTGCGTCAGTGCTGAAGCCAGCGCATCATAGCCCGGCATTGTGTTTGATAGTGACATACGTTTTGGTCATCGTTGGCTGGATAAGTTCGTGTTATGCTACCACCAGGTGCCTCAACGATTCCAGAAAAGGGGTTGTTTCTTCTATAAGGCGTAGTTATAGTTGCGCCCCTCCCAACCCATTGAGCGGTAAGGGAGATTGGCGGCGAAGTAATCAGTCAGGATGGTGGCATGTCTGCTCAACCCGTAGATATTCAAATTTTTGGTCGTTCGTTAAGAGTAAATTGTCCGCCTGAACAGCAAGATGCGCTGAATATGGCTGCCGAAGACCTTAATCAACGGTTGCAAGATTTAAAAGTTCGCACTAGAGTCACTAACACAGAGCAGCTGGTATTTATCGCTGCACTCAATATTTGCCATGAGCTGGCTGCGGAGAAATTGAAAACCCGCGACTATGCCAGTAACATGGAGCAGCGCATCCGGATGCTGCAACAGACCATTGAACAGGCGTTGCTTGAACAGGGTCGCATTACGGACCGGACCGGCAGTAAGTTCGAATAACACCTCATCGTTATCTGTGTTAGAGTGACGGTGAAGTACAAAATTTCTCTGAGATGTTTGCAAGCGGGCCAGTCCCCTGAGCCGATATTTAATACCATCAGAGTCTGACGCTCTGTAACCTGTGTGCAAGCTCGGTTCGTCCGAGAAGCCTGATGGTTACGACGGCAGTCTCACCTTGAACCAAGGGTTCAAGGGTTACAGCCTGCGGCGGCATCTCGGAGATTCCACTTCTTTACAGCAGTTCCTTTCTGGTACGATCCTGTCCAACACCCAGCGTGTGATTTCTGTGTTTACCCCTGTCCAGTCTTACTACACGGTGAGCTATGAACCTGAATCTTCTCGATCGCCAGGATATCCGCACCCATGTTCGTCACCTCCGTCGGGCGCTGACACCCGAGCAGCAACAGCTCGCCGCCGTGCAAGCCGCCGAACGCGCGCTTAATTTTGCTCCGATACAACAAGCCAAAAAAATCGCCCTGTTTCTCTCTTTCGACGGTGAGCTGAATACCCGTCCGCTGATTGCCAAACTCTGGCAGCACAAGCAACAGGTGTACCTGCCGGTGCTCCATCCGTTCTCCGAAGGCCAGCTGTTGTTTATTCGTTATGACGAGCACACGACGCTTACACCCAACCGGCTGCGTATTCCTGAGCCGCCGTTGGATATCCGCAATCTGGCCACGCTTAGCGAGCTGGATGTGCTGTTGGTGCCGTTAGTGGCCTTTGATAAGCAGGGACAACGGCTGGGGATGGGCGGTGGTTTTTACGACCGCACGCTGCAAAATTGGCAGCAGCACGGATTTTTACCCGTCGGTCTTGGGCATGATTGCCAGCGGGTTGATGATCTGCCCGTTGCGGAGTGGGATGTGCCGCTTCCAGCGATGATCACGCCGTCGAAAATCTGGCAGTGGTAAGGCTGAATCGCTATAAAAAAAAGCCCCGGGCAATTGCCGGGGCTTTTTTTATGGTGATTAACGGTGCGGGCGTTAACCCGCCAGCTTAATCAGTACAGCAGACGAGCACGGATGGTGCCCGGAATCGCTTTCATCAGCTGCAGCGCTTTATCCGCCACATCCTGCGGTGCATCGACATCAATCACCACATAACCCATCTGTGGGGTGGTTTGCAGGTACTGTGCGGCGATGTTGACGCCCTGGTCTGCAAAGATGTTGTTGATTGCGGTCAGCACGCCGGGACGGTTCTCGTGGATGTGCAGCAAACGGCTCTGGTCGCCATGCATCGGCAGAGAGACTTCCGGGAAGTTAACCGCAGACAGCGTTGAACCGTTATCCGAGTACTTAGCCAGCTTGCCCGCCACTTCGATACCGATATTTTCCTGCGCTTCCTGCGTTGATCCACCGATGTGTGGCGTCAGGATCACGTTATCAAACTCGCACAGCGGCGACAGGAACGGATCGCTGTTGGTCGCAGGTTCTTCCGGGAACACGTCAATTGCCGCGCCCGCCAGATGCTTGTCCGCCAGCACTTTACACAGGGCAGGAATATCGACCACGGTGCCGCGTGAGGCGTTAATCAGCAGTGAGCCTGGCTTCATCATCGCCAGCTCTTCTGCGCCCATCATGTTCTGCGTTGAGAGCGTCTCTGGTACATGCAGGCTGACGACATCACTCATATTCAGCAGGTCAGACAGATGGCGAACCTGCGTGGCGTTACCCAGCGGCAGCTTGCTCTCGATATCATAGAAGAACACGTGCATACCCAGGCTTTCCGCCAGCACGCCCAGCTGCATGCCGATATGGCCGTAGCCGATGATGCCCAGCTTCTTACCACGGGCTTCAAAAGAACCCACGGCCAGTTTGTTCCAGATGCCACGGTGTGCTTTGGCGTTCGCGGCAGGCACGCCGCGCAGCATTAACAGCAGCTCGCCGATGACCAGCTCAGCAACGGATCGGGTATTGGAGAAAGGTGCATTAAATACCGGGATGCCACGGCTGCCAGCAGCAGTCAGATCAACCTGGTTGGTTCCGATACAGAAGCAGCCGACCGCCACCAGTTTTTCCGCCGCAGCGAAAATGTCTTCAGTGAGGTTGGTGCGCGAGCGGATACCGATAAAGTGCGCGTCGCGGATGGACTCTTTCAGAGCGTCGCTGTCCAGCGCACCTTTATGAAATTCGATGTTGGTGTACCCTGATGCGCGCAAATTCTCGACCGCGCTCTGGTGGACGCCTTCCACCAACAGGAACTTAATCTTGTCTTTCTCCAGTGATACTTTTGCCATTTCCCGACCCTATTTTTGCGACTTCAGAAGTGCCAGCTTACCCCTATCTACATCCGGGTATAAGATAGCCTTCTGCCAAAATATCAAAATTTACGGCTGCGGCAATACAAACGATTGCCTGGATGCCAGCACGGCTAACAGGCAAGGCAGCACAATTTGGCAGATAATCGGGGAATGGTGAAAAGGATTAGCAGGATACGCCTGCGCATGAAAGTTATGTGACATAAGTCACCAAATTTCATCGGGTTCAGAAAAGATGTTTTTTATCAGAAAATAACCGACGCCGGGGCGGCGCCGGTAAGATCATTTTACTATGGTCTTCACACCGTTGGCGGTACCAATCAGCGCAACGTCGGCACAGCGTGCAGCAAACAGCCCCACCGTGACCACGCCTGGCAGCGCATTAATCGCTTTCTCCAGCGCAATCGGGTCCAGAATTTTCAGATTATGCACGTCGAGAATAATGTTGCCGTTATCGGTCAGCACATGCTGACGGTATTCCGGCAGGCCGCCCAGCTTCACCAGTTCACGCGCCACAAAACTGCGGGCCATCGGGATCACTTCCACCGGCAGCGGGAAACCGCCCAGCACATCAACCTGTTTAGACTCATCCGCTATACAGACAAACTTATCCGCCACCGCAGAGATGATTTTCTCCCGCGTCAGCGCCGCGCCACCGCCTTTGATCATCTGCATCATGCCATTGATCTCATCAGCGCCATCGACGTAGACCGACAGGGAGTCAATCTCGTTGAGGTCGAACACCTGAATACCCAGGCTTTTCAGCTTCTCTGTTGAAGCCTCAGAGCTGGAGACCGCACCGTCAATCTGGTGTTTGATCGAGCCCAACGCATCGATAAAGTGAGCGGCAGTAGAACCCGTCCCCACACCGACAATGGTGCCCGGGGTAACATAGTCCAGCGCTGCCCAACCGACGGCCTTTTTCAGTTCATCCTGTGTCATGGTAAGTTTAGATTCCGTACAGCTACAGTGTGGCGCTAGTATAAAACAACCCGATGGAAATGACTGCCTTCACGCGGGCTTTGTTGGCACTTTGGAAGCCAGGCCACAAACCTGAAGCGGGATAATGTCGCCTTTGCCCAGGGCAAAGTGACAAAAATATGGCATAGTGCAGTTTCCACACCTGAAAGAGAGTTATCACCCACTATGAAACGCCCGGATTATCGCACGCTTCAGGCGCTGGATGCAGTGATTCGCGAGCGCGGCTTCGAACGCGCAGCACAAAAGCTTTGCATTACCCAGTCGGCAGTCTCACAACGAATCAAGCAGTTGGAGAACATGTTCGGCCAGCCGCTGCTGGTGCGTACCGTGCCGCCACGCCCAACCGAGCAAGGGCAAAAGCTGCTGGCGTTACTGCACCAGGTTGAACTGCTGGAAGAGGAGTGGCTGGGCGATGAGAACAGCGGCACCACGCCATTGCTGCTGTCGCTGGCGATAAACGCCGACAGTCTGGCAACCTGGCTGCTGCCCGCGCTGAAAACCGTATTAACCGACTCTCCGGTGCGTCTGAACCTGCAGGTGGAAGATGAAAGCCGCACGCAGGAACGCCTGCGTCGTGGCGAAGTGGTTGGGGCAGTGAGTATTCAACCTCAGCCTCTGCCAAGCTGCCTGGTGGATCAGCTCGGCGCGCTGGATTATCTGTTTGTCGGCTCGAAGGAATTTGCCGCGCGTTATTTCCCGAATGGCGTGACCCGCTCTGCCCTGCTGAAAGCGCCCGCGGTGGCCTTCGACCATCTTGATGATATGCATCAGGCCTTTTTACAGCAGAACTTTGACCTGTCGCCGGGCAGCGTGCCCTGCCATATCGTTAACTCGTCGGAAGCGTTTGTGCAGCTGGCGCGTCAGGGCACCACCTGCTGTATGATCCCGCACCTGCAGATTGAGCGCGAGCTGGCAGAAGGCGAGCTGATTGACTTAACACCGGGCCTGTTCCAGCGCCGGATGCTTTACTGGCACCGCTTCGCGCCAGAAAGCCGCCTGATGCGCAAGGTCACCGATGCGTTAATCGCTCACGGCCATCGCGTCCTGCGTCAGCCGGAATAAGCCATAAAAAAAGGCTCCCGTTGGGAGCCCTGAATGCAGCCTACACCGGGCGTTGTCACTGACAGCGCCCTTTTTGCGATTACGGGTTACGCTGCAGTTCAAACACCACATCAACCTGATCGTCGAAGTGAATGCTCTGCTTTTCATAGGTTTCCGCCGCAGAGGTCATCGGTGCGGCATCGGCCATTTTATACATGCGCGCGACCGGCATTGGCTGGTAGTTAGCAACGTGATAACGGATGCTGTAAACCGGGCCCAGCTTGGTATTAAAGCCTTTCGCCAGCTCGCCTGCCTGCTGCGTCGCGTCCTGAATCGCCGCCTGACGCGCCTTGTTGCGGTATTCATCCGGATGGGCCACGCCCAGCTCAACGGAGCGGATTTCGTTCAGGCCAGACTTCAGCGCACCGTCCAGCAGCTCGTTCAGCTTATCTAACTGACGCAGAGTCACCTGCACCTGACGCACCGCACGGTAGCCTTTCAGCACCGCTTTGCCTTCTTTGGTGTAGTCATATTCTGGCTGGGTACGCAGGTTAGCGGCATCAATATCTTTCTTCTCAATGCCATTTTTTTGCAGGAAATCAAAGTACTGCGCGACTCGCGTATCGGCCTGAGCCTTGGCTGTCGCGGCATCTTTCGCCGAAATGCTGACTTCAATAGCCAGCGTAGCGATATCCGGTGTGGCTTCAACACTGGACTGGCCAGACGTCACAACGTGTGGGCCATTCGGCAGCTCATCTGCCAGCGCCAGAGCCGGTACGGTTCCAAATCCAATCATTGCGGCCAGGGCCAATTTAGTAAGCTTCACTGGGTTCCTCCGTGGGGTATTTAAGTCACATCAAGGTTTACTGACGGGGAAAATTGCCTCACCGCCAGAGAAATGTTCCGTCAAAACGCAACAAGCTGGCATATGTTATTGCGTTTTCGGGTATCAGGCTATGACCTTTATTCCTGGAGTGAGTTCCTTGTGACTGAAATCATCCCCATCAGACAATTACTGGAAACCTGTTGCCTGCAGCGCCAGCTTTAACGCAATGCCCCACATCATTACCCCAACCAGCGCATTGATGATGCGTTGGGCTTTCGCCGTATTCAGCACCGGTGACAGCCAGGCGGCGAGTGACGCCAGGCCAAAGAACCACAGGATTGATGCGGTGACCGAGCCCAACGCAAACCAGCTGCGGGCTTCCGCCGGAAGCTGTCCGCCGAGACTGCCGAGCACCACAAAGGTATCGATATAGACATGCGGATTCAGCCAGGTCACGGCCATCATGGTGGCGACAATCCGCCAGCGTCCCTGCTTCATCGCGGCGGAGGAAGAGAGGTCAATGTTGCCGCTGAACGCGGTACGCAATGCTCCCCAGCCGTACCACAGCAGGAAAAGCACGCCGCCCCAGGTCACCAGATTGAGCAGCAGTGGCGATTGGGTCAGCAAGGCACTGCCGCCAAACACTCCGGCGCAAATCAGGACGATGTCGCTCAGGGTACAGAGTCCGGCGGTCATCAGATGATATTGACGACGCACGCCCTGATTTAACACCAGCGCATTTTGTGGCCCTAACGGCAGGATTAACGCAGCACCCAGAGCCATGCCCTGAAAGAAGATTGAAAACACGGGAAACACCTCGTCCTGAATAATTGCAGGCGAGTGTATAGCGGAAGGTTCATTAGAGGAAATGGAATAAACTAATGTTATATCAGTTTTACTAATAACGTTAAGGCAAGAAAGGCGAACCGTGGCTCGCCTTTAACTTACTGATTACTCTGGTTTAGGTAACGACGGCGCCACCTCTGGCGTCGCGGTTTTGACTTCAGCCTGCTGATCTTCAGCCGACTTCACCTGATGCAGGTGAACGTCCATCTGCGGATAAGGAATGCCAATCTGATGCGCGTCCAGCGTGCGCTTGAAGTTCTTCATCAGATCCCAGTAGACGTTCTGCAGGTCACCGGCATTACTCCAGCAGCGCACCACGAAGTTCACTGAAGAGGCGGCCAGTTCATTCAGGCCAATCTGGATGCCCATATCGCGCAGCACGCGAGGCTCGGCATCAACCACTTCCTGCAGCAGCTTAATCACCTGATCAACGTCGGCATCATAGGCCACACCGATAATGAACTCATTACGGCGCACCGGCTCCCGCGAGAAGTTAACGATATTCCCGGCGATGATTTTACCGTTTGGCACCACGACAATTTTGCCGTCGGCGGTTTTCAGGGTGGTAGAGAAGATCTGCACGCTCTGCACCGTCCCCATTACACCGATATCAATGAATTCACCGGTACGGAACGGACGGAAGGTAACCAGCAGCACGCCGGCCGCCAGGTTAGCCAGCGAACCCTGCAGCGCCAGACCAATGGCCAGGCCGGCGGCACCGAGCACCGCGATCACCGAGGCGGTCTGCACGCCTACCCTGCCCAGGGCGGCGATCAGCGTAAAGGCGATGACCCCGTAGCGCACCAGCGCTGAAAGGAAGTCGGCTACCGTGGCATCGATATGACGCGCCAGCAGCACTTTATTCAGGGTGTTGGAGATGAGTCGCGCCACAATCATCCCGACGATAATAATCGCAATGGCCGCCACGATATTCACGACATAACTCAACAGCAGCTCCTGGTTACGCACCAGCCAACCTCCTGCGTTGTTAATGCCATGTACCACGTTCAGATCTTCCATTTCGTTTTCCTGTTGTTGTTCCCCTGCGGGAAGTAAGCAGTTTTTTGCCAGACAAACTGACATCCCAAACTCAAAGGGTAACCAATAATGCCGCGCTCTGCCAAATAAGCAGTCAAATTAACAATTTGTTACCGGACAGGCGAAAAAAAAGGCCCCGGTAAAGGGGCCTTTTTCATACTGTCGTTAACGCGGCAAAATTACAGAACGTCGACTGCGTTCAGCTCTTTAAATGCCTGCTCCAGACGAACGATCATTGATGACTGGGATGCGCGCAGCCAGACACGTGGATCGTAGTATTTTTTGTTTGGCTTGTCTGCGCCTTCCGGGTTGCCCAGCTGGGCCTGCAGGTAGCCTTCGTTCTTTTTGTAGTACTGCAGGATACCGTCCCAGGTTGCCCATTGGGTGTCAGTATCGATGTTCATTTTGATCACGCCGTAGCTGATTGACTCTTCGATTTCTGCAGCAGAAGAACCGGAACCACCGTGGAACACGAAATCCAGCGAGTTGTGTGGCAGGTTGTGTTTCTTGCTCACATAGTCCTGAGAATCACGCAGGATGGTCGGAGTCAGCTTAACGTTGCCTGGCTTGTACACGCCGTGCACGTTACCGAATGACGCAGCGATAGTGAAGCGCGGGCTGATGGCATTCAGTTTTTCGTAAGCGTAATCAACGTCTTCTGGCTGAGTGTACAGTGCAGAAGCGTCCATGTGGCTGTTGTCCACGCCGTCTTCTTCGCCACCGGTGCAACCCAGTTCGATTTCTAACGTCATGTTGATCTTAGCCATACGGGCCAGATAGGTGCTGCAGATCTCGATGTTTTCTTCCAGTGACTCTTCTGACAGGTCGATCATGTGAGAAGAGAACAGTGGCTTACCGGTTTTCTCGAAGTGAGCTTCACCCGCGTCCAGCAGACCGTCGATCCATGGCAGCAGTTTTTTCGCGCAGTGGTCAGTGTGCAGGATAACCGGCACGCCGTAATGTTCTGCCATCTGATGCACGTGGTGCGCGCCAGAGATTGCGCCCAGGATTGCTGCAGCCTGTGGCTTGTCTGATTTCAGACCTTTACCGGCGATGAAGCCTGCGCCACCGTTAGAGAACTGAATGATGACCGGGGCTTTAACTTTAGCGGCGGTTTCCAGAACGGCGTTGATGGAGTCGGTGCCTACGCAGTTAACGGCTGGCAGAGCGAATTTGTTTTCTTTCGCTACTTTGAAGATCTTCTGCACGTCGTCGCCGGTGACAACGCCTGGTTTTACGAAATCAAAAATTTTAGACATGTTTTTTGTCCTGTTTCGTCGGTCGTATTAAGAGATTCGGAACCCGTCAAACGGGTAAATCATTCTGGCGGGAAGCAACTTCCCGCCCCAGTAATTACTGTTTTGCACGCGCTTCAAGCATGGCGACTGCTGGCAGTGTTTTGCCTTCCACGAATTCCAGGAAAGCACCGCCGCCGGTAGAGATATAAGAGATCTTATCTTCGATACCGAACAGATCGATGGCCGCCAGCGTATCACCGCCACCTGCGATAGAGAATGCGTCGCTGTCTGCAATCGCATTAGCAATGATTTCAGTGCCTTTGCGGAAGTTCGGGAATTCGAACACGCCAACCGGACCGTTCCACAGGATAGTTTTGGCTTCTTTCAAGATCTTAGCCATTGCCAGTGCGGTTTCATCGCCGAAGTCCATGATCTCTTCATCATCTTTCACTTCGCTGACTTTCTTCACGGTAGACGGTGCAGTTTCAGAGAATTCCGTGCCTACGCGGGAGTCGGTCGGAACCGGGATTTTAAATTCGTCACGCAGTTTTTTCGCTGCATCAACAAAATCAGGCTCATACAGAGACTTACCGACGTTGTTATCAATCGCCACGAAGGTGTTGGCAATGCCGCCGCCGACAATCACGGTGTCCGCGATTTTTACCAGCGAGTTCAGCACGTCAAACTTGGTAGAGACTTTAGAACCGCCAACCACCGCCACCATTGGGCGCTCTGGCGATTTCAACGCTTTACCCAGCGCGTCCAGTTCGTTAGCCAGCAGTGGGCCAGCACACGCGATTGGGGCAAATTTGCCGACGCCGTGGGTAGACGCCTGCGCGCGGTGCGCGGTACCGAAGGCATCCATCACGTAGATATCGCACAGGGCGGCATATTTTTTAGAGAGGGCTTCGTCGTCTTTCTTTTCGCCTTTGTTAAAGCGAACGTTTTCCAGAACGACCAGCTCACCTTCGGCAATGTCCAGGCCGTCAAGGTAGTCTTTCGCCAGGCGAACAGGAGAAGAGAGTTTGTCTTTCAGATAGTTAACAACTGGCAGGAGGGAAAACTCCTCGTTGTATTCACCTTCAGTCGGGCGACCAAGATGGGAGGTAACCATCACTTTCGCGCCCTGCTTCAACGCCGCTTCGATGGTCGGCAATGAGGCACGGATACGTGCATCCGACGTCACTTTCCCTTCTTTCACTGGCACGTTCAAATCAGAACGAATAAGTACGCGTTTGCCAGCAAGATCCAGATCGGTCATCTTAATTACAGACATGGTGAATCCTCTCGTTGATTCTCTAAGTTTTGACAGGCGCAAACCGCGCCCTACCTGAAACCGGTTGCGGCCATCGCTAACGTTGTGTCGATCATTCGGTTAGCAAAGCCCCACTCGTTGTCGCACCAGACAAGTGTCTTGATCAGGTGCTGACCGCTGACCCGCGTCTGCGTGCCGTCCACTATGGCACTGTGCGGATCGTGGTTAAAATCTATGGAGACTAACGGTAATTCCGTATAGTCAACTATACCACTAAATGCCCCTTCTGACGCGTTTCGCAACAAGGCATTAACCTCGCACGCCTGCACCGCCTCCCTCACGCTGACGCTCAAATCAATCGCCGTCACGTTTATTGTAGGGACACGTACCGCTATCGCCTCAAAACGGTCGTTAAATTTAGGAAAAATACGGGTAATGCCGGCGGCAAGACGCGTATCGACCGGAATAATCGACTGGCTGGCTGCGCGCGTGCGTCGCAGGTCGGGATGGTACGCATCTATCACCTGCTGATCGTGCATGGCTGAGTGGATAGTGGTCACGGTGCCCGACTCGATGGTGAAGGCATCATCCAGCAGTTTAATCACCGGAATAATACAGTTGGTGGTGCAGGAAGCGTTGGAGACGATCAGGTGGTCCGGTTGCAGCTCTTTCTCATTCACACCGAAAACCACGGTGGCATCCAGGTCGTTTCCGCCAGGATGGGAGAACAGCACTTTTTTCGCGCCGGCGGCCAGATGGGCTTCGCCATCTGCACGACTGCCATACACGCCGGTACAATCCAGCACCACATCGACATTCAGCTCCTGCCACGGCAGATCGCTGATTTCCGCACGATGCAGCAGACGAATGGTATCTTCGCCGACCCACAGCAGATCCCGCTCCTGGCGGACATCCCAGGCAAATCGCCCGTGGCTGGTATCGTACTTCAGTAAATGCGCCATTCCCGCCGCGTCAGCCAGCTCATTGATGGCCACCACGGTGATCTCTGCACGACGTCCGGTTTCATAAAGAGCACGCAACACGTTGCGCCCGATGCGACCAAAACCGTTTATGGCAATGCGAACCGTCATATCACTCCTGCATCCGAATTCGGTGTAAAACTGGAGCGTTAGCCTGAGCCAGACGTTCAAATTTGTACAGGGAATTCTTGCATCAGAAAAACTGTACTAAGCCCGTATATCTTCAGCAACTACGCAAACTGAAACGGTTCAGCGAGAATAATAGAATGGAGGAATAATAGGAATGACGAGGATCAATTGCTGCGACAATCTTTAGATCTAAGTCACAGATTTAGAAAATTCCACGGCCGGGGATGACGGCGGAAAAGTGAAAACGGGGCGGAAGCAATCCCGCCCCGCTGGGCTTACAGCAGTTCTTTCGCTTTAGCGACCACGTTATCCACGGTGAAGCCAAACATTTCAAACAGCTGCTCTGCAGGCGCTGACTCACCAAAGGTGGTCATACCGACGATTGCACCGTTCAGACCGGTGTATTTGAACCAGTAATCTGCGATACCGGCTTCAATCGCCACACGGGCGCTGACCGCTTTCGGCAGAACCGCTTCACGGTATGCGGCATCCTGTTTGTCGAAGGCATCGGTAGACGGCATCGACACCACGCGCGCCTTACGGCCTTCGGAGGTCAGCTTGTCATACGCGCCCACCGCCAGTTCAACTTCTGAACCGGTGGCGATCAGGATGATTTCCGGCTGACCATCACAGTCTTTCAGCACGTAACCACCGCGAGCCACATTGGCCAGCTGCTCAGCGGTACGATCCTGCTGCGCCAGATTCTGACGGGAGAAGATCAGTGCCGTTGGGCCGTCGAAGCGCTCGATAGCGTATTTCCAGGCAACCGCAGACTCAACCTGATCACATGGACGCCACAGGCTCATGTTCGGGGTGACGCGCAGGCTGGCCATCTGCTCAACCGGCTGATGCGTAGGACCGTCTTCGCCCAGACCGATGGAGTCGTGGGTATAGACCATCACCTGACGGATTTTCATCAGTGCAGCCATACGCGCAGCGTTACGCGCGTATTCAACAAACATCAGGAAGGTCGCGGTGTATGGCAGGAAGCCGCCGTGCAGCGTGATGCCGTTAGCGATGGCGGTCATACCGAATTCACGCACACCGTAATGGATGTAATTACCGGCCAGATCGTCGTTGATTGGCTTAGAACCAGACCACATGGTCAGGTTGCTTGGCGCCAGGTCAGCCGAGCCGCCCAGGTATTCTGGCAGCAGTTTACCGAAGGCTTCCAGCGTGTTCTGCGACGCTTTACGGCTGGCGATTTTTGCTGGGTTAGCCTGCAGCTGTTCGATGAACTTCTGCGACTCAGCCTGCCAGTTAGCCGGCAGCTCGTTGCCCATACGGCGTTTGAATTCTGCCGCCAGCTCCGGGTGCGCTTTAGCGTAGGCCGCGAACTTCTCGTTCCAGCTGGCTTCTTTCGCCTGACCGGCTTCTTTCGCATCCCACTGCGCGTAGATATCCTGTGGGATCTCGAACGGCGCGTGGCTCCAGCCCAACTGCTTACGGGTCAGTGCTACTTCGTCATCACCCAGCGGTGCGCCGTGTGAATCGTGGGTACCGGCTTTGTTTGGTGAACCAAAGCCAATCACGGTTTTGCACATCAGCAGGGAAGGCTTGTCGCTAACCGCTTTCGCTTCTTCAACCGCTTGCTTGATTGCGGCTGCATCGTGACCGTCAACACCGCGCACTACGTGCCAGCCGTAAGCTTCGAAACGCTTGGCGGTGTCGTCAGTGAACCAACCGTCAATGTGACCGTCGATTGAGATACCGTTGTCATCATAGAAGGCAACCAGTTTGCCCAGCTTCAGCGTACCGGCCAGCGAGCACACTTCGTGGGAGATACCTTCCATCATGCAGCCGTCACCCATGAACACATAGGTGTTATGGTCAACAACATCGTGACCCGGACGGTTGAACTGCGCCGCCATCGTGCGCTCGGCAATGGCCATACCTACAGCGTTAGCCACGCCCTGACCCAGTGGGCCGGTAGTGGTTTCCACGCCTGCGGTGTAACCGAATTCCGGGTGACCTGGAGTTTTAGAGTGCAGCTGACGG
This sequence comes from Erwinia billingiae Eb661, assembly GCF_000196615.1. NCBI lineage: Bacteria > Pseudomonadati > Pseudomonadota > Gammaproteobacteria > Enterobacterales > Erwiniaceae > Erwinia > Erwinia billingiae. Next base: position 4,077,411 of record NC_014306.1, read on the forward strand.
AAGTTTGCCAGCTCAGCAATCGGCAGATCGTAGCCGGTGAGGTGCAACAGGCTGTAGATCAGCATGGAGCCGTGACCGTTCGACAGCACGAAGCGGTCGCGATCGGCCCACAGAGGATTCGTAGGGTTATGGTTCAGAAATTCACGCCACAGCACTTCGGCGATATCTGCCATGCCCATCGGGGCGCCAGGGTGGCCAGATTTGGCTTTTTGTACCGCATCCATACTTAATGCGCGAATGGCGTTAGCAAGCTCTTTACGAGAAGACATGTTCTACTCCAGGTCGGATTAAACGCTTCGCCGTCCTTAACCTATTTTAATCAATGAGTTATCAGGCAAAGTTGTAAAAGTCGACCCTCAATGTACATGAAAGACGGGTCTGCTGTACATGGCGAAACGTGCAAAATAGCAGGCGTAAACTTGCGGTTTGTGGCTATAACCACTATGCATTCGTAGATGCGCACGTTATAACGCTCTCTTTATAAGCAGCGTTTTTTTCTGCCGGTTTGGCAGGTTCTTGTTTTTACTACCTTGTTACTGATGGATGAAATAATATGAAATTACCCCTCTCTTTCGTTTCTCTGGGACTGATTACCGCACTTTCTGGTTGTCAGGGAGTAGACAGCAACGCGCTTATGCAGTCTGGTGCGCAGGCCTATCAGGCCGCCACCATTAGCGATGAACAGGTCAAAGAACTCAGCGTGAAATCCTGTGCGCAGATGGATAGCGAAGCGCAAATTGCGCCCGACTCCAGCCCGTATGCGCAGCGCCTGGCGAAAATCTCCGCCGCACTGGGTGACAACATCAACGGCACGCCGGCCAACTACAAGGTGTACATCACCAAAGACGTCAATGCCTGGGCGATGGCGAACGGCTGTATCCGCGTTTACAGCGGATTGATGGATATGATGACCGACAATGAAGTCGAGGGTGTGCTGGGCCATGAAATGGGCCACGTGGCATTAGGCCATAGCCGTCGCGCGATGCAGGTTGCTTACAGCACCACCGCTGCCCGTACCGCCATTGGTTCCGTGGGCGGCATCGCCGGTACGCTGTCCCAGTCGCAGCTTGCAGACCTGGGTGAGAAACTGGTTAACGCGCAGTTCTCGCAGAAGCAGGAATCGCAGGCAGATGATTACTCTTTCGACCTGATGAAAAAGCGCAACATCGATCCTAACGGCCTGGTCACCAGCTTCGAAAAACTGGCGAAACTGGAAGGCAGCCATCAAAGCTCGATGTTTGACTCCCACCCGGCTTCCGAAGCGCGCGCTCAGCACATCAAAGAGCGTATCGCTGCCGGTAAATAACCGCGTGTTGCCATAAAAAAAGGGCGCCCTTATCAGGCGCCCTTCTCATTTCTGCTGATGAAACTAGCCTTTGTTAACGGCCTGAACATGCAGCATATCCAGCGCCAGCGTGGCGGCAGCCAGAGCGGTCAGATCGGACTGGTCATAGCCCGGTGCGACTTCCACCAGATCCATCCCGACGATGTTCAACCCCTGCAGACCGCGCACCAGCTTGGTTGCTTTATCGGTGGTCAGACCGCCGATCACCGGCGTGCCGGTGCCTGGCGCATGCGCCGGATCGAGGCAGTCGATATCGAAGGTCAGATAAACCGGCATATCGCCAACGATCTGCTTCACCTGAGCGAGGATGTCATCAACACTGCGGTCGTTAACCTGCGCCGCGTCCAGCACGTTGAAGCCCAGTGAGGCATCAAACTCGGTACGGATACCGATCTGCACCGAGTGTGCCGGATCGATCAGGCCTTCCTTCGGCGCATGGTGGAACATGGTGCCGTGATCGAAGGTCGGGCCGTTGGAATAGGTATCGGTATGGGCATCAAAATGCACCAGCGCCATCTTACCGAAGTATTTAGCATGAGCGCGCAGCAGCGGCAGCGTCACGTAGTGATCGCCACCGAAGGTCAGCATACGCTTGCCGTTGGCCAGCAGCTTCTCGGCATGCGCCTGCAGCTTGTCGGTCAGATCCTGAGAATCGCCAAAGGCGTACACAAGGTCACCGCAGTCGATCACCTTTAAACGCTGACGCAGATCGAAGTTCCACGGCCAGCGGCAGCCTTCCCACGCCAGGTTAGTGGAGATCTGACGGATCGCGCCAGGGCCCAGGCGGCTGCCAGGACGACCGGAGGTCGCGGCATCGAAAGGAATACCGGTGATCACCCACTCAGCGTCGCTGTCGTAAGGCTGGAAGTTGATCGGAAAACGCATAAAACCAAAGGCGTTTGACACCAGCGAGTTGTCGTACTGGTTGCCCAGGGTGTTATTCATACCAAATCCTCTTTAACTGTGAAGCCGGACCAGGCCAGCTTTTGGCTGAAACAGAGATAAAAAAAATCCCCACCGCGTCGTTAAACCCGACGAGGAAGGGATTTTGCAGAGAATTGCCACACCGTCATCGGCGTGGTCAACTCGTCCAGCAGGGGAAGATTATTCGTCTTCCAGATAAGTGTAGCCGTACAAGCCAGATTCGAACTCTTCAAGGAACTGCGCGCGCAGCTCTTCGTCCAGATCGCTCTCTTTAAGCTGGTTGCGGAAGTGCGTCAGCAGCTCCTGCGGATCCAGCTGCACGTATTCCAGCATGTCTGCAACGGTGTCGCCTTCGTCAGACAGATGCACGTCAACGCGGCCATCGGCATAGGCAAACACATCCACCGCTTCGGTATCGCCGAACAGGTTGTGCATGTTGCCGAGGATTTCCTGGTAAGCGCCGACCATAAAGAAGCCGAGCATCGGAGGATTATCCACATCGTACTGCGGCATCGGCATGGTGGTGGCAATGCCATCGCCATCCACATAGTGATCGATGGTGCCATCGGAGTCACAGGTGATGTCCAGCAGCACCGCGCGACGTTCAGGCGACTTGTTCAGCCCTTCCAGCGGCAGCACCGGGAACAGCTGATCGATACCCCAGGCATCCGGCATCGACTGGAACAGCGAGAAGTTGACGTAAATCTTGTCCGCCATACGCTCCTGCAGTTCGTCGATGATGGGACGGTGCGCGCGGTTGGTCGGGTCAAGATGCTGCTGAATATAGTGGCAGATGCTCAGATAAAGCTGCTCAGCCCAGGCGCGCTGCGTCAGGTCATAAGTGCCCTGCGAGTAGCCGGTATGGATATCAAACAGATCCATCTGGCTGTCATGCAGCCATTCGCGCAGCGAGCGACGGTTGTTTGGCTGATGCATCTCCTGCCAGGTATCCCACATGCTGACAATCGGACGTGGCGAATCCGCAGACGGCGTCTGTGGCTCGCTGAATTCGTTACGCTCTACGCCGATGATGTTCGACACCAGCACGGTGTGGTGCGCCGTGACGGCACGGCCAGACTCGGTGATCACCGTAGGGTGCGGCAGATTATGCTCTTCGCAGGCATCGCCGATCGCCCAAATCACGTTGTTGGCATATTCGTTCAGGCCGTAGTTAACGGAGCAGTCAGACTGCGAACGCGTTCCCTCATAGTCCACGCCCAAACCGCCGCCGACATCGAAGCACTGAATGTTGACGCCGAGTTTAGCCAGCTCTACATAGAAACGGGCCGATTCACGCACGCCGGTGGCGATGTCGCGAATATTGGACATCTGCGAACCGAGGTGGAAATGCAGCAGCTGCAGGCTTTCCATCCGGCCAGCTTCACGCATGATATCGACCAGCTTAAGCACCTGCGTCGCCGACAGACCAAACTTGGATTTTTCGCCGCCGCTGGACTGCCATTTACCGGAGCCCTGAGACGCCAGACGCGCACGGATACCGAGACGCGGCACCACGTTCAGGCGTTCCGCCTCTTCCAGCACCAGCTTCACTTCGGTCATTTTTTCCAGCACCAGATAGACCTTGTGGCCCATCTTTTCGCCGATCAGCGCCAGACGAATGTATTCACGGTCTTTATAGCCGTTACAGACAATCACCGAGCGGGTCTGACCGGCGTGTGCCAGTACCGCCATCAGCTCGGCTTTCGAACCGGCTTCCAGCCCCAGCGGTTCGCCGGAGTTGATCAGCGATTCGATAACGCGTTTGTGCTGGTTAACCTTAATCGGATAGACCAGGAAGTAATCGCCGCGATAGCCGTAAGATTCCCGCGCGCGTTTGAACGCGGCGTTAATCGAACGCAGACGGTGCTGCAGGATCTGCGGGAAGCAGAACAAGGCGGGCAGACGCTGGCCTTCGACCTCGCGCTCTTTCACCAGCTTCGCCAGGTCGACCCGGGCTTCCGGGACGTCCGGATTCGGACAGACGCTGACGTGCCCTAACTCATTGACGTCGTAGTAGTTATTACCCCACCAGGCAATATTGTAGGTGCGCAGCATCTTGCTGGCTTCTTGATCGCTCATGGCCACCTCCTGCATAGAGCGGAGTCCACCTTGTTCGCCAGCTGACGAACCCTTCATTGTCTTAATGTCGTCAGACATTGCGAGCCTCAAATTTCAGTGATGCGGAACAGTTAACTACTATCGCAGGGATAACCCGCAACAACAAGCCATCGGCGAGCGGGATATTCAGCATAAAACGCTGAAAGGCCGCGCCAATCGGTCTCTCAAGTATAACATTATGCAATTCCTTAATGTGCGGAATGAGAAGCCTGTCATGAAAATGTTCCACTTTTTACCTGAGCTGAAAAAAGCTTTAAAGAAAAAAGGCTGGCAATCCGATTAATGAGTGACCTAAAATAGCCGTCCAGATGTTAATCCATCTAAATGGTTAACTTCTAAGCGTCACCTGTTATGTACTGCTCATGGCTTTGCCTGAGGGGGCGCTGGGAACCGAAGCCGGTGAGAACTGGCAAACAGTCTTTAGCGCTATGCAGTCGTTATCAACCCGTATTCAGTAAGGTAAAGAATTAATGGCTAAACACCTTTTCACTTCCGAGTCCGTCTCAGAAGGACATCCTGATAAAATCGCCGACCAGATTTCTGATGCTGTGCTCGATGCCATCCTCGAGCAGGATCCGAAAGCGCGTGTCGCGTGCGAAACGTATGTGAAAACCGGCATGGTGCTGGTCGGTGGTGAAATCACCACGTCGGCCTGGGTCGATATTGAAGAGATCACCCGTAACACCGTACGCGAAATCGGTTATGTCCATTCCGATATGGGCTTTGATGCCAACTCTTGTGCCGTACTGAACGCCATCGGCAAACAGTCACCTGATATCAACCAGGGCGTAGACCGTACCGATCCTCTGGAACAGGGTGCGGGCGACCAGGGTCTGATGTTTGGTTATGCCACTAACGAAACTGATGTGCTGATGCCTGCGCCGGTGACCTATGCTCACCGTCTGGTTCAGCGTCAGGCTGAAGTGCGTAAAAATGGCACCCTGCCATGGCTGCGCCCGGATGCAAAAAGCCAGATCACTTTCCAGTATGACGATGGCAAAATCGTCGGTATTGATGCCGTGGTTCTGTCTACTCAGCACGCTGAAGATATCTCGCTGAAAGATCTGCAGGAAGCGGTGATGGAAGAGATCATCAAGCCGGTTCTGCCAGCAGAGTGGATCAACGCCAGCACCAAATACCACATTAACCCGACGGGCCGTTTCGTCATCGGTGGCCCAATGGGCGACTGTGGTCTGACGGGTCGTAAAATCATCGTTGATACCTACGGCGGCATGGCGCGTCACGGCGGCGGTGCGTTCTCCGGTAAGGATCCGTCTAAGGTTGACCGTTCAGCGGCATATGCAGCGCGCTATGTGGCGAAAAACATCGTTGCGGCTGGCCTGGCTGACCGTTGTGAGATTCAGGTTTCCTACGCGATTGGCGTGGCTGAACCGACTTCCATCATGGTGGAAACCTTCGGTACTGAGAAAGTCTCTACCGAGCAGCTGACGCTGCTGGTGCGCGAGTTCTTCGACCTGCGTCCATACGGTCTGATTCAGATGCTGGACCTGCTGCACCCGATGTACCGCGAGACCGCGGCATACGGTCACTTCGGTCGTGAACATTTCCCTTGGGAAAAAACCGACAAGGCTGCACAGCTGCGTGAAGCTGCTGGCCTGAAGTAAGCACCAGCTTGCAGGACACAGGGCACCCGGTGGGTGCCCTTTTTGCTGTCTGACGCTGGCGGAATGGCCATCGCTGTCTACACTTTTTTTGGCTTCAGACGCGTTGATTGTTAACGGTTACACTCAGAAATATTTACCAATATCTGATAATTAAGAATTAACTCTCTTAACAACCTGTAGCCTAATGCGCTATTTTCAGCGCTGTCTGATAGAAGGGCACTCGGGAAACAAGTGAAACTATTTACTACTATGACTAACTGGTTATAAAGCGTAAGCGCGCGTGAAAATGCTGCATTTAGGAATGATCTGGTGTGTAACCGATTACACCAATGTGATCTGCAGCACAGTCTTGTGGGCCAAGGTTTTCTAACATTTATAACAACAATAAGCAGTACCACTTTAATGGAGGCGTTATGCCTGATAATAAGAAAAAGAGCAGGACATCAAACAAGGCGATGACCTTCTTTGTTTGTTTCCTCGCTGCACTGGCCGGCCTGCTGTTTGGTCTGGATATCGGCGTTATCGCCGGTGCCCTGCCATTCATCGCGAAAGATTTTAACGTTACCGCACATCAGCAGGAGTGGATCGTCAGCTCGATGATGTTTGGTGCCGCCGTCGGTGCCGTCGGTAGCGGCTGGATGTCTTCCCGCCTGGGCCGTAAAAAAAGCCTGATGATCGGTGCCATTCTGTTTGTGATTGGCTCGCTGTGGTCAGCGATGTCATCCAACCCGGAAATGCTGATCTTCGCCCGCGTTCTGCTGGGTCTGGCCGTCGGCGTTGCCTCCTATACCGCGCCGCTGTACCTCTCTGAGATCGCACCAGAGAAGATTCGCGGCAGTATGATTTCCCTGTACCAGCTGATGATCACCATCGGTATTCTGGGTGCGTATTTGTCTGATACCGCGTTCAGCTACACCGGCGAATGGCGTTGGATGCTGGGCGTGATCACCATCCCGGCCGCGCTGCTGCTGGTTGGCGTTTGCTTCCTGCCTAACAGCCCACGCTGGCTGGCCGCCAAAGGCGATTTCCGTACCGCTCAGCGCGTACTGGACCGTCTGCGTGACACCAGCGAGCAAGCGAAACGCGAGCTGGACGAAATCCGTGAAAGCCTGAAGATCAAACAGTCCGGCTGGAGCCTGTTTAAAGGCAACAGCAACTTCCGTCGCGCGGTTTACCTGGGCGTACTTCTGCAGATCATGCAGCAGTTCACCGGGATGAACGTCATCATGTATTACGCGCCGAAGATTTTTGAAATTGCAGGCTTCACCAACACTACAGAGCAGATGTGGGGCACGGTGATTGTGGGTCTGGTTAACGTACTGGCGACCTTTATTGCTATCGGTCTGGTTGACCGCTGGGGCCGTAAGCCAACGCTGAAACTGGGCTTCCTGGTGATGGCGGTCGGTATGGGTATCCTCGGCACCATGCTGCACGTGGGCATCCACTCTTCAACCGGTCAGTACTTCGCTATCGCCATGCTGCTGATGTTTATCATCGGTTTTGCGATGAGTGCCGGTCCGTTGATCTGGGTTCTGTGTTCTGAAATTCAGCCGCTGAAAGGCCGCGATTTCGGTATCACCGTGTCTACGGCAACCAACTGGATTGCCAACATGATTGTCGGCGCCACCTTCCTGACCATGCTCAACACCCTGGGCAACGCGAACACCTTCTGGGTTTACGCCGGTCTGAACGTGCTGTTTATCATTCTGACCATCGTGCTGATCCCGGAAACCAAAGGTATTTCGCTGGAACACATTGAACGTAACCTGTTGGGCGGCAAGAAGCTGCGCGATATCGGTCATCGTGACTAAGACTCTCTGGCCGGGGAAACCCGGCCAGCTTTATTGAATTCCCCCCTGCCACATCGTATTCTCTGCCGTATGAAATCCCTCAGACTTCCCATTGCCCTGCAACAAGCCGTGATGCGCTCACTGCGTGAAAAATTGCAGCTGGCAAACCATCGCCTTGAACGCAGCTACCCTGAACCCAAGTTGGTCTACCAACAACGCGGCACGGCAGCGGGCACCGCGTGGCTGCAACACTGGGAGATCCGCCTGAATCCGGTGCTGTTACTGGAAAATCAGCAGGCTTTTATTGATGAAGTGGTACCGCATGAACTGGCGCATCTGCTGGTGTGGAAACACTTTGGCCGGGTCGCGCCGCACGGCAAAGAGTGGAAGTGGATGATGGAAAGCATTCTGGATGTGCCGGCGCAGCGCACCCATAAGTTTGAGATTGAATCGGTGCGCAGTCGCTCTTTCCCCTACCGTTGTGGTTGTCAGCAGCATCAGCTGACGGTACGCCGCCATAACCGTGTCGTCAGGGGCGAAAGCGAGTATCGATGCGTCCGCTGCGGCGATCGCCTCTCTCCCGGCGAGTTCCAACAATCCGAAAAATCGTCCTGATGGCCAATTATTCAGCAATAACTCGCTGATTTTCTGGCACTGATTTCCCGAAGCGAATCGCATCTGTTACTCTCGCCGCCTCGTTTATCAGGCCAGGCCCGCAACATGCTTCGCAAAATTTTTTACTGCTTGTCACTCTCCCTGTTTTTACCGACTTTTTTCGCTCACGGCCTTAGCCTGGATAACTATCACCAGAACAGCTTTGGTCAGGCCAAAGAATATGCGGCTCAAATCAACGCCGATGCGCCAGGATCGTTCTATTGCGGCTGTAAAATCCACTGGAAAGGGAAAAAGGGCGTGCCTGACCTCGCCTCCTGTGGCTATCAGGTGCGTAAAAATGCCAACCGGGCGAAACGCATCGAGTGGGAACACGTGGTGCCGGCCTGGACGTTCGGCCACCAGCGTCAGTGCTGGCAAAATGGCGGCCGCAAACAGTGCGCGAAAGATGCCGGTTACCGCCAGATCGAAACCGATCTGCACAACCTTCAGCCTTCGATTGGCGAAGTGAATGGCGACCGTGGAAACTTTATGTACAGCCAGTGGAACGGCGGCGAGCGCCAGTATGGTCAGTGTGAAATGAAGATCGATTTCAAAAACAAACAGGCCGAGCCCCCTGCACGCGCGCGCGGCGCCATTGCCCGCACCTGGTTCTATATGCGCGATCGCTATCAGATCGACATGTCCAGGCAGCAAACCCAGCTGATGACCGTCTGGAACAAGCAGTATCCGGTCAGTTCATGGGAGTGCGAACGGGACAATCGCATCGCGCGCGTACAGGGCAACCACAATCCCTATGTACAGCAAGCTTGCCAGCGGTAAAATCACTGACCTAAACTAGAGCCCATATTCAGGCCGGATCTGTTTACCGGCCGCTAACATTTATCAGGATTTCCATGCGTATACCCCGCATTTTTCATCCCGAATTGCTTACCGCGGGCAGCGAGATTGCTCTCTGCGACGAGGCCGCTAACCATGTTGGCCGCGTGTTGCGAATGGGTGCCGGACAGGCCCTGGAATTGTTCGATGGCAGTAATCTGACTTTTGCCGCTGAGATCGTGCAGGCCGACAAAAAAAGCGTCCGCGTTTCCCTCGGCGAAAGCCGCGAAGATAGCCGTGAATCCCCGCTTCACCTGCATTTAGGCCAGGTGATGTCGCGTGGTGAGAAGATGGAGTTCACCATTCAGAAGGCGGTAGAACTTGGGGTAAATGTGATCACCCCCTTGTTTTCTGAGCGCTGTGGCGTAAAGCTTGATGCTGAGCGGCTGGCGAAAAAACACCAGCAATGGCAAAAAATTGTGATTGCTGCCTGTGAACAGTGCGGCAGAAACAGCGTGCCTGAGGTGCGTGAAGCGATGATGCTGGAGCGCTGGAGTGCTGAGCAGGACGATGGCCTAAAGCTGAACCTGCATCCCCGCGCCAGCCAGAGCATCAATACTCTGCCGCTGCCCGTTGAACGGGTACGCCTGCTGATTGGCCCGGAAGGCGGCTTAACCGCTGATGAAATCAGCATGACAGCACAATATGGCTTTACAGATATTCTGTTAGGCCCAAGAGTGCTCAGAACAGAAACGACGGCCCTGACGGCGATTACCGCCCTGCAGGTCCGGTTTGGCGATTTGGGCTAACCCATCCGCAAAAAAAAAGAGCTCACTGGAGAAGCAATAATGATTAAGCTTGGCATTGTGATGGACCCGATTACCTCCATCAATATTAAAAAAGACAGCAGCTTCGCCATGTTGCTGGAAGCACAGCGCCGTGGGTACGAAATTCATTACATGGAAATGAACGATCTCTACCTGCGTGGCGGCGAAGCGCGTGCGCGCACCCGCACCCTGAGCGTGGAGCAGAACTACGACAAGTGGTTCGACTTCGGCAGCGAGCAGGACATCGCGCTGGCCGATCTGAACGTGGTATTAATGCGCAAGGATCCACCGTTCGATACCGAATTCATCTACGCCACCTACATTCTTGAACGTGCAGAGGAAAAAGGCACGCTGATCGTCAACAAGCCGCAGAGCCTGCGCGACTGTAACGAAAAGCTGTTCACCGCCTGGTTTGCCGAGCTGACGCCGGACACGCTGGTGACGCGCAGTGCCCAGAAAATCCGCGAGTTCTGGCAGGAGCATGGCGACATCATTCTTAAGCCGCTGGACGGCATGGGCGGCGCGTCAATTTTCCGCATCAAGAAAGAAGACCCGAATCTGTCAGTGATCATTGAAACCCTGACCGAGCACGGCAACTTCTACTGCATGGCGCAAAACTACATCCCGGCGATCACCGAAGGCGATAAGCGCGTGCTGGTTGTGGATGGCGAGCCGGTGCCTTACTGCCTGGCGCGTATTCCAAAGTCCGGCGAAACCCGTGGCAATCTGGCGGCCGGTGGCCGTGGCGAAGCCCGTCCGCTGACCGAAAGCGACTGGGAAATTGCCCGTCGCGTCGGCCCAACGCTGAAAGCCAAAGGACTGATTTTTGTCGGTCTGGACATTATTGGCGACAAGCTGACCGAAATTAACGTGACCAGCCCAACCTGCATCCGTGAGATCGAGGCAGCATTCCCGGTTTCAATTACTGGTATGCTGATGGACGCGATTGAAAAGCGTCTGGCCTGACAGATCGAATGGGGTCAACGGGCCCCTTTATTAACCCGTTAATTACGCCCGGGGCGCCAGCCCTGGGCGGTTAACCCTACTACAGAATCCTGATATGAATTTACAGCATCATTTTTTGATTGCGATGCCCACGCTGCAAGACCCGTTATTTAAGCGCTCGGTGGTTTACATCTGCGAGCACAATGATGATGGGGCAATGGGCGTGATTGTGAATAAGCCAATGGACAATCTGACCGTTGACGGCATTCTCAAGAAGCTAAAAATCAGCCCTACCCCACGCGAAGCCGAGGTCAAACTCGACAAGCCGGTCTTTTCTGGCGGCCCGCTGGCGGAAGATCGGGGTTTTATCCTGCATTCAGCCCAGCGTACCTTTGCCTCCAGCATTCGTGTTTCTGACAACACGGTGATCACCACCTCCCGTGACGTGCTGGAAACGTTGGGAACCCCGGAGCAGCCAAAAGACGTGCTGGTCGCGTTGGGTTATTGCGCCTGGGAAAAAGACCAGCTGGAAAGTGAGCTGCTGGAAAATGCCTGGCTCACCACCCCGGCCAACAGCAATATCCTGTTCAAAACCCCGATCGCTGAACGCTGGCGTGAAGCGGCAAAAAGCATTGGCGTGGATATTCACAATATCGCCAGCGATGCAGGTCACGCCTGATGAGCCATATGACCTTGCTTGCGTTTGATTTTGGTACCAAAAGCATCGGCGTCGCGATCGGCCAACAGTTAACCGGCACCGCCAGGCCGTTGGCGGCATTGAAGGCCCAGGACGGCACGCCGGACTGGAACAAGATTGAAGCGTTGCTGAAAGAGTGGGAACCCGATCGCGTGGTGGTTGGACTGCCGCTGAACATGGACGGCACCGAGCAACCGCTGACTGCCCGGGCACGTAAGTTTGCTAACCGTATTCATGGCCGTTTTGGCGTACAGGTTGACCTTCATGACGAGCGCCTGAGCACGGTAGAAGCCCGCGCCGAGCTGTTCGAGCGCGGGGGTTTCCGTGCCCTGAGTAAAGGCAGCGTCGACTCCCTTTCCGCCGTGATCATCCTCGAAAGCTGGTTTGAAAACAGCTGGTCCTGAGGTCGCACAATCGTCCCTAATCCCCTGCCAGCTGGAGCAGCATTCCCGCTTGTTGCCTCTGTTTGAGGCACTGAGCAAAGGTTTGCATGCCGACCTGCGATCCCGTTTCCAGTAATCCGCCAAGCTGATGGGTTTTGCCCTCACGGATCAGGTTCGCGACCGCTGGCGTATTGACCAACACTTCGAACAGTGCGATGCGGCCCTCGCCTTCCGGCTCCAGCCGTTGCGCGATCACCGCCTTCATGCTCCCGGCCAGCTGGCTGCGGATCAGGTTTTTCTCCGCTCCCGGAAACACGTCCACCAGCCGGTCCACGGCCTGCGTTGCGCCTCGCGTATGCAACGTTGCCAACACCAGATGCCCGGTTTCCGCGGCGGTTAATGCCTGCTGAATGGTATCGCCGTCGCGCAGTTCGCCCAGCAGGATGACATCGGGATCTTCACGCAGCGCGCTGCGCAACCCTTCGCTGAACGACGCGCAATGCGTGCCTATTTCGCGCTGCTGGATCAGCGAGCGTTGGCTGTGATGCAGAAACTCGATGGGATCTTCCAGCGTCAGAATATGCCGCGCCTGCTGTTGGTTGATGGCGGTAATCATTGACGCCAGCGTGGTGGACTTTCCGCTGCCGGTTGCCCCGGTGACCAGCACCAGCCCGGCCTGCAGCTGAAGCAGCGAGCGGGTAATTTCCGGCAGCTTTAGCGCGGCCATATCCGGGCTTTCGCTGGCGATCGCTCGCAACGCCAGCGACAGCCCCTGCCGCTGGCGGAACAGGTTGGCACGCAGCCGCGTTCCGTCCGCCATGGTCAGGGCAAAATCCAGCTGCCCGGCCTGTGCGAATGCCGCCTGCTGGGCGTCGGTCAGCCAGTGCCGCGCATGGCTTTCCAGCATCGCGCTGGTGACCACCGGTGAAGCGCCGATCGGCTCCAGTTGGCCGCAACGGCGCCAGAATGGAGAATGACCACTGCAAAGGTGCAGATCCGAGGCGTTATGCTTTACACTAAGGGCCACCATGTCCTCAATATCCATATAATACTCCCTGACTATGACCTCGATTCAGCACAACCTACAGCAAGTCCGCGAGCGAATCTCCGCGGCAGCCGCAAAGTGCGGGCGCGATCCGGCAGAGATTACTTTGCTTGCAGTCAGCAAAACAAAACCCCAGAGCGCGGTCGAAGAAGCTATTGCTGCGGGCCAGCGGTGTTTTGGTGAAAACTACGTGCAGGAAGGCGTGGATAAGATCCTGGCGCTGGGGAATTCCGCTCTGGAGTGGCACTTTATTGGTCCGCTGCAATCCAACAAGAGCCGACTGGTGGCGGAGAACTTTGACTGGTGCCACACCGTGGACAGGCTGAAAATTGCCACCCGGCTTAACGAACAGCGTCCGGCTGATTTGCCGTCGCTGAATGTGCTGATTCAGATAAACATCAGTGACGAAAACAGTAAATCTGGCATCATGCTGGAGGCACTGAGCGAACTGGCAAAAGAGATCGCCCTGCTGCCGCGCTTAACGCTGCGTGGCCTGATGGCCATTCCGGCACCCGAAGCAGAGTATTCGCGGCAGTTAGCGGTGTGCCAGCAGATGGCAGAGGCGTTTAACGCACTGAAAAAAGACTATCCCGCTGTCGATACGCTTTCTCTGGGAATGAGCGACGATATGGATGCTGCAATCGCGGCAGGCAGTACCATGGTGCGCATTGGCACCGCTATTTTTGGCGCGCGTGATTACAGCGCCGCTCACAACAATAACTGAGGAACCCCATGCTGACGTTGACTTTCCTGGTCAAAACCCTGATCGACCTGTACGTAATGGTGCTGTTATTACGTATCTGGATGCAGTGGTCACGAGCCGATTTCTATAACCCACTGGCGCAGTTTGTCGTTAAAATTACCCAACCGGTGGTGAAACCGTTGCGACGGATCCTGCCCTCCATTGGCCCGGTAGATACCGCGTCACTGTTGCTGGCGTTTGTGCTGACGACGCTGAAATACCCGATTTTGTTGCTGATTCAGGTGGGTGCCTTCTCGGTTGACCCGATGAATCTGCTGGTGGGTCTGTTATCGCTGCTGAAGTCAGCGGGCAACCTGGTGTTCTGGGTGATCATCATCCGTTCACTGATGAGCTGGATCAGCCAGGGCCGTGGCCCGGTGGATCAGGTGCTGATCCAACTGACCGAGCCGCTGATGTCCCCTATCCGCCGGATACTGCCCGCGATGGGCGGTATCGACTTCTCGGCCATGGTAGTGATTTTGATCCTGTATATGCTGAACTACCTGGGCATGGACCTGTTCCCTGGCCTCTGGTATCTGCTGTAACCTGAAAATTCTGGACCTGATATGCAAAAAGTAGTGCTCGCCACCGGCAACCCCGGCAAAGTTCGTGAAATGGCTGATTTACTGGCCGCCTTTGGCCTCGACATTGTGGCGCAAACCGAACTGGGCGTGGAGTCAGCTGAAGAGACTGGCCTGACGTTTATTGAAAACGCCATCCTGAAAGCGCGTCATGCGGCGGCGATAACCGGCCTGCCGGCGATTGCCGATGACTCCGGGCTGGCGGTCGATGCGCTGGGCGGCGCACCGGGCATTTACTCGGCGCGCTATGCCGGGGAAGACGCCAGCGATCGGCAGAACCTGCTGAAGCTGTTGGCGGCGCTGGAAAACGTGCCTGACGATAAGCGTCAGGCGCAGTTCCATTGCGTGCTGGTTTATCTGCGCCACGCAGAAGACCCTACGCCACTGGTGTTTCATGGCAGCTGGCAGGGTGAAATCACCCGCAGCGCCGTGGGCGAAGGCGGCTTCGGCTATGACCCGATCTTCTTTGTACCTAAGCTGGGTAAAACCGCCGGTGAGATGACCAAAGCCGAGAAGCACGCGGTTTCCCATCGTGGCAAAGCCATGACGCTGCTGCTGGAAGCGATGCGCAATGCGTAAGCTGCCGCCACTCAGTCTGTATATCCATATTCCCTGGTGCGTGCAGAAGTGCCCCTACTGCGACTTCAACTCGCACGCGCTGAAAGGGGATGTGCCGCACCAGGAGTATGTGCAGCACCTGCTGGCGGATCTGGATGCCGACCTTCACCTGACCTCCGGGCGCGAAGTCAGCACCATTTTCATCGGCGGCGGCACGCCGAGTTTGTTAAGCAGTGAAGCCATGCAGATGTTGCTGGATGGCGTTCGCGCCCGCCTGCCCCTTTCTGCCACGGCGGAAATCACCATGGAAGCCAATCCCGGTGCCGTGGAAGCAGACCGCTTCAGCGGCTACCAGCGCGCCGGAATCAACCGCATCTCAATCGGGGTGCAGAGTTTCAGCGCGCAGAAACTGGAGCGTTTGGGACGCATTCACGGCCCGGAAGAAGCAAAGCGCGCCGCTCAACTGGCAACAGATTTGAATCTGCGCAGCTTTAACCTCGATTTGATGCACGGTTTGCCGGATCAGTCCCTTGAAGAGGCGCTGGACGATTTACGCCAGGCGATTGCGCTGAACCCACCGCATCTGTCGTGGTATCAGCTGACTATCGAACCCAACACGCTGTTTGCCTCACGTCCGCCAAAACTGCCGGATGACGACGCGCTGTGGGATATCTTCGAACAGGGCGATCGGCTGCTGACGGCGGCAGGTTACGTGCAGTACGAAACCTCGGCCTATGCCAAACCGGGTTATCGCTGTGAGCACAACCTCAACTACTGGCGCTTTGGTGACTACTTAGGGATTGGCTGTGGCGCACACGGCAAGCTGACCCAGAACGATGGCCGCATTATCCGCACCACCAAAACCCGTCATCCACGCGGGTTTATGGCCGGAAAATATCTCGACCGTCAGCAGGAGGTCAGCGACAGCGACAAGCCGTTCGAATTCTTTATGAACCGCTTCCGGTTGCTGGAAGCGGCGCCACGTGCCGAATATCCGCTGTATACCGGCCTGGATGAGTGCAGCATCCGCCCGCAAATCGATCGCGCCCTCAGCGAAGGCTATCTGACGGAAACGGCGGAAAGCTGGCAGGTGACGGAAAAAGGGAAGCTGTTCCTCAACTCGCTGCTTGAGCTGTTCCTTGCAGAAGAAGAGACGCCATAAAAACAAAACGCCTGATGAACTTCATCAGGCGTTTTTTTATCGTGCACGGTTGGGCTTACTTCAGGCCGGCAATCATCGCCTGGCGCTGATCTTCCAGCACCGTCACCCGGTTACAGACTTCATGACCGAAGTTCTGGAAATCCTGCTCCTGCCCTTTCCACTCGTCCTGTAACGACTGCTGTAAACCGCCGAGATTGCCCATCAGCGCCTGCAGCGGATTCCCGCCGTTACCGGCCTGCTTGCTGCCCATCTCGTTCAGGCTGTCCTGCACCACGCCGCCCATCGCACTCTGCACCAGCGCCTCGCCATCTTTGCGCACCTGATCGATGGCCTGATGATGGAAGGTCAGCCCATCGCTGCGATGCTCAATAATCCGGTTCATCTGCTGTTTCAGCTGCGTATCCAGCGAGGTCAGACGGTTACGCACGTTGCTGTCCTGCCCGAGCTTTTCAACAATCACTTTATCCAGCGCAACGCGGCCTTTTTCCAGACGCTGACGTGCACCCTGATCGATCCACGGCAAATCACGACGTAATGCGGTCTGGTAATCAATCGCTTTCTGGCGCGTGGCGGTGTCAACCGTGGCCGCTTTGCCGTTTTGCTGCACGTCGCCGGTTGGGGTGATCACCAGATTGCCGCTGGCACCCACCACCTGCACAGTCTGCGGGGAGATCACGATGTCATCCTGGGGTTTCACGCTACATTGATAGTCAGCCTGAGCCTGACCCGCTGCCAGCAACAGCGCTGCCACCATCATCGCTTTACGCATTTTGCATTCTCCTGAGAAAGAAAAGGCCACGCATGCGTGGCCCCAACAAACATCCGTTTATCCCGACATCCTTTCAGATGCGACGAGGGATACTGACTTAGTCCCACCAGACATCGAAAAGTTCGGTGACCTGAATGTTGTTCAGTTTACGTTCTTCCAGCCATTTGCGCACCAGCTCGCGGTGCTCATCGGTGCATTTGCCGGTCTGCTGCAGGCAAATCAAACCTTCCCAGTGCAGGTAGCCGCTGCCATCAAAGGCCAGGCCGTTCGGGTCGATCACTTCTTCGATCAGCGCATCAACACTTTTGTCGATGGTCTCTTCGCTGGTGCCTTCCGGGAAGGAGAAACCAATTGAGAAACCTAATTCCTGAAACTCATCGATATGCATTTTCTTGCGTAAGCGACGACTGCGTTGGGTAGCCATTATTTAATCCTCTCAAACATCAGATCCCAAACACCGTGACCAAGACGCTGGCCACGCTGTTCAAATTTCGTTAACGGACGCGACTCTGGGCGCGGCACGTAGTCTTGTGTTTCTGACTGGTTTTTATAGCCAGCAATGCTGTTCATCACTTCCAGCATGTGCTCGGCATAGGCTTCCCAGTCGGTAGCCATATGGAACACGCCGCCCAGCTTCAGCTTGCGCATCACCAGCTCGGCAAACGGGGCCTGCACGATACGGCGTTTGTTATGACGCGCTTTGTGCCACGGGTCCGGGAAGAACAGCTGCACCATACGCAGCGAATTATCCGGGATCATCTTCTCTAACACGTCGACCGCATCGTGGCACATCACGCGCAGATTCTCCACGCCGGCTTCCTGCGCGCTGCTCAGGCAAGCGCCGACGCCGGGTGAATGCACTTCAATTCCGAGGAAGTCCTGCGCCGGATTATTCTGCGCCATGGTGACCAGAGAAGCCCCCATGCCGAAACCGATCTCCAGCACCACCGGTGATTCACGGCCAAATAAGCTGACCAGATCAACAGGTTCAGGCTGATACTCAACACCCATTACCGGCCAGTAATTGTCCAGCGCGTGCTGCTGGCCTTTCGTCAGACGACCCTGACGACGAACGAAGCTGCGAATACGGCGCATTGGGCGACCGTTCTCATCAAACTCCGGGGAAATGACATCACTCTTCATATTTCTGCCTGCTGGTCTGCAATCTCTGGAAAGGGGGCATTATGCAAAGTTACAGCGGTTAAGCAAGCCCCGGTAACTTCCGGTTTACAGCATAGTTGGTCTGTGCTGGAATCCCAGCCTGATTTTCACTTATCCAGGATATTTCTCTGACATGATGCAAGCGCCGCAGTTCTCACGGCAGGTACTGGAGTGGTATCAGCGCTTTGGCCGCAAAACTCTGCCCTGGCAGCTGGAAAAAACGCCGTATAAAGTCTGGCTTTCGGAAGTGATGCTGCAACAAACGCAGGTCGCGACGGTTATCCCTTATTTCGAACGCTTTATGGCGCGCTTCCCTGAAATCAGCGATTTAGCCAACGCCCCGCTGGATGAAGTTCTGCATTTATGGACCGGCCTCGGTTACTACGCCCGCGCGCGCAATCTGCATAAAGCGGCGAAAACGGTGGCGGAGAAGCACAACGGCATTTTCCCGCAGACCTTTGACGAGGTGATGGATTTGCCCGGCGTCGGCCGGTCGACGGCGGGCGCGGTCCTCTCTTTATCTCTCGGGCAGCATTATCCGATCCTCGACGGCAACGTTAAGCGCGTGTTGGCCCGCTGCTATGCCGTCTCCGGCTGGCCGGGCAAAAAAGAGGTCGAGAAGCGTCTCTGGGAGATCAGCGAAGAGGTCACGCCGGCAGAAGGCGTCAGCCAGTTTAATCAGGCGATGATGGATTTAGGGGCGATGGTCTGTACCCGCTCAAAACCTAAATGCGAAATCTGCCCGCTGAATCTGGGCTGCATCGCCTATGCCAACGGCAGCTGGGCCAGTTACCCCGGCAAAAAGCCAAAACAGACGCTGCCGGTGCGCACCGGCTGGCTGTTGATGATGCAGCAGGATCAGGAAGTCTGGCTGGAACAGCGCCCGCCGGTCGGCCTGTGGGGCGGGCTGTTCTGTTTCCCGCAGTTTGCTACCCTGCCCGAGTTGCAACAGTGGCTGAGCGACAAACGCATTGATGGCGCAACGCTGAAACAGAGCATCGCGTTTCGTCACACCTTTAGCCATTTCCACCTGGATATTGTGCCAATGTGGCTGGAACTGCCTCCGGCAGGCGCGGTAATGGATGAAGGCGCTGGTCTCTGGTATAACTTAGCGCAGCCACAGTCCGTTGGGCTGGCCGCGCCGGTGGATCGCCTGTTACAACAGCTGCGTCAGCCACAACAGAAAGCGCTGAACATCCGCGCGACAGAAGAGGAAGAGTAATGAGCCGAATGATTTTTTGCACGTTCCTGCAACGTGACGCCGAAGGGCAGGATTTCCAGCTGTATCCGGGTGAGACGGGCAAACGTATCTATAATGAGATTTCGAAAGAAGCCTGGTCACAGTGGATGAGCAAACAAACCATGCTGATCAACGAGAAGAAGCTCAGCATGATGAACCCCGACGATCGTAAGCAGCTTGAACAGGAGATGATCAAATTCCTGTTTGAAGGGCATGAGGTCCATATCGAAGGTTACACCCCGCCAGAAGAATAATCGTTGGGCCTCACAGATGAGGCCCTCTCAATGTGGGCGAAGCACGACAAGATGAATAAGAAACTACTTAGTTTGCTGGTAATAGCGCCGCTGCTGATTTCCTGCTCAGGCAACAAAAAAGCCGGCTTTCCACGAAGAGTGGGTTAAAGACACCAACGGATTCGATATTCTGATGGGACAGTTTGCCCATAACATCGAGAATATCTGGGGCATCAACGAAGTGCTGATCGCCGGCCCCAAAGACTACGTGAAGTACAGCGATCAATATTACACCCGCAGCCACATCAACTTTGAGTCGGGATCGATCACCATCGAGACCATTGCCGGGACCGATCCGATGACCAGCCTGCGTCAGGCGATCATCACTACCCTGTTGATCGGTAACGATCCGGGGAATGTCGACCTGTACTCGGATGCCAATGATATTAAGCTTGGTACCGAGCCGCTGCTTTACGGCCAGGTGCTGGATAACACCGGACAGGCGATCCGCTGGCAAGGCCGTGCGGCCACCTTCGCGGACTATCTGATCCAGAACAAGCTGCAGCGCCGCACCTCCGGGCTGCATGTGATCTACTCGATCACCATTCCGATGGTGCCAAACCATCTGGATAAGCGTGCCCATAAATACCTGCCGATGGTGCGCGAAGCCTCCGCGAAGTATGGCGTCGATCAGTCGTTGATCCTGGCGATTATGCAGATTGAATCGAGCTTTAACCCGTATGCGGTCAGTAATGCCGACGCGCTGGGATTGATGCAGGTGGTGCAGCACACCGCCGGGGTTGACGTGTTCCGCATGAAGGGCAAATGGGGTAAACCGAGCCGCAGCTATCTGCTGGATCCGGAAAACAACATTGATGCCGGTACCGCCTATCTGTCGATCCTGCAGGGCAGCTATCTGGCCGGGATCACCAACCCAACCTCGCGGCGTTATGCGGTGATCACTGCCTATAACGGTGGCGCGGGCAGCGTGTTGAAAGTGTTCTCCAGCGATAAAACGCGGGCGTTTAACACCATCAACAATCTGTCGCCAGCCGAGGTGTATCAGACGCTGACCACCAATCATCCGTCGGCGGAATCCCGTCGTTATCTGTATAAAGTGAGCAGCGCGCAGAAGAGCTACCACTCGTACTGATAGTGAGGCAAAAAAAGGGCAGCTCCGTAAGGGCTGCCCTTTTTTATGGTTGATACGCCCTGCTGTGGGCAAAAATTAACGGCTGATATTTTTGAATTGTTTTGTGGTGTCGGTCAGTGCGGTTTCGGTTGGCAGACGCTCCATTGAGCTGGCCCCGTAAAAACCGTCGCACTGCGGGCAGTTATCCAGAATGTACTGGGCATCTTCCGGGCTGGAAATCGGCCCGCCGTGGCACAGCACAATCACGTTTTCCCGCACGCTTTTCGCCGCCGTGGCCCACTGATTAATCAGCGGCACGCAATCCGCTAACTTCAGCGCGGTTTCTGCGCCAATATTCCCACCGGTGGTCAGCCCCATATGCGGCACGATAATATCGGCACCGGCTTCGGTCATGGCGATGGCATCGGCTTCGCTGAACACATACGGCGTGGTCAGCATCTCTTTCTGGTGCGCCAGACGGATCATATCGACTTCCAGGCCGTAGCCCATGCCGGTCTCTTCCAGATTGGCGCGGAAGTTACCATCGATCAGCCCGACGGTCGGGAAGTTTTGCACGCCCGAAAAGCCCAACGCTTTCAGCTCGTCCAGAAAACGATCGAACTGGCAGAACGGATCGGTGCCGTTGACGCCGGCCAGAACCGGGGTATTTTTCACCACCGGCAGCACTTCCTTCGCCATATCCACCACAATCTCATTGGCGTTACCGTAGGCCAGCAGTCCGGCCAGCGAACCGCGTCCTGCCATGCGATAACGGCCTGAGTTGTAAATGACGATAAGATCGATGCCGCCTGCCTCTTCGCATTTCGCAGAGAGGCCGGTGCCGGCACCGCCGCCGATAATCGGCTCGCGGCGGGCAATCATCTGGTTAAATTTTGTCAGTATTTCCTGACGGGTAAAAGCCATTCTCAGTACTCCTTTGCCAGTTGGCGGAACTGCTCCACAGCAATCTGTGCAAATTCCCGGTCGTTAATGTTATAGGGTACGCGAAGTATTTTACGCTTTGCCGTCTGCACTAAACGGTCTTCCAGCGTGGTAATAAAGGCCCGATCGGCGTCCGGAGACCAGAATGCCTGGCCTGGCGCATCCAGTGCCGAAAATCCGCCTTCCGGGATCAGGAACACAATTTTCCCCTGACACCGGTTCAACTTGTCGGCGATCCAGGTTGCCAGCGCCACATTCTCCTCAACCGTGGTGCGCATCAGCGTAACCTGCGCATTGTGATGATAGAAGAGACGGTCGGCATATTTTTCCGGCACGCTGTCGGCATGGCCGAAGTTGACCATATCCAGCGCACCGCAGGAGATCACGCAGGGCACCTCTGAGCTGGCCAGCGCATCAAAGCGGGTATCATCACAGGCCAGCACGCCACCAAACAGCAGGTCGCACACTTCAGTGGTGGTCAGATCGAGCAGGCCGGACAGCATATAGCTGGCGGTGAGTTTTTCCATCGCCATGCCGCCGCTGCCGGTGGCGTGGAACACCACGCAGTCATAGTCCTTTTCCAGCGCGGCGCTGACGTGCTGAATGCAGGGCGTGGTAACGCCGAACATGGTCAGCCCCAGCGCCGGATTTTCATTCGGATCCTCTTCAACGTCCCACAACACGGCACCCGCCACCTGGTGGGCGGCGTTGGCCAGCACCCGTCGGGAGATGCGGTTCAGGCCCGCCACATCGGTCACGGAATTCAGCATGGTGATATCGCTGGCGCCGACATAGCCGGAGACGTCGCCGGAGGCCATGGTAGAAACCATCACTTTCGGGATGCCGATGGGCAGTGCCTGCATCGCCGGGGTGATCAGCGCCGTTCCGCCGGATCCGCCTAAACCAATCACGCCGAGAAGATCGCTTCTTTTGCTGAGGAAATTCTTAAATGCCAGCGCCATGGCATCAATGGCTCTGCCGCGGTCGCCGCAAAACACCGCGTTGCGTCCATCGGGATGGAAGTCGGCGATCAGTTCCGGGGGGAAATCCGCTTCAGAAGGCATAACTGGTTGAGTTGACAGATCAACTGTTAACACGTCTGCACCGGTTTTGGCGATGCAATCACTGACGTAAAACAGTTCCCTTCCTTTAGTATCTGCTGTAGCAACAGCGTAGATATAACCTGCGTTTATACTCATAGTCGTAACAACACCCTGTTATCAGACGAAATAAGAACTTGAAAAACCAGTAATAAAAACGTACATAACCTGTACGCCTCATTATTTTCAAGGCCACGAGATTACAGTACCACCTTCATTATTGGTAAATCAATTGAATGAAATATGCGTCTCACAGAGATGTTTACTATGCTTACGGCTGAGGTCTGGCTTTTAGATTTGCCCCGAAGTCATCGCGATTTCTTCCGGGCATTATTCGTCAATCGCTTGAATTTCAAGCCGAATTAATTGAACAAATGAGGTTATTGTGGAGCAAAGGGATTCCGCTGGGGTTATGACATTAACCGCTACAAGGGCAAGAACACGACGCTTACTAATTGAAACTGCAATGAAGATGTTCGACAGTGGCGCCTTCCCGTCGATCACCGAAGTGGCTCAGGAAGCACAGCTTTCGCGGGCGACTGCCTACCGTTATTTTCCCACTCAGAGCGCGCTGGTTTCGGCCATCGTGACTGAGACGCTCAGCCCGATCAAAAACTGGCGTCCGACTAAACAAGACACCGGCGACCGCATTGATGAGATGCTGGGATTTGCCTTCCCGCGCATGCTGGAGCATGAAGGCACGTTGCGTGCTGCCCTGCACCTTTCTCTGACGCAGTGGGCACAGTCACGCTCCAGCGAACGGCCTGAAAAAGAGAAGCTGATCAGGGGTAACCGCAAGGCGATGCTGCAGCATGTGGTTGAGCCGTTAAACCAGGAGATGTCGCCGAAGATGGTGGAGCGCGTGGTTCAGTCGCTGTCGCTGGTGTACGGCTCGGAGATTTTTCTGGTGATGAAGGATATCTGGGGCTGCGATAACGTGCAGCTGGAAGATATTGGCAAGTGGATAGCCAAAGCGATCGTCCGTCAGGCGCGTGAAGATGAAAAAGCGCTGACGGCGGACTGAGCTGCCGCAAAAGCACAGGGGCCACAATCGCGGCCCCTGATACTCACCTGTTACTGACCGCCGTTACGCGTTAAGCATGTAGCCAAACAGACGCTTCACGCCATTCTCATCGGCTTCGGCATAGACGCCCTGCAGTTCCGGCGAGAAGCCAGGCAGCAGATTAAGCCCTTCTTCCAGTGCCAGGAAGTAGCGTTGAACCGCCCCGCCCCAAGCTTCGCCAGGCACAACACAGAGCACGCCCGGAGGATAAGGCAGTGCGCCTTCCGCCGCGATGCGTCCTTCCGCCTTCGCAATCGGCACCAGCTCGACGTTGCCACGAATAAATTCGATATTGGCATCCTGCGGGTTCATCATCACTTTTGGCAGGCTTTCCTGACGGAACATCGCCTTCTGCAAATCCTTCACGCCATAGCTGACGTACAGCTGATGCATCTCCTGACAGAGACGACGCAGGGTGTAACCTGCGTAGCGCTTCGCATTCTTGCGGTAGATGGTTGGCAGTACGTCGGATAACAGCGCATCCTCTTTGACGTGCTGTTCGAACTGCGCCAGCTTAGCCACCAGATGGGCCATTTTCTCGACGCTCTCTGCGGGCGTCAGCAGGAACAGGATCGAGTTAAGGTCGCATTTCTCTGGCACCACGCCATTTTCGCGCAGGTAGTTAGCCAGGATAGTGGCCGGGATGCCGAAGGACGCGTACTGACCGTTGGCGGCATCGATGCCCGGCGTGGTCAGCAGCAGCTTACAGGGATCGATCAGGTACTGATCTTTCTCGTAGCCCTCAAAGCCATGCCAGTCAGCGCGCGGCGCAAAGCTAAAGTAGCGGGCATCCGAGGCGATGATTTCGGTTTTCGCATCCTGCCAGGGTTTGCCGTCCACTTCATCGGGAATAAACGGCTTAATCATTTCGCAGCGGGCAAGGATTGCTTTACGGGCATCGATGCCGAGGGTGACGCACTCGTGCCACAGGCGACGCCCTGCTTCGCCCTGATGCATTTTGGCATTCACGTCCAGCGCGGCAAACAGCGGATAGAACGGGCTGGTTGAGGCGTGCAGCATAAAGGCATTGTTGAGGCGTTTATGGCTACAGAAGCGCTTCTGGCCGCGCAGGTGGTTATCTTTTTTATGGATCTGCGAGGTTTGCGAGAAACCGGCCTGCTGTTTATGCACCGACTGGGTAACAAAGATGCCCGGATCGTTTTCATTGAGTTCCAGCAGCAGCGGCGAGCAGGCTTCCATCACCGGAATAAACTGTTCATAGCCGACCCATGCCGAGTCAAACAGGATGTAGTCGCAGAGGTGGCCGATGCTGTCGATCACTCTACGGGCGTTATAGACGGTGCCGTCGTAGGTGCCAAGCTGGATCACCGCCAGGCGGAAAGGACGGGCTTCCTGCGCGCGTTCCGGCGCCACCTGTTTAATCTGCTCGCGGATGTAGTCCTCGTTAAAGCAGCGCGCATCGATACCGCCGATAAAGCCAAACGGGTTGCGGGCGGTTTCGAGGTAGATCGGGGTCGCACCGGCCTGGATCAACGCGCCGTGGTGGTTCGATTTATGGTTGTTGCGGTCGAAGAGCACCAGGTCCCCGCGCGTCAGCAAGGCGTTGGTCACCACTTTATTGGCGCTGGAGGTGCCGTTCAGCACGAAATAGGTTTTATCGGCGTTGAAGACTTTCGCGGCAAACTTTTGTGCATGTTTCGCCGATCCTTCGTGGATCAGCAGGTCGCCCAGCTTTACGTCGGCATTGCACATATCGGCGCGGAAGACGTTTTCGCCGAAGAAGTCGAAGAACTGACGTCCAGCTGGGTGCTTTTTGAAGAAAGCGCCGCCCTGGTGGCCGGGACAGGCAAAGGTGCTGTTATCCATCGCGACATATTTGGTCAGCGTATTAAAGAACGGCGGCAGCAGTTCGCTCTGGTATTCGGACGCGGCGGCTTCGAGTTTGATCGCATCGTCCCCGGCACCGGTCAGCAGGCCGACGTTTTCCGGCAGGTCAATTTCCTGTTCCTGCTCAGGGTAGTCCAGCGAGATAAACACCGGCAGGTTAAAGCCGGTATGGCGCAGCAGCGCCAGCATGCCGCTACGGGAGTCGGCAACAGAAACGACCACCGCCGCCACATCCGTAAAATCAGTTTTCTCCAGCGTAACGACTTCGCGTCCGGTCTGGAGGTGGATAGCCACAGTGGTGCTGGCTGCAATTTTCAGTGGTGTCATAGCACAAATCCTCAGGCGTCAAGGATGAGTGGGTGCCAGAGGCACAGCAATGGGAGACGGCAATAGCCCTCTTCCGGCGAAAGGTGTCAGACAGGTGAACAGCCAACAGGGTCCGGCTTCAACCGATAGACATCAGTAAAATCAGATCGCGTCTGTTTTTACTCATGGCCAACAGTAAGCGTATGAAAACCTCACCGCACGGTGAGAGATTTTTTCGACAGGATGTGACAAGCGGATCGGCGCGCCAGCGACATACGTGAATGTCGGGTACAGGTGCTGTTTTTCAGCAGTGAACCAGGCATGGCGGCGACCTTAAAGTGGCGTGGTGACGTTATCCGTCAGAGTGGGCGCAATGATGGCACTTTTTTTTTTCAGGTTCAAGACGGCGGGTGAATTTAGCGGCTGGCGGCAGGTTGGCTAACCTATTGATATTTAGCAGGTAAAATTGTCGATAAAAATAAAAAAGGTTATTTTTCTGTTGGTTATGCAGTTTTGTTGCAAAGATATTCAACGGGGTGAAGGTCAACACCGGCTTCGTGGTTTGGCGTCAGCATAGAGCGCGGTATCCGAGACGCCGTAAATCCGTCCCTGGAGGCTTGGCTGCGGCATCCCTGCCGCAGACACTCGGCTACCGCGCTCTTTGCCGCCACCTTATAACATTCGTGTAGTTGATAGGTTTGGTGGATACACAGGTCAAAGGCAGGGTTTGTTTGGCTTAGAGCTGGCAGGCAGCACTAATCTGCTTTTGAAGTGTGTTGCCCCTATTTAAGCAGGCGACTTTGAAGCTTAGGGGAAGGGAGAGAGAGTTGATAAGCAAAGCATCGGCGACAGGGATGTCGCCGCTGAGCCCCCAGGGATGGGTGCACGGCGTCTTTGTGTTCAACTCTCTCTTCCTGAGCGTGCCACCAGAACATACAGACGACTTTCCGCATTCCAGCCCACTGTCCCGTCAACCTTGCCACCCCAACTCACAGACGACTTACCGTACTCCACAGCCCACTCTCACCCAATCTTGCCACCCCACCCACAGACGACTTACCGTACTCCACAGCCCACTCTCCTCCTACTTTGCCACCAGAAAAAACAGACGACCTACCAAACCCCAGAGCTACAGCCAGTGCTGCGCCGCGATCTTCTCGCCGTCGCTGAAGCGCGCCATCCGAAATGCCGTGGGATCGACTATCGGTTTTGAACCGATCACCAAATCAGCCATCAACTGCCCTGCGGCGGGCGCGATGCCGAAACCGTGCCCGGAAAAACCGGTGGCGATGAACAGACCGGGCACCGTTGGCGCGCCTGAAATCACCGGGATCGCATCCGGCATCGTGTCGATCATTCCGCCCCAACTTTGCGCGACCTGCACGTTGCCCAGCGCTGGCAACCACTGCTGCAGATTAATCAGGATCTGTTTGAGCACCGCCGGATCGATCTGTGGATCCAACACCCGGATCCGCTCATACAGCGAGACTTTATCCGCCTGACCAGGCCGCCAGTGCAACGCTTCTTCCACAAAACGCTGCCCCAACCGCAACTGTAACGCCTTGCGCTCCTGCCAGAACGCCGGGAAAAAAGCCTTCAGAAAACGTAACGAATCAGGCGTGATATCGGCGGTATTGAGCGCGGAACTGGCGATGGTCAGCCCACCGTCCAACCGCTTGCGCATCGCGACGCCGCCAAAACTGACGCAGGGCGCGATTTCACAATTTACCGGCCGGGTTCTCATCACCGTCGACAAAACCTTTAATTGCGGCAAGGTGATCCCCATTCCCTGCAACAACAACCGGGACCAGACGCCGCCAGCCACCACCACCGACTGACAGGCCACCGCTCCGTGCTCGGTCACCACGTGACTCACCCGTCCGGCAGCACGCTCAATGGTTCGCACGGCGCAATGCTGCTGAATATTCACTCCCAACGCCATCGCGTACATCGCCATCGCGGGCGCGGCTTTTTGTGGCTCGGCCCGACCATCCAACGGCGTCCACATGCCACCGGCTATCGCCTGATTCAGGCCCGGAAGCCTGGCGGCGGTCTGCGCTGCCGACAGCATTTCACTGTGAATATCATACTGACGGGCTTCGTCACACCAACGCTGATGCCGATCGCGCTGCGCTTCAGTGCGTGAGGTGTAGAGAATGCCCTCGCGGCGAAAACCGGTTTCCCGACCCACCAACTGATTCATCCCCTCCCACATTCTCAAACTTTGTTCGATCAACGGCAGCTCGCGCAGATCGCGCCCGGCCCGGCGGCACCAGCCCCAGTTGCGGCTGGATTGCTCGGCGGCAACGGTGCCCTTCTCCAACAGAACAACCTGGATCCCTCGCTGAGCCAGCGACAACGCCGTCGCCACCCCAATAATCCCTCCACCGATCACCACCACTTCCGCCTGTGTCGGGAAGATTGCCGACGATGGCACTAAATCAACGACTGGACCCATGACTTACCCTCACTTAGTATTGATCTTCCACGGTCCAGTTCACCGGGATCTCCGCAATGCTGGTGGTGGTCGGCAGCTCCAGCACCGTGCGCACCAGATGCGCCAAATCCTCGGGCTGCGTCATCTTCTCCGCCGGCACTTCCGTCAGCGCGGTGCCCATATCGGTCGCAACATACCCCGGACAGATGGCGGTGGATCGAATGCCGTCTTCATCACCAATCCGCCGCAGACCGTGAGCCAGCGCCAGTGCAGCAAACTTGCTCATCGCGTACAGGCTTGAACGCTCTGCGCGCACGCGCTTACCGGATAACGAAACCAGCGTCACAATCCGCCCGCTGCCGCTGGCTACCAGATGCGGCCAGGCCTTGCGGCTCAGACGCATCGGCGACTTCACGTTGACGTCAAAAGTGCGGTCAAACTCGTCGTCGGTGGCGGTCAGCACCGAAACCGGCAGCATCATCCCGGCGTTATGGATCACCGCGTCGATGCGGCCAAATTTTGCGATGGTGGCCGCAATCCAGTCGTCTTCGGTGGCGCCATCCAGCGCATCAAATCGACAGACCAGCTGATGCTCAGGATCGGCGTTGGCCACCTCTTCCGGCGTCCGGCATCCCAGGCTCACCGCCCAACCGTTCGCCAATAAATTTGCGGCAATGGCCGCACCAATTCCACGGCTGGCACCGCTGATCAGCGCCACGCGCCGGGTAGAAGCATTCATCAGGTTATTCTCCAGTTAGCTCATTGATGCCCGCAGACGCGTATCCAGCGGACTTAACATCGGTTCTACGCCAGCCACTTCTTCCTGCAATAACGCCACATAGCGCTGCACGGCGTCCGGCGTCAAACGGGGTGACAATACGGTTAAGCCCAGCGATCCCACCACGCCCGCACCCGCCACGCGGATCGGCACCGACACTCCGCCGATCCCCGGCAATAATTCGCCAGGATCCAGCGCGTAACCGCGCGAGGCGGTTTGATCGATCAACGACTGCAGTCGGGTTTTGGTCAGGATCGGCCAATTATTCAGCCGCAGCGCATTACGTTCGAGGATCGCCTGCTGCGTCTCCGCGTCGAGAAACGACAGGATCGCCAGACTGCCGGGACCCAGACCGAGCGGCACCGCGCCGCCTATCGAGCCGGTCAGCGTCTGCATCTGAAAATCACTGTCATAACGGTCGATACACACCGAATCATCACGGTCGCGCGCCATCAGCATCACCGTCTCGCCGGTCAACTGCCGCAGACGTTCCAGCGCCGGCTGGAAGTGGCGACGCAGGCCTGGCCCTTTGGCCGCCTTCGCCCCGTAAATCAGGAGCTTGGTGCCCAGCCGGTAGCACTTATCCCCCTGGGCTTTATGCAACAGCTGATGATCCACCAGCGAATTCAAAATGCGGTGACAGGTCACCTTGTTGAGCCCGGACAGCTCGCACAGCGTTTTCAGCGTCAGACCTTCGCTGCCCACGTCTGAAACCAGGTCCAGCAGCATCACCGCACGGTCCAGAAGCTGGACCCCGTTTTTCCCCTGAGCGTCGCTCATCGCCCCTCCAGAATTCCACTATGTGGAATTTTTAATTATAAGATTTCAATATGTGGTTTTTTGTTGACTAAATTTCTAGCAGATTTCACACTCGGTTGGCAAGTGAGATGCATTTTTAAGCACACCAGGGCTAAAAAAGAATCAGAGCATCGCGCTGCCGACAGACCAAAACCTGAGCCGAAAAGGCCGGAAATCACCTGCAATCACCACGACATCGGAAGGATGTAAACATGAAAAGAAATCGCGCACTGATGGCTCTTTCCCTGCTGATTATGGCTCCTGTTATTACCCATGCTGACACCCTGTCCGATATCAAAAGTCGTGGCGTACTGACCGTGGGTATCAAAAACGATTATCCGCCGTACGGCTTTATGAATGCCGAGGGCAAAACGGTCGGCTTTGAAGTGGATCTAGCGCGATCCATCGCCGCTAACCTGCTCGGATCACCCGACAAAATCAAACTGGTGCCGGTCAACGCCTCTAACCGCATTCAGTTTCTGCAGTCCGGCCAGATCGACCTGATTATGGCCACGCTGGGCGTAACGCCAGAGCGCGCCAAAGAAATTGATTTCACCGTTGAGTATGTTTCGGCAGCGGGCCCGTCGGTGATGGCGCGCAAAGAAGCCAAATTCAACCAGTGGGAACAGCTGAAAGGCCAGAAAATCTGCGGCATTCAGGGCTCTTACTACAACAAAACGCTGACGCAGAAATACGGCATCCAGCTGGTGAACTTCACTGCCCTGCCGGAAGCCTATCGCGCGTTGCAGGATAACCGCTGCGTGGCGATGGTCTTCGATGACATGACCTTGCAGAACAAGCTGGGCGAGCCGGGCTGGAGCGACTACAAAATTGCCATCAAGCCTTACGAGTTCCTGCCGATGGCGGGCGGACTGCGCAAGGGTGACGAGGCGTTCAAAAACGCGGTTAACGCGGCAATCGTGAAAACGGAAGGCGAAAACAAGCTGGTTGAATGGCAGAGCACCTACCATATGCCGCCCTCTGACTACATCACTAAGCGTGCCGAAGCCGCCCGCGCAGCCAAGTAAGCGGCGGGAGCGTAACGATGTTCGGACTCGATTATTCCTGGCTGCTGGATCCGACCTATCAGCAATGGCTGCTTCAGGGCGTGGTGCAGACGCTGGAGCTGGCGGCACTCTCTTCGGTGATTGCCATCGTCATCGGCCTGGCCGGTGCGCTTGGGCTGACCTTCAAAATCGCCTGGCTTGATGCGCTAATCGAGCTGTTTGTAGAGCTGTTTCGCAACACGCCGCCGCTGCTGCAGATGCTGTTTTTCTACTTCACCCTGACGCAGATTGGCTTTACCGCCACCGATCCGGTTACCGGGCTGCAGGTGCCGCTGGTCAGCGCCTTCGCCTCGGCAACCGTCTCGCTCAGCCTGTTTGGCGGCGCGCTGTGCATTGAAGCCTTTCGTTCCGGCTTTGATGCGGTGCCGAAAGCCACGCTGGAGGCGGCGCGATCCCTCGGCTATTCCCGCTGGGGACTGTTTGTGCACGTGCAGGCGCCGATTGCGTCACGCATCTGCCTGCCGCCGCTGACCAACGTACTGACCAATTTATTTAAAACCACCTCGCAGGCGTCGGTAATCACCGTGCCGGAGCTGATGTATGCCGCCGGACAGATCTACAACGACACCTTCCGCACGCTGGAAGTGATGCTGTTAGTGCTGCTGATTTATGTGGTGCTGGTCAGCCTGCTGGTGTGGTTTATCGGCTGGGTCGAGCGTCGTCTCGCCTATCCCGGCTACGGAGGTTAATCATGGATGCGCTCTATCTGAAGCGAAAGCGCCAGACCAAGCAGGCCTTTGCGCTGCTGGCGCTGATCGGACTGCTGTTAAGCATCTTTAACGATCCGGGTGGCGAATGGCATCAGGTGTGGTTGCGGCTGCCGCTGCTGTTAACCGGCAGTCAGCAAGGCTGGCCATGGTCGGGCGGCTTTGTGCTGAATATCTATATCAGCATTGTAAGCATGGCGCTTTCCACCGTGTTTGGCCTGCTGCTGGGGCTGGCGATGATGGCCAAACGCCGCTGGCTCAGCCTGCCGGCCCGCGCGCTGATGAACTTTCTGCGCAACGCGCCCTGGCTGGTGCTGCTGTTCTCGATGCTCTACCTGCTGCCCTATCACGCCTCGCTGTTTGGCATTTCCTTTACCTTCTCACCGCTGTTTAAGGCGATTGTCGGGCTGAGCCTGCCCACCGCCGCCAACTTCGCCGAAGTGATCCGCGGTGCCGTGCAGTCGGTGCACAGCGGTCAGTGGGAATCCGCGCGCTCGATGGGCTACAGCTACTGGCAGATCTACCGACTGGTGATCCTGCCGCAGGCCTTCCGCCGCATCATCCCCGGCTGGATGAACCTGTATGCGCTGCTGACCATCTCCACCGCGCTGGCCACCGTCACCGGCGTGCAGGAAGTGGTCACGCTGTTGCGCACCACGCTGGCGACCGAAGGGGAAAGCACGCTGGTTTACTTCTACGTGACCGTGCTGCTGATGTTCTTCTTTTATTGCTACCCGATTGCGCTGCTGGCGCGTCGGCTGGAAAAAAATACCAAAGGGGAAGCTATATGAGCGAGCGTAACCACGCCCTTATTGAGCTGGACAATATTCACAAGTCGTTCGGCGATACCCATGTGCTGAAGGGGATTTCGCTGAGCGTCAATAAAGGCGAAGCGGTGTGCATCATCGGCCCGTCTGGCTCCGGCAAGTCCACCATTTTGCGCTGCATCAACGGCCTGCTGCCGGTTGATGAAGGCTTCGTTCGCGTCGGCAATCACCGCGTGCATGAGATGACCAGCGAGAAGCAGATGCGTCCACTGCGTCACCAGGTGTCGATGGTGTTCCAGCAGTACAACCTGTTCCCGCATCGCACGGTGCTGGACAACATCATGATGGCGCCGATGCAGGTCCTGAAGCATCAGCGGGATGAGGTGCGCGAGCGGGCGCTCAAGCTGATCGCCAAAGTGCGCCTGACCGGCAAAGAAGATCGCTATCCCGGCGAGCTGTCCGGCGGCCAGCAACAGCGCGTGGCCATCGCCCGATCGCTGGCGATGCAGCCGGAAATCATCCTGTTTGATGAGGTGACGGCGGCGCTCGATCCCGAGACGGTAAAAGAAGTGCTGAACACCATCCGCGAACTGGTGGATGAAGGGATGACCTGCGTGCTGGTCACCCACGAGATGCGCTTTGCCCGTGAAGTGTCGCACCGGGTGTGCTTCACCGATCGCGGCCGGATAGTGGAAAGCGCCCCGCCCGCGCAACTTTTTGATGCCCCGCAGGATCCGCGCACCCGCGAATTCCTCGGCCAGGTTTTGTGATCCTTTTGAGAGACACCATGGCAAGCCAAACTGATGAGTTTTTTACCGCCGACTTCAAAACCAGCCCGTACTGGTGGGAAGCCGCGCCGCCTGAAACGGTTTTAGATCCTCTGCCGGCCACCGCCGATGTGGTAGTGGTCGGCTCCGGCTTTGCCGGCCTGAACGCCGCTATTGAGCTGGCACGTCACGGCAAAAAAGTGGTGGTGCTGGACGCCAACGAACTCGGCAGCGGCGGCAGCACCCGCACCGGCGGTATGATCAGCAGCGGTCAGAAGTTGGTGGTCGGGGGCGCTATCAAAGGCATCTCGCCCGAGCTGTTCAGCAAGATGATTGCCGACTCCATCGCCTCTTTCGACTTTATTCAGCAGCTGGTCAAAAGCGAGCAGCTGGATGCTGACCTGTTTATCGGCGGTCGCTATTTTGGCGCGCACACCAAAAAGCAGCTCGACAGTCTGTATCAGATGGGCGATATCCTGCACCAGGTGACCGGCGTGACCGTGCATAAGGTGAAGCGTAAAGAGCAGGCGTCGATCATCGGTTCTGAGTTCTATCACGGTGGGATTCTGGTCGATGAGTACGGCGGCGTGCATCCAGGGAAATACAATAAGGCGCTGCGCGATTTGGCCCGCCAGTTGGGTGCCACTCTGTTTTCTCACGCGCGCGTGACCGCAATTACGCCACGCGATGGCGGCAAAATCGTTAACACCGAGCGCGGCACCATTACTGCACAAGAAGTGTTAGTGCTAACTAACGGTTATACCGATACGCTGGCCACGCCGAACCTGGCGAAGCGCATTGTGCCGGTGAAAAGCTATCAAATCGCCACCGAACCGCTACCGCCCGAGCTGATGGCGAAGCTGATCCCCGGCGGCAGAATGATCACCGACAGTCGCCGCGATCTGATCTATACCCGCCCTTCTCCCGACGGCACGCGCCTGCTGTTTGGCTCGCGTCCTGGCATAATGGACTGCGACGATAAAACCGCGGCGATTAAGATCCGCGAGAGGATGTTGGCAATTTGGCCGGAATTGGCGGGCTACAAAATCAGCCACGCCTGGAGCGGTTATGTCGGCATGACGCACGATAAAACCGCCTATGCCGGGGTGATGGACAACGCGCGCTTTGCGGTGGGCTGCAACGGCAACGGCGTGGCGCTGATGAGCTGGCTGGGATACCGTACGGCGCAGAAGGTGCTAGGCACGGAACCGCGTCCGCTGTCGTTCGATCGCCCCACCTTTAAGCGCATTCCGCTGTACGATGGACGCCCGTGGT
This sequence comes from Erwinia billingiae Eb661, assembly GCF_000196615.1. Taxonomy (NCBI): domain Bacteria; kingdom Pseudomonadati; phylum Pseudomonadota; class Gammaproteobacteria; order Enterobacterales; family Erwiniaceae; genus Erwinia; species Erwinia billingiae. Next base: position 4,111,974 of record NC_014306.1, read on the forward strand.
TTGTGCCCTTTGTCAGCGGCTGGTATCGCCTGCGTGACGCGGTGGACAAGCGGCTGGATTGAGGTGGGTTAGCCGCCAGAACCTTTAAGGCACGAGAAAACGTGCGGGTGTGCAGGAAAACAACGGTGCGTGCGGCTTAAAATTTCGACTGACTGCACAGGAAATTATCACTTCATCATCAGGTTGATGGAAAAGAGTGCAATCAGTTGCGTTTTGACGACAAAGCCATTGACGCCCCGCTGCCAGTAAGGTTTAATGCGCCGCGTTGCCCGGATAGCTCAGTCGGTAGAGCAGGGGATTGAAAATCCCCGTGTCCTTGGTTCGATTCCGAGTCCGGGCACCATACATCGAAGCACGCTGGTTAGGTCTCAGAAGCCTAACGGGTGTCTAAACGAAGATGGTGTTCAAAGCAACGGTGACTGCATTTGCAGATGCATCATCCAAGATTGAACATAAAAGTCTTCAAGAAAGGGTACTAGTTAGCGCTAGTGCCCTTTTCTCGTTGGCGTAAATAATTGCAAGCATCACGACACCTGTCAACACAACCTCAGATTTTGTCAATTATCGCTACCCCTCATCTGCACCAAGAATCGTTTTTGCTATGACAAATATGAATTATCCTTTAGGGTTTATCGTAATGTCCCCATGTCCGCGAACATCATTTCAACGGCCATTTGAGTTCAATGCTCTAATTCGATAAGAAGCACCATAATGTCCGCTAAGTGCGGTGAGTTCAACGGGTCGACGCAACGCTATCCTTAAACAAGGGGGGACGTTGCCATGAAACGAAGAACGCGCATTTACTACACGCCAGAACAGAAAGCGATTATCTGGGACAGGTATAAGCAAGGTGATTCCCTGCATGATATCGCCAGAATGTTCGACAGATATCACTCTTCTGTTATGCCCACTATTCACCAAACTGGTGGTTATCGCCCTTCTGTCAGAAAGCGACACCGGCTGGCTCTTTCACTTGATGAAAGAGAGGAAATATCCAGGGGGCTGGTAGCAAAAAGTAGCATCAGGGACATCGCCGACAAATTATCAAGAGCCCCTTCAACTATTAGCCGCGAGATCAAAAGGCATGGAGGTGCAAAACATTACCGAGCTGCAAAAGCGGATAAGGACGCGTGGGACAGTGCCCTTAGGCCAAAACCTTGCAAGCTAATTGGATGCCCCGCATTGTGTAAAATCATTGCAGAGAAGATGTATCAGGACTGGTCGCCGGAACAAATCGCCGGTTGGCTTAAACGCTGTTATCCGGATAATCAGGAAATGCAGGTGTCACACGAAACGATTTATAAAACGCTTTTTATACAAACCCGGGGAGCTTTAAAAAAAGAGCTGCAGCAGTGCCTAAGAAGCGGGAGAGTAGTACGTAAATCCAGAACGACATCACTTAAAGGAAAGGGATTAGGCTCAATACCGGATGCAATACCCATCAGCGAAAGGCCATCTGATGTTGCAGACAGAGCTATACCAGGTCACTGGGAGGGAGACCTAATACAGGGCTCTAAAAACTCATATATTGTCACGATGGTAGAACGCCATTCCCGCTTTGTTATGCTTGCCAAAATCAGTGATAACAAGACAGCCACAGTCATATCCGCACTAATCAAACAAGCCCGGCAGCTGCCTGTTGAACTTTATAAAACATTAACTTGGGATCGAGGGGCGGAAATGACTAATCACACCCTTTTTACTGTAGCAACAGAAATTGAGGTCTATTTTTGTGATCCACAATCTCCCTGGCAACGCGGCTCCAATGAAAATACGAACAGATTGCTTAGGCAGTATTTTCCAAAAGGAACTGACTTATCGGTTCACAGCCAGCAAAGACTAAACAGTGTTGCCAGGCAGCTCAACGAGAGGCCAAGAAAAACGCTAGACTATGAATCACCCGCAGAGCGTTTTAACCAGTGTGTTGCATCCATCGGTTGAACTCACAGCCAAAAGCGGGCGTTGCTAACACCGGCATGTACTGATCTGCGGGTAGCATGTCAGGGTAATATTAGGCAGGTGATTAGACCTTACACTAGACCATAACGCTGGCATAACTTAGTACTGTTTTATTGCTTGCAACAGTGTGCGAACTCACGCTAGCGCACTGTTGTCACTCTGACTAATATTCTCCGCATGAAATTTGACTATTCTTCAAGAAGTTCATTAATTTTCATCATTCGTATATGGGAAAAAACTATTTTAATAAGTTGAATAGAGAATGCCATATACAGAACGAAAACGAAGAAAAACTTGATTGCATTAATTGCCATTATAAAAAATTCATTAATCATTAACTGATGTTCATTTTTCTGGAATGCTTTAGCTACTTGATAGTTATGCACTAAGACTTCCGTATAATGTAATGTACCAAAGAAACAAGCAACTACTACCGCCATACAAAGAGCCATACAACCTATGCGGCGGGGCCATGTTGCAAAAAGCCATGTGTATTCGAAACCAAGAACATCACAATTTATAACTGGTTTAATTAACTCCAATATCCCCCTACACCTAGAAAGATTTAACATTATCTCAAATGAGTTATCTTTTTTTAGTATCAACAATGCATCTGTAAAAGGTATTGGGCGCATGCGATGAATTTTACTGATCAGGCTTTCAACAACATAAGGACAAGGGTGTTCACTAGATATTTCTTTAGACAATTCACTCAGCAATCCGATATTGTCTTTTTTGATTGATTGCATAAAAACGAGAAATGAGATGACTATGGGAAGTGCAGCTAGTAAAGTAGTTAACATTTAATAAATCCAAAATATTCATGGTCATATACTATCGGCAGCAAACTTTAAATGTTTAACATTCAAGTTATTAATAATAGATGTAATTGGGTTGCAACTAGCTTACCTAGGTGCGGCAACGGTATTAGTACCTCCCAACACATGGATTGAAAGATTAACAGTCTGCCAAGCACCATAGGTGGATATGTAAGTATCCCAGCTTTAGTTCCACACACTTTTTGAGATTTCCGGTTTCTCAGCCATCAGCCGGTATTCTTACGGTGTCAGGTTATTCAGGGATTCATGGGGCCGCTCACTGTTGTATTCATTCAGCCAGCGCTCTGTGATTTCCCGTGCTTCGTTCAGCGTTCTGAACAGGTAAAAGTCCAGTATTTCTGTCCGGTACGTCCTGTTAAACCTCTCAATAAACGCGTTCTGTGTCGGCTTACCCGGCTTGATAAATTCCAGCATCACACCATGGTCTTCAGCCCATTGCGCCAGAGCCAGTGATATCAGTTCCGGGCCGTTATCCATCCGCATCTTCAGCGGATATCCGCGATTCGCCACTATCCTGTCCAGAACCCGCACCATTCGTTGCGCAGGAATATTCAGATCGATTTCTATCGCAAGGGCCTCGCGGTTAAAATCATCCACCACGTTGAAGGTCCGAAAACGCCGACCACAGACCAGCGCGTTGTGCATAAAATCGATAGACCAGCTCTGATTGAGCGCTTCCGGCGTTGCCAGCGGAGCCGGATTGCGCACCGTAAGACGTTGCTTACCATTGCGTCGAAAATTCAGTTTCAGCAGACAGTAAATCCGGTGTACGCGCTTGTTGTTCCAGACGTGCCCCTGCCTGCGCAGCACCTGAAAAAGCTTCTTAAAGCCGTAGCGGGGATAGCGCTCTGCCAACCCGGTCAGCACCTGGATCACCGCTTCATCACGCCGGGTACCGGGCTGGTAACAATACACCGTCCTGCTCAGCGATAACGTCCTGCATGCCTGGCGTATGCTCATCGTAAACTGCGCGGTCAGATAGTTGACGAGCTCACGCTTTATCGCTGGTTTTAAAGCTTTTTTTCGATGACATCTTTCAGTGCACGGCATTCAAGACTGAGATCGGCAAACATTTGTTTGAGACGGCGATTTTCGTCCTCAAGATCCTTCATCTTTTTGATATCAGAGGCTTCCATCCCGCCGTACTTTGCTTTCCAGTTGTAGTACGAGGCCTCAGATATTCCCGCTTCGCGGCAGACATCTTTGACGGTGCGTCCGGCTTCGACGGATTTCAGAACGGCGATGATTTGGTGTTCAGTGAATCGGGCTTTTCGCATGGTGATCTCCTCGAAGGACATAATCAATATGTCGGAAGATCTATAAAAGTGAATGGTCCGGTTAAACGGTATACTTACAATAATTCCTTAAAAAAATTAACCATGAGTGCAGACTTAAATCAAATTACAGTTCCAGTGACTTTAAAAAAGATCATGTTTATCAATTGGTTGAAATCCTGCCACTTGATGCCTCTTGTTCTTAGCATAAAAAAAAGGTAAAAAAAATTATTCAATTTGTTTGCGTGCTATAAGGAAATAACTGTATGTATCTAAAAAGTTTAGTTATTCATAATTTTAGGAAATTTAGCAATTCTAATAATAAAGTCTGTTTCGTTAAAGCTGGGAAAACCTCACCTGAACAATCACCAGTTGCTGCGTCAACAACAGTAGTCATTGGAAAAAACAACTCAGGTAAAACAACGATAACAAACTCCTTAGCATTATTATGTTCAGATACAGATAAATTAAACGGAAATGACTTTAACCATAATTATTTGAGGCGGATTCTTTCTGCATTTCTTGCGTCAGATTTTTCAATATACCCGGAAATAAAATTCGAAATGGAGTTCATCCTAGATGATATAAATAATGATAGCACTAGTAATTTCTCACCATTCATAGATGTATCATCATTGAGTAGTATCCCAAGAGATGATACCAAAGATACAACAGCATATATAATGATAATCTTTAAAATTTATGATGAGGAAATTTTTCGGGATGCAGTGGATGATTTAATTAAAGAAAAAAAAGACAGTGGTTACAATGATAATGAGTTTTTTAGACGTTTTTTAGATTTGATATCAGAGACGGAATTTAAAAGAGTCATTAAGAATATAGATAATAAATTAATTGATAAGGCCAAGGTGAAAAACCTGATCGACCTTCGGATCATTAAGGTTGCGAATAATATTCATGACCAAAGGCTACTAGCAAAATCCTTCAATAGAATTATAAAGTTCATGTATGAGAAAAATAAAGATGAACTAAAGAGTATTTTGCATCTGGTTGATGGGAATAACCACAGCCTTACTGAAAAAATAAAAGTAAGTCATCAAGATAATGTCGAATCAGTTTTAAACACAATTATTCTTGATGAAAGTCTAGGTATTGAATTAAGAGCCAACTTAACTTTCGATAGATTAATGGGAGATCTCATAACATATGAGCACCGTGATGGCGAAAATCTAATTCCTGAAGGTCAATTCGGATTAGGATATGCGAATCTTATAAATATAATTAGTGAAATAATTGATTATTCTAATAGAAGCTTGCATGAAGAAAAACAGCTTAAAATCCAGCTTTTATGCATTGAGGAGCCTGAGGTTTTTATGCATCCTCAGATGCAAGTTAATTTCATTCGTCATATTGAAGAGGCTTTGATAAAGATATTAGGACTAAACTCTAAAGACATTAGTTCAATTAAAAGCCAAATTGTAGTTACTACTCACTCCTCACATATATTGAATAGTATTATTCATGGAAGCGGAACATTCAATGAAATTAATTACATTAATAGTTCAAAAGGAAATAGTGAGAGTATAATTTTGAACGATAATGATCTTTGCGAGGGTGGCAAGGAATTTGATTACTTTAAATTTATTAAAAAACATGTAAAACACCAAGTTCCTGAGCTTTTCTTTTCTGATGCAATAATTTTAGTTGAAGGAATAACTGAAGAACGTGTCATAAATTATTATATTGATAGAAACACGTTCCTAAGTAAAGGCAATATTTCAGTTTTCAGAATTGATGGCGCGCACAGAAAAGTGTATTCAAACCTTCTGAAAAGAATAAATATTCCAACATTGATAATAACGGACATAGATTTCAAACGGGATAACTCCCTTTTCAAACAAGTGATAATACAAGATGATGGCTCGGAGATTACTACTGAACATTTTCCGCAAATGGAATTATTGGATGATTCAATCGAAACAACAAACTCTACCTTAACTCATTTCTTAGGAAGCAAAAAAGTTATAAATTTCCCCGAGCATCACATATCTGATAATATATATCTTGCTTACCAGTTGGAAAAAATATCTCTTGATATACCTGACGGAAATAAGGCGAGTTATTATGCAACTTCATTCGAAGAAGCGTTGATTCTCAAAAATTATAGAAATGATTTATTAAGAGGTGTTTTACTAAAAGTTGTTGGAAAGGACTATTTAGATATTATTTCAGATGAAAAGGAAAAACATCACATTCTTGCGATGAACTCATTCAAGATACAGAAAAAACTATCAGACAGTAAAAGTGCATTTGCTAACGCCATCATTTATGAATTACTAACTAGCGAAGATGTTAAACCAGAATTGCCTTCATACATAATAAATGGATTGTCGTGGCTTGGAAGTCAAAAGCGTAAAGTTAGAGGAGGTGACTATGTATGAATTAGACGCAGAAAAAGAAAAGACAGAGCATGAAATAATTGAAAGTATTTATCATTCAATTAATGAGGAAAAGTCATTTTATTTCCAGTCTGGTGCAGGTGCTGGGAAAACATATGCGTTAGTTAAAGCCATTAAATACGCAGGGCAATTATGTGCTATTAAGAAAAATAATTCATCTAGAAAAATACTATGTATAACATATACTAACAACGCCACAAATGAAATCGCCGAGCGGTTGCCGTCCTCAGAGCATTATTATGTTTCAACGATTCATTATTTTATTTGGGATTTATTGAAGAATTATAACAAAGAGTTGATTGAGACCCATGTTTCATTCCTTGGGGATGAAATAAAAAGATTAGAGTATATAGTTTTTCACGATCCTGATTTACATAAATCATATAAAAACTTTAGAAGCCTTTCAATTGAAGAGCTAGATTTTTTAATTGAAAAAATACGCGAAGATAAAATAAATTACTATGAAGTCGCTTTTGGCCCCGCCGTGCCGTATTGGAGTTATTTAGAGTCTGTGATTGGTATAGACTTGTTAAGAGCAATCAAGTCCAACAAACAAGATGTATACGATGCAATAAAGATATTACTGACCATTAAGAATTATAAAAACTGTCTGGATTCAATAAAGACTGGCGATCCTAAATATAAGGATATAACTTACAAAGCCAATCAAAATATTGAAATACTACATCTAAGTGTGATTGGGCATGATACATTACTTAAATATGCAAAAATATTATTATTAAAAAACATAGGTTTGTCTAGAGTGGTAATTGACGCTTATCCTTATGTTTTCATCGATGAGTGCCAAGATACAAACCCAGATATCATTGATTTTTTCTCTGAGATTTATACGTATTCAAAAGGTTCAAGTGACTGATTTATTTTAGGTTTTTTTGGCGACCCGATGCAAACCATTTTCTCGTGGGATATAGTCAAAAAACCATTTTATGAAAGTTTGAATTTAATAAATAAAGATTTTAATAGACGATCATTTGATGAGATTATAAATTACATTAATATAATAAGAGGTAATCATCAACCTATTATCCAAACTTCTATCTATAAAAATAAACAAGGTGGCGAGGTCAAATTCCAGCAACTAGGTGAAGAGTGCAATGAACAGTCAATAATAATGGATATAATTAATGATCATAAGCGTGAATGGCATTTGTCTCCTGATAGTTCTTTCGCGTGCCTAGTTCTTAAAAACAAAATGCTCGCTACCTTATGTGATTTCGATAATATATATAAATTAGTTTCTAAAATTTATACTGCCGAAAACCCCTCTTATCATAATAAGGTTAATGAGGAGTTTGTAGTTAGGGAGCTAAAGAAGGCGGGTAGACTGGCAATGACCCTTCATAATATCTTGCTCCCTCTATTTCTTATTGTTAGGAATAAAACTTTATCTCTGAGTGAGCTATTTCCGATTGTAACTAAAAGTCAATTCAGTCTGAAAGAGGTTCGTGAAGCCATATCATTTCTCCAAGGTTTTTCAAATTGCACTTTACTTGAATATGTTGATGGTGTCAGGAGGGATATAAATGGGAGTATTTCACCTAAAACTAAAGAAATAATAGAATCTCTATTTCCGCAAAAAATGATTGATCCTAACGCTAGCATTGATTCGACCATTTTAGAATTATCTAATTTTAAACGAGTGGCTGATTGTTCAGTTTTTTTATCTGAACTTCTTTATATTAATATTGATGAGTTTTTAAACTGGATGGATTATCTGCACGGTGAGTCAAAACTATCCGGTATTGATTATATGACATGCCACTCAGCGAAAGGCCTTGAGTTCGATAACGTTCTGATTTTTTTAGAGGATTCAATGTTACATGATAAAAATATTTTCTCTGAACTTCTGACATCTGATCTTAATGTGACGTTAAATGAAAAGTTAGAAAGGGCAAGGCGTATTTTATATGTATCAGTTTCGCGTGCTATCAAGAATGCTAGCATAGTATTGTTCTCTAAAAATAATATGGACTTCAATACATAAAGTAGAATATGGTGATAATTACGCCCCGGGATATTGGGGCGTAATTATTAGAATGAGTCGGCAGAGTATGTTTTCTCCGCTTTTCTCTCATTAGGTTAGGAAGGTTCTGTCTTTTCTGCTTTGTAAACCATCGCCTGACCAATCTTGATCCAATCGACCTTAATCAGTCTGGCCTTCAGGCTAACCCGCTGTTCGCCTGCATGATCACCTTTGTTGAGTGTGAAAATGTCAGACGTCAGGTTGCTGAGGGTAAACCCAAGTAGCATTCTCTGGTCTTCGTCTACGGCTTGCTGGCAGCGGCTTATAAGGTCCGTTGCTTCCTTACCCGCGACAGTGGCATCAAAGCGCACATAGGTAGGGCTGTCAGCGGTACCACTCAGCACATTAATCACCACGCTAAGAAAGCCACCATTCAAGGTTTCAATTCTGCGAATGTTGCTCAGATACCCCAGGCCCTTGATGTTGAGATTGAAGTATTCAGCTTCGGTGGAGGTTGTGTTGGCTTTGTTTGCAGCGTTGTTGGTAGTGGTCGCAGTCATGATGTTTACTCCAGGAGTGGGAAATAGTGGCGGAGAAACATTCATCCCTGACGGATAAATGCCTTCCGTCAGGAAGCGCGGATAGCTATGCCACGTTGGCTGGTCAGTACAAAGAACCTCATCACACAGGTGATATCCGCATTAAGAGGTTGAGCGGATCGACCACTGCAAAAGCAGCACTTCTCTCAGGTCATGAAGTTTTAGATGGCAACCGCGTAAGCGTCTCTCTCAGGCTGCTGAAACATTGGTTGGTTGTTGAGACAACAACAATAATGCCGTTCCAGTGTCCTGCCGCTAAAAGCGGATGTCAGCGATAAAGTAGTTTTGCGGGGATGAAAATAAAAAAGCGCCAGCAATTGCCAGCGCTCAAGGCCTGCACGAAGACCGGTAGTGTATTCGTAACTCCGGGAGTTGAAGCTCCGGCGCGGTTTTCACGGAGGGCGTGCGCCTTACAGACCAAATCGGTTGTGCAGTGATTTGCCTGCCGGACTGATGTTTTTCTGTCCCCGTAAAAGACATCCACCCCTCCCGCAGTCACGGGGGCAACATCTCAGCCTGTTAACCTTATCAGCGTCGCTGAGGACAAAGTTTGGGGTTTTGGTAATTTTCTGCCCGTTTATCTGAGGCAGCGAAGATACTTTTCGCCTGAACGCCGCACGATCTCGTCTGCGTTAGCAGTAATATCCTTTCCTTCAAACGCGCCATAAAGTTTCTTAAATTTCACCGAACTCAGGCGTTGAGTGATGTCGCTGACCGTTGCGGCGGGCAACGGCAGCATATTAGGGTAACTCCACATAAAGGAGACGCCCTTCCCGCCAGGCGCTACCTGGACGATGTCGCCGGAAAGCACGATGCCCTCCTCTCGCGCCCAGTGCAGAACGCAGCCGCCCGCAAAATGCCCGCCAAGACGTATCACGCGGACATCACCGGTCAACTCGAGGGTGTCGCCTTCCCAAAAGGTAATCCAGGGGCTGTCGCGCATCACCCATTCACGGTCGCTGGCATGAAGGTAAATGGGGGCGTTAAATTCTTCAGCCCAATCTTGCATGGTGGTGTAGTAATGCGGATGCGATATCGCGATAGCCTTGAGTCCTCCCAGTGAGGCCACTAACGTTTTCGTGGCGTCATCCAGCGTGGCAATGCAGTCCCACAGAATATTGCCCTCAGGTGTACGCAGAATAAATGCGCGCTGATCAATGGCAAAATTTGGCACGGTGTGGATGCTGAGGAGAGCGCTGTCGTGTTGTTGCCACTTATTGCTGTGCGAAGCACAAAGGGCATTAAAATCAACCCATTGCTGCCCGGTCGCGGGGACATACTGTCGTTCATCCTGGCATATCTTGCATTGTGCTGGCGGGGAATCGGTTATCTCATAAGATGTACCGCAGGCTTTGCATAACGTGATCATTGAGTGTTCCTCATTCTTACGCGGGATCCAGGGCAAGGGAGCGGTCTGCTCAGTTTGTCAGCCTCCGTATCTAATACTTTAGCCGCCGATCGAAGCGATAGATCAACCCCACCGCCAGCCCCAGCAATAATACCGGCGGCACCAGCGTGGTTAGCTGGGCATTGATTGAGAACAGGATCCCGAGGTTCAGAACGATCTGGTAAACAATCCAGGTCACCAGTCCGACGATTACGCCCAGCGCTAAGCGACTTCCCAGTCCCGGCGCACGCGGCGTGCTGAAGGTGAAGGGAACCGCCAGCAGGATCATCGCCAGAATCAAAATGGGTCGCCCCGCTTTTTGCCACAATGCACTTTCATACTCGAGGCTTGGCTGCCCGGTTTTGTGCAGATAGACAATATAGTCAGCGAGCTGTCGGGCCGAGAAGCTTTCTGCGGGTAACGTGAGCCTCTTCAAATCTTCACCCGAAAACAGCGAATGCCACTGCATTTCTGGCAGGTTATTGACGGTTTCCTGCTGCTTATCCCAGCGCTTTTCGGTGACGTTGTGCAGCGTCCACATGCCCTTTCCGGCGATGGTCGCGCTCTGCGCAAAAATATAGGACTTCAACGTCAGGTCGGGCTGCCAGCTGAAGATTTCGATCCCCACCGGCTGGTTGCGATTATCCAACGATTGCACCGTCACAAAGTCATCCTGACTCCTGGCCCACAGCGCATTTCCGGCGTCTGAGTCACTTTCTGCTTTCGCCATTGCGACATTCTTTATCTGCAACGCCCGCTGTTGCAACGGAGCGGCCACCCACTCATCTACCGCGCCGAGCGTCAGAGTCATCACCAGCCCGGCGCAGAACATTACCCGCGCAATGCGGGAGATCGAAAACCCGGCGGTGCGGATAGCGGTAAGTTCCAGGCTTTTGGATAGCTGTCCCAGCCCGACAATGCCGCCCAGCAAGGCAATAAAGGGCGCAAGATCCACCAGGCTACGCGGTAAGGTCATCACCACAACCAGCAGCGCCTGCGTCCAGCGATAGCCGCCTGGGGCCACATCATCCAGTTCGTTGATCAGGTTGAAGGTGGTAAACAGCGGGATCAGCAAACCGGCGGCCGCAGCAAATCCGATAAAGATATTCCGCATCAGATAGCGGCTGAAAATAGTCATCGGGAGAATTTCCGCAGCAGTGAGAAATCGCGCGCCAGACAAAACGCCAGGCCAGTCAGCATCACCAGCGGAACCAGCCACACGCCGGGGATGGCAGGCAGCGATCCGTTGGCTACCAGCGTGCGGCAGACGTTGCCACCATAAAAAATGGCGGTAAACAGCAGCGTCAGCGGCAGCAAGGTGGCGTAACGTCCCTGTCGCGGTTTGGTGCGGCTGAGTGGAATGGCTAACAGCACCATCAGTAGGGTGCTGAGGCCGCGGCTTTCCCGCCACTGCAGCTCTGCTTTATCCGCCGGATCCGACGAGCACCATAAATCGGCCACGGGAGCCGACTTACGCCTGACTTCCTGACTTTCAATAAAGGGTTTCAACGCGATATTAAGGCTGTGATAGTGCTGCATATTGTCCTGCGCGCCCTCGCGATCCAGCACATACGCGGTGCCGTTCCTCAGGTTGACGCTGGGAGTGGCCGGAGAAGGATCGGTGACCACCACCGAATGCGCCCGGTACAGGTTGGTATTTTTCCCGGAGCGGGAGTAAATCAACGCGTCGGTAAGCTGATGGCTGGCGGGATCGATACGGCTGGCCATCACCATTCTGCCGCTGCCATTGACGTTAAATTTATTGGCCTGTAAATGGCTGACATCCAGCACCGACTGCGACTGTTGCTCCAGCCGGTAGATATTGCCATACGCCCACGGACGGCCGTAAAGAGACAGCAGCGTCACCACCACCGCCAGTGGAATCGCTAAAAACAGCACCGCTTTATACAGGCGAACCGGGCTGGCACCGGCCGCAAATATTGCGGTGATTTCAGAGTCAGTGTAAAGCTGGCCCAGCGCGACGGCCGTGGCAACATACAGTCCAACCGGCAGCAGCATCTCCAGCGCAATCAATACTTTGTAGCAGACGACATCAAACACCACCTGCAGCGCAAGTGTGCCATTAGCGGCATCGGTCAGGTAGCGCTGTGCGGAATAACTGGCGAACATCACCACCAGAAAACCGACGATAACCATCACCAGTCGACGAATTTCAACCGTGATATAGCGTTCAATCAGCGACACAACGGTTCTCCTTTCGCGCCCGGCCAGCCGCTTTTCTCAACAGGGCTCATCGTCAGGTTGCACATCATGATTGGCCGCTGCCGATCAGCTTTTGCACCAGGCCGATCACATCGCTGACTTCGGTTGGGCTCAGCGACCCATCCTTGGCCCAACGTACGCGCCCTTCCCGATCGAGCACTAAAATGGTGGAGCTCTCTTCAGGCAGCTGCCAGGTTTTCCGCCCGATGCCGTCGCTGTCGACAACGAACTGTGCCCAGGGATAATTCCTTTTGTTCTTCTCAATCTTCCCGCGGACGAAGAAACCGGAGCCGGGGATCGCGTCATCGGTGTTGACGATGGTGGTGGGCTGGAAGCGATCCTCGGGAAACTGTGCCTCTTTAACGGCGGTGATCAGCAGCGAGTTTTTCTTTTTCGCCGACGTACGGCCCGCGATGTACTGCACAACCCGCACCTTTCCCGCCAGTTCGCCGCTGTTCCAGTTTTGATAGCTGAATTCCCCTTCCCTGAGGATCAACTCGCCACGGTCGGCGATAGCCACGGGCGCAACGGGTTGGCCATAAACAAAGTTATGAGCGGAGGCCGCCAACGGCAGCAACAGCAAGACCAGGGTCAACAGCTTGCCCAGCATCCCGGCGTTGATCACTGCGCGTGAAACCTGGCGAGCAGGGATTCCAGCCGCTGGCGGATATCGATATCCAACACCGCAGGCGCGTCGTAGGATTTACCGCCAGACAGCTTGTCGGCCACCATCACATCATGCCGGTCACCCATCAGCCCGTTAATGGCGGCCATAAAGCGGGAAATTTTCCGCGCTTCGACGTTATCAGGATCGAGGGATCTGAGGGTGTCGTAAAAGGACACCTGCTGACTGACGATTTTGCGGACGTCGTGAAACTCTTTGCCGGTCAGCATCGGGTTGGCAATCAACGTTTGCAGTTGCCGCAACTGATCCTGACGATAGGCAATAAATCCGCTTTCGGTTTCTAACTCTAAATGACGCAGGCCATAGCTGACCTGTGACCAGATCGGCTTGCTGAGGAACACCCGCAGAATATTGCCGTAGAGATTCAGGTTCTTTTTATTGCCATTACGGAACGCATCCTGGAAGTGGCCAAGAAGCACGGTGGTCAGATGGAACAGATGGCCCGACTGATGTTTTTTACCGTACAGGCGCTGAGCAAAACGTAAATGCTTATAGCGCGCGCGAATATATTTGTAGCGTAAACGCGTCGACGCCGACATTTCGCATCCCCGGAGGAAATCATTAACCAGACCCAGTAACTCCTCACGGGTGAAGCCGTCCTCCCAAAATTGCAGGCAGAGCGCATAATTATTTCCCAGTCCTTCCTGAGAGCATGGCAAAGCGATCTGCTGCGGCAGACTGAAATTCGCGTCAACGATGTCATCCTCTTCCACCGCGGCAAATAATAACTCCGTGGTTTCTACAGGAAATTTCTTCCAGCTATTATCCATTTTGTTGGCTCTCTTGAGGCAGGGTAAACCGCAGGGCATTGCGATGGCGCCAGGCATGTAACGTCGGGATCATCGTTAATAATACGTCTAAGGATTGCCCAGCAAAATAGGCAAGCGCCGCGCCCTGAACGCCGAAAAAGTGCGACATGCCGATCAGCAGCGCAATATAACAGGCCGAAGAAATCGTCTGCACAATCAGGAATGCCCGCTGCTTGCCCGCCATAAACAGCAAGGATTCTTGCGGGAAGCCCAGCATAGAAACGATGATCGCACCGAGCATAATTTGCATCAGGTCATAGGCCTGCAAATATTTATAGCCGAAGACCACGGAAATAAGCGGCTTGCCGACGACCAGCACCAGCACGGCCACCGCCACCCCGATTCCACCGGCAAACAGCGCGGAGCGCAGGCCGAGCTGCCACGGCTTGCTGGTGCGCGGATCGAGGCGCATGATTTCAGGGTAAAAGCTTTTCTCCATCAGCTTGGCGGGCGTGCCGGTGGCATCAAAGAAGGTCAGCGCAATTTTAAACAGGCCGGCCGCCGCCGGACCTAAAACGATCCCAACCAACACCGTACTGCAGGAGTTTCGCGCCGCCCAAATCGTATGGGCGAAATTGGTTGTCCAGACAAAGTCCCACGCGCCTTCAATCCGGCGAGCGGTGTTCATCAGTCGGGGAGTTAACGCATTATGAATCTCTCTGGATCGCAACTCGCGCGCGGCGAACCACCAAAACAGCGAGCCACCGATCAGGTTGGAAACGTACCAGGTAATAATAAAGCCGGGGAAACCCAGCTCGAAATAGAAGCAGAAGAGACTGCCGACCGCCTGCAGGAACGGCTTAATCGCCTGCTGTACGGCAATTAAGTCGAAGCGGTTAAACGCCCGCAAAATACCGGTCGGCGTGGACGAGGTCATCGACGGAATTAACGTGCAGTAAAGCACCGCCAGCCACAGGCTGTGAGTATCCAGTCCCAGCGAGTGAGAAAGGAAAGGCAGCAGCGCCATTCCACCCAATACAGCCACGACGCTGCTAAGGATATCGAGCCCGAAAGAGAATGAAATCACGTCGCGGAAGCGGGAGATATTCTTGCCTTCCAGTGCCGGAGTGCCGAATTGCACCACGAATTGCCAGGTCTGGAACTTAATTAAATCACTGACCGCTTTGGTATAGGCCTGAATAACCACCAGTACGCCAAACATTTCTGTCGACATGCCTTTGCCGGCACAGGAAAGCGCCACCAGGCCCAGCAAGGCACTTGCCACACTGCCGGATCCCAGATAAGCGGCATTTTTCAGCATCGTGCGAAAGGCGCCATCCTTAAACCAGTGCTTCATGATGTGGAACCGGCGGCAACAGCCGTGATCGAATCCAGCGCTTTCGCCAACACTTCATCGTAAGGCGCGCGGGCATCCAGTTCGATAATGCGCGAACCGTTGTACTGAATTCTGACCATGGCAGAAATTTTATCTTCTAACTCTTCATAACTGTGGTCCGGTTTACGCGCATAGGCGGTATCCACATCAATATCCAGACGCAAAATAAGCTGCGGACGAATCAGCGCCATCTGCTGATATAAGCGTCGCTCACTTTCGGCCAGTCGGCTCATTAACCAGCCTTTGGCCCGTTCCACGCCAATGCCGGGACCATCATAATAAAAACCCGATATTTCAGCCTGAGGATAACGATCGCTGATCACCAGTACGCCGCTCTGCGCCAGGCGGATCGCTTTCTGTAAATTAGACGAACGCCACAATGAAAAACCGTACATGATCAGAGCCGCCCACAGTGCCGGAGGCTTATTACTCATGCGCTGGGTTTTATCCGACTTTGCCGCCAGCCGACGTTCAAGCCAGACACCAATAACCGGTAATCGTTTAATTTTATCGCCATCCTCACCGGATATCAGGCCTAAATAACGGCGTTCAGTTACCCTTTGCTTTTGCAAATTCCTGACTAAATCAGCCGTCAGCGTGGATTTTCCGGTACCGTCACTGCCGACAACCGCAATAAGCCCCGAAATACAGGAATAACACTCATCCACGTCATCTTCTGCACGCTCGGTGTTAATTTTCTTCAGCATGATGGTCATGAAATAACTCTGTCTCTGAATAGGTTAATGAGGCCTGAATCGCACGTAATGATTCATCCAGAATTTTATTCTCCGGCTCTCTGCCATCGAGATCGAGAATGGTTGCGCCATTGAAGTTCAGATGCGGAATAACGGCAATTTTCTCGTGCAGGGCGGCGAGCGAATGATCGGGTTTGCGGGCATGCGCGGTCTGCGCATCAATATCCAGACGGATTAATAATAATGGCGGATATGAGGCCATCCATTGGTAGAGCTTTTGCTCTTTATTTCTGAGCCAGCCAATCCAGCGATTTCCGCCGTGGGTTTTGGCCAACTGCGGTCCATCAAAACGAAAACCTGGCACTTCGGCCTGCGGGTAGCGATCGGCGATCAGCAACTGACCCGGGCGATTTTTTCTTAGCATTTTCCGAAACTTATAAGCTCGCCAGAACGAGAGCAGAAAAATCACCAGCGCGGTAACATTGCCGGGAGGCGTGGCAGGACGCTGGTGAACGCGATCGGATTTCTTCAGCAAATAGCGGCCAAACGGCGCACCAATTATTGGCAGATCGGCGATCCACTTTCCTATCAATCCTGATGACTGACCGAGATAGAGAAATTCCGTCGGCTGTTGCGAAGAGAAGTGCTTAACCAGACTGGCAGCTAACGTCGATTTTCCGGAACCATCACAACCTGTAATAGCGATTACGCGCACCGGGGAATAACGCGACTGGGAATTTATTTTCTGGCGCACAACAAGCTATCCACAGGTAAAAAAGCCATTTTATTCTGTTCCTCTATGGGTTCAAGTCATTTATCGCCGGGTAGCAGGTATTGTTAAATACCGGCCAAGCGGGCATCTCAACCGTCTTTTGATGCTATTTTTCTTATTATTTCGTGCTCTAAAATTCACAAACTCATGCCCTGATACGTATATTTACCCGATCAAAAACAGAATAAATCACTCAGTAAAAACCCAACCGCCTGATTTAATTTCCCGTACCCAGACCCGTCAACAATTAGCATTTTATAACCATGGCGCGCTAACGACTTCTTGCGGTCAAAATGGTACATTTCATTCAGTGTTGATAAAGAGCAAGGTATTATGACCTCCAGACTCCCGCCGCTTATTGCGGTAATTGGCAGTGATGGTTCCGGAAAGTCTACTGTCTGCGAACATCTGATTGTCCATGTCAAAAAATATGGTCCTGCGGTAAGGGTTCACCTCGGTAAACAGGCCGGTAATGTCGGACGCGCCGTTTCACAACTGCCATTAATGGGCAAATCCTTCGAACGCGCTATTGAGCGCAATACCAAAAAAGTCAAAACGAAAAAGACCAAACTGGGTCTGTTGCCGTCGGTGGTGATAATGACCTTTGTCGTTCGCCGTTTATTACGTTTTCGCCGCATGCTGGCTTATCGTCGACAAGGGCTGATGGTCTTAACCGACCGTTTTCCTCAGGCGCAAATTCCCGGTGCCTATGACGGAACGGTGTTCCCGCCAGACACCAAAGGCAACGGCCTGGTAAAATGGATGGCCGGGCGCGAGCGTTCTGCCTTCAGGTGGATGGCCGCACATAAGCCGGACCTGGTGATCAAACTGAATGTTGATCTCGATGTGGCCTGTGCACGTAAGCCCGATCACCGCCGCGAACAACTCAGCAAAAAAGTGGCTGCCACACCGCTACTGACTTTTGAAGGCGCACAGCTGGTTGATATTGATGCCAATAAACCTGTCGATCAGGTGATTGCCGCGGCGGAAAAAGCTATCGCTGAATTCATGGCCGCCCAGGGTTATGTGCCGGTTTATGAAGGTGAGTCGGTCGCCCACTCGCAATAACCTCCGCTTTCATCCTGCATTCCCTGCTCATGCATGAGCAGGGAATGCGCGGTTACTTTTTCAGTTCCGCAAACGCCTGAATGATTTTATCGATCTCTTCATCACTGTGTGCCGCATTGACGCTACAGCGCAGCAGCGTGACGCCAGACGGCGCCGCCGGCGGCAGAACCAGGTTGACGTAAACCCCTTTCGCTATCAGATCGCGCCAGAAATTCAGGCCATCTTCTTTCGAGCCGATCATCACCGGCACCACCGGACTGATCCGTGGCCCCAGCTCATAACCAATCTGCGCCAGCCCGTTATAAAGACGGTTGGCATTGCTCCACAGCTTTTTGCGTAATTCAGGCTGCTGCGCGATTTTCTGCAGGGAGGCACGCACCGAAGCAATGCTGGATGGCGAAGGTGACGCGGTGAAAATATAGGGGCGACTGCTGTAGCGCAGCACGTCCATGGCTTTACTGCCCACGGCAAAGCCACCAATCGAGGCCAGGCTTTTGCTGAAGGTGCCGAGGATAATATCGACCTCTTCTTCCACACCCAGCTCTTCGGCCAGACCGCGACCGTTTTCGCCCATCACGCCGAAGGAATGGGCTTCGTCGACCAGCAAATACCCGCCAAACCGGCGCTTGATATCGACAATTTCCACCAGTGGAGCCACGTCGCCGAGCATGCTGTAAATGCCTTCGACGATGATGATCGCCTCTTTTGCCCGTTCGCCCAGACGGACCATCCGGCGTTCCAGATCGTTAGCATCGTTGTGACGGAAACGAATAATTTCAGCGCCGCCCAACGCACAGGCATCATAAATACTGGCGTGGCTGTCGGCATCAATCAGCACCACCGCGCCAGGGCCCGCAAGGGTGCTGATGACGGCGAGGTTAGCGGTATAGCCCGTGGAGAAAACGATGGCACAGGGGCGGTTGAAAAAGGTCGCCAGCTCCTGCTCCAGTGCCAGGTGTGAACCGTAGCTGCCGTTTGCCATACGCGAGCCGGTGGTGCCGGTTCCCTGCAGGGCTAAAGCGGCCTGACCATCAGCAATGGCCTGCGCATCAAAGGTCAGTCCAAGGTAATTGTTGGTTCCGGCCAGCACAATTTTCTGGTCGCCAATGCGCCCTTCCGTCGCGGAGTAAATCTCATCGATACAGGTTCCAAAAGGATTCAGTCCGGACGTCTGGAATTGCTCACGCTCACCCGCGAGGCGTGAAAACTTATCATACAGACCCATTGGCGCTCTCCAGGTGAGGTTGCAGCGCGACAAGCAATTGCTCAGGCGTTCTGACATCCAGCAGAATATTAATCGGAATAGAAATATCCAGTTTGTCTTCCAGCATCATCAGCAAATCCAGCACTCTGATGGATTCCAGGCCAAGATCGTTAACGAGATCGCTGTCCGGCCTGACATCCACCCCGCCCTTTACGATGTCCTGTAAGCAGGTAAGAATATAATCCATCACTTCGTCGCGATTTAGCATAAGAACGTTGAAAACCTCTACTCGTAAGAATTAAAACAGTCTTTCACGCAGCGCGCGTTCCAGACTGACCTCTGGAAACCAGTGAATGGTTTCAGATAAAGATGTGTTGCTTGCCGACCAGTCCTGATGGGTTAATTCGCGGATTTTGCTGTGCGTCAGCATCGGCTCAGTTCTGGCCAGCCGGTTCCACAACATACTGACGTCGGCGAAGAATTTAAGCGCTGGCAACGGCACGCCCAGCAGCCGCACCGGACCTCCGCGCACCGCTGAACCGATCGCCTTCAATCGCAGCCAGTTGTATCCGCCCTGCACGCCATCACAGAGTTCGCAGGTTTGCGTCTCCGGCACGTCGGCAACCAGCCACTGGCTGACGGCTTCGGCAAGATCGCTGACGTGCAGAAACGACAGCTTCGCTTCGGGTGAGCCCAGCCGGGGAAGCACGCCGCGTAACAGCCAGTCGAAAACCGGTTTCAGCTCTTTATCACCAGGCCCGTAAACAGCCGTCGGGCGAAATATGCCCAGAGACATGCCAACGGCCATTGAGGTCAGCTCGCGCTCGGCGACAAATTTCGATCGCGCATACCAGGACAGCTGAGGATGGCGGGCTGCCAGAGACGACATAAACAGGAATCGCTTACAGCTGCCGCTTAACCGGGCCGCCTGCATCAGGCCGACGCTGCCGTTAACGTTGCATTGAGTGAAGGTATCTTGCGAACTGCCCCGCACCTGCCCCGCGCAGTGAACGACACTGGTCGCACCGCGCACCAGCTCCCAGAGTGAAGCCTGATCTTCCAGCGAGCCCTGGATCCACACCAGATTGTCATCGGTGGAGGGTTGCGGCGTGCGGGTTAAGGCCCGCACCCTGAAGCCCCGCGACAGCAGATTCCCGACGATGTGTTTCCCAATGAAACCCGTTGCGCCCGTCACTGCGACCGTGGTGCTCATCAGGCCAGCCCAGCCAACTGCACAGCAGGATAAAGGGCGGCGGATAACCAGCGCTTTTTGGCTTCTGCTCGCGCCGGTTTACCCGAGGAAGTGCGTGGAATACTGTGAGGCGGCAAAAGTTCGATATCCACCGCCACGCCGAATTCGCTTTGAATGCTGGCCGACAGCGAGTGAACAATTTGCTCACGGCGCTCCTCAGAACCGATCCTGCACTGGATCTGCAAAATAATTCTGGCGCCCTCGCCGTGCTCTTCGGTGACAAACGCAATTGCATCGCCGGCGTGAATTTCCGGCTCCGCTTCGGCAACGTATTCAATATCCTGCGGCCAGATATTACGGCCACGAATAATAATTAAGTCTTTCTTGCGGCCGGTGACGTAAAGGTTTCCGCCTGACAGATAACCCAAATCGCCGGTATCCATCCAGCCCGTCGCCTTGATCATTTGCTGCGAGACATCGTCACGGAAATAACCGTTCATCAGGCTGGGGCCGGCGATATAAATATGCCCGACCTGATGTTCCGGCAACACCGATCCATTCTCACTGCGAATATCAATGCGATGACCAGGCAACGCCTTGCCGCAATTCACAAATGAGGAGGTGGCCAGCGTATTTTTGCCTGGCGCGACGGCGCGGCCTTCGTATTCCAGCACTTCGCGGTCGATCTCATGAATTTGCGCACCGGCGTTCTCTTCCGAGAAACTCACCGCCAAAGTGTTTTCAGCTAAGCCGTAGCAAGGCATAAAAGCGTCAGGGTCGAAATGAAGATCGCTGAAATGCTCCCCGAACTGCTTAAGCAGCTCGGCAGGAATAGGTTCCGCGCCGACGCCGGCCACGCGCCAGCTGGAAAGATCCAGCCCGGCCAGCTCTTTCATGTTGCTGCGACGCAGGCACAGATCGTAGCCAAAAGGTGGCGCGACGGTGACCGTGCCACGGTTTTTATCGATCAGCTTTAACCACTGTAAAGGCCGCATGGCGAAATCTTGCGTCCGCAGATAATCCACTGAAAGCTGCGTCGCCACTGGCGTTAGCAGAAAACCGACCAGCCCCATATCGTGATAAAACGGCAGCCAGGACACGCAGCGGTCGCCAGCGCGTAATTTAATGCCGTCATGGCTGATAACCTGCAGATTGGCCATCACGGAACGCTGGGTAATAATCACGCCGCGCGGGAAACGCGTGCTGCCGGAGGTATATTGCAGGTAGGCAATATCGTCGGCGGACGGTTTTGTTAACGCAATATCCCGTTCCGGCAGGGCATTGAATTCGGCATTGCTGAGAATATGCGGAGGCGGTGCATTCTCTGTGGCTGAGCTGATTAACGGCACCCACTCGTCACTGCTAATAATCGCCGCCGGCGCGCAGCTGGAAATCAATCCTTTCAGCTTGACGATATACGACGCCCGCTGGCCGATGCCCATCGGAATGGCCAACGGAACCGCGACTAAGCCGGCATACTGGCAGGCAAAGAACGCTTCGACAAAACCGACGCTGGTCTCTGCGATCAGCGCAACGCGGTCGCCTTTTTTCAGATCCAGCGACAGCAAACGACGAGCGCCGCTTATCGCCCGCTCTTTGAGCGTCCGGTATTCCAGCACGGAAACCAGTTGATTACGCCGGTCGTAGAAGTTCATTCCTGTGCTCCCCTGGGCGGCGTAATCTAACGCCTCCACCAGAGAGCCAAAATCGGCATAGCGCATAGGAAGAGAGTGAGTTGAGCGTGTTTCAGACATAGACAAATCAGCCATAGATTCAAATCACCAAATGCGACAGGCAGGGTTGGCGAGAGAGTTGAAGTTTTATTATGAAATTTTTTATAATCCGTTATTTAACTCTTTTTATTCCGCCATTAGCTTCGCAGGCAGTTTTGCATTCGCAAACCACCCATTACTAAAGAAAAAGAGTCTCACTGGCATTCATATTCAGGATGCCAGGGTATATTCCAGCACCTTCACATGTTCATTACTGAACCTAAACACTTCATAAACAGTAGCCGGAAGCCGGTTAAAAGTGAATAGCTGATTCACGATGATTATGACAAAAGCATTAAGTGATAAAAAATAGCCGCACTCCAGCAAAAGAAACTCAGTAGACTAAAAACGCTCACGGGTCTTTACAAAACTAATAGCACGAAAGCGCAAAAGCATAAATTGCTTAACCAGTAACGGATGGACTCTGCCAATAATTTCATAAGCACGTAATGTTCAAAATAATACTGCCCAGCGTGAATCCGGATCCTTATTAACAAATAATGCTTTTGCCATCAAACGCATCAGTATTCAGTTCTGTTTATTCATCGCGTAAAGCACTCAATATTGCCTGCCAGATAGCCACGGGCTTCTTCGAACAGACGAAAATAATTAAAGGTTTTTTATGATTCACATTGAAAAAGTCGCTGACAAGCGCGATCTGAAGGCATTTATCGCTTTTCCCTCCTCACTGTACCGCGACGATCCCAACTGGATTGATCCGCTGTTTATTGAGCGTGAGGAGCATCTTTCAAAGAAAAACCCAAGCGTTGAACATATTGAGTGGCAGGCGTTTCTGGCGAAAAAAGACGGTAAGGTTGTCGGGAGAATTACTGCACAAATCGACAGTCTGCATCGTGAACGTTATGGCCAGGATACCGGGCATTTCGGCATGATTGATGCGATTGACGATCCGGCGGTTTTCGAGGCGTTATTCGCGGCCGCCGAAGCCTGGCTGAAGTCAAAAGGGGCGGTAAAGATTACCGGCCCTTTCAGCATGAATATCAACCAGGAAAGCGGCTTATTAATCGAGGGATTTAATACGCCGCCTTCTGCTCTGATGACGCACGGCAAAACCTATTACGCTAATTACCTTGAACAGCAAGGCTATGCACAAGGCATTGATCTGTTGGCCTATTGGATGAAACGCACCGATCTGCATTTTGAACCTTCGCTGACTAAGCTGATGTCTCAGATGAGAAAAAAGGTGAGCATTCGTCGCCTTAATCGTAAGAAGTTTGCCGAAGAAATGCAGGTGCTGCGGGAAATCTTCAACTCCGGTTGGCAGAATAACTGGGGGTTTGTGCCCTTCACGGAACACGAATTCGCCACCATGGGCGATCAGCTGAAATATCTGGTGCCTGACGACATGATTTATATCGCCGAAGTGGATTCGTTGCCCTGCGCATTTATCGTTGGCCTGCCAAATATTAACGAGGCTATCGCTGGCTTAGAGGGCCGTCTATTCCCCTTCGGCTGGGCAAAACTGTTATGGCGACTGAAGGTCAGCGGCGTGCGCACAGCGCGGGTGCCATTGATGGGGGTTCGCCATGATTTCCAGTTCAGTCGGATGGGGCCAATTATGGCGCTGTTGCTGATTGAGGCGTTACGAGATCCCTTTGCAAAACGCAATATTGATGCGCTGGAGATGTCGTGGATCCTGGAATCCAACACCGGCATGCGAACGATTCTGGAGCGCATTGGTGCGGTGCCCTATAAGCGCTATCGCCTGTTTGAAAAGACGCTCTGAGCCATCTGCAGACGCTATTTACCGTCGACTCTCGCGGCGGTGTTGCTTACCCGCAGCCGGCCATGTGGCACTGTACTGTAAGTGAATATCGCCGGGAGATGATTAATTAAAATAATTAATCATTAAAAGCCCCAAATAACTCACCTGACGTTATTAATTCGGTAGGGTAATTCAAACTCATTTATAAGAGTAAACGCATGTCCTTTGAAAAGAAAAAAGGCATCAATCGCTTCATCAGCAGCGTCAATAATTCCTGGGAAGGTTTGAAAGATGCCATCTTCACCGAGGATGCTTTTCGCCAACTCATCATCATTAACGCATTCTTACTGATCATTACATTTTTTCTGGACATCACAAAAACAGAAAGACTGCTGTTAATTGCCACCTGCTTTATTTTGCTGATCGTGGAATTGTTGAATACCGCCATTGAAACGGTGGTTGATCGTATCTCTTTAGAGATTCATCCCCTCTCTAAACGCGCCAAAGATATTGGCGGTGCGGCACAGTTAGTCGCCGTGGTGATGACGATCATCATTTGGCTGAGCGTTATCTTTTAGCGATTAATACCCTAAAAGCGCAGAAAAAATCCGGCACATGGCCGGATTCTTCTTAACAGTGCGCTCGCGACTTAAAAGCGGTAGCCAACACCCACATTAAATCCATTCACTGCGTAGTCCGTAACGCCGTCTGTGACTCTTGAACCCTCATAACCCACGTCGATGGTGAGATTATTCCATGGGTTGATTTGCACACCCGCGCCATACATCAGGTTGGTAGATTTATTGTCACTCGTACTGCTTGAATTTCCCAGGCCAAATTTTTCCAAGTCATAGCTGTAATTAACTTTGTTATAGTTCACGCCAACTAAACCATAGAGACTGAAAAAGTCATTGATACGATATGCCGGACCGACGGCTAAAGAATAATACTTTACATCAACTTCTGGATAGATAGTATTATTGACGTTTGAATAATGACCGTCATTACTGCCATTCCAATAGGTAAATGAGGTTATGATACTGAGAGGAGAGTTCCACTCGTAGCGATATTTCGCATTAACCCCCTGGATGTTTTTAAAATCCTGTACTTTGCTTTGCGCATATCCCAGGGTGATGGTGTGGGCTGCGGCGTGCACAACAGTCGCGGTACTAATGGCAGTTAAAATAGCCAGAGAGATAATCGTTGTTTTCATAAATCATCCTTAATTAATAAAAATTGTGCTCATCATTCCTTTCAGGAATATTAATGCGGGGTTCTCTTACCGGGAACTTTACTTCCCGTTGTAGAAACCGCCTGGGTCAACCCCACCCAATCCCCGGGCAGCCGAACTGTGGAACTTAGCCGTTGTAGTGTCAAGGCTTTTTGTTTGGTCATGGATATTGGCTAATAGAAGTAACAACCTCTTAACCAAGTGGTATTAAAAAATGCCAAAAGTTTAAAATTTTATTACTTTAAAAAAACTAAGTAAGGCAAGCCCCGCCCCCCGACACCTCCTGTATAAGATCCAACTTTTATTCCGTGTAAACATCCTGCGAGGTGATAACAAACCCTTCCCCAAAGAGCCAAAGTAGTAATGAGAAAAAAACCTTTCCTATAACAGAAACAACAATTATAAAAACCACAGTGGCAACTAAGTTAAACAATGATTGAATCACCCTGAGATTAAGATCATTTTTCATTTACCTCTCCTGATTTTTTGCGTGCCTTCTCAGCAGCTTTTGCGCTCCCCTCTGAAATTGCTTAAGCTCCAATATTTCCTATGCTACGGGGAATTTTCTCGGTAGCATTTACTTAGAGATCCCCAGTGGTCCTTCAACTTCGGTATATTTTAAAAGCTCAGGATTAAACTTAGGATTCCAACCGCCTGTCACCCATTTCCGATGGTGATAACGTTTGTCCAGCCAGCCACAATTGAGTTTACCGGGTTCCCCGTACCATCATCGGCGTACTGAGCAACTGTGTTAAGCCCTGCACCCAGCGCCCACATCGCCTGTGCTGGCGCAGTTATAGATGCCACGCCTCCAGTTGCCAACGCGCCAGCAATCGCTTTATTAACCGCCTCACCACGCTGGCAGCTGGCTGATGTTGGATTATCTGAACAGGACAGCACATCCTTACCGTGTTCTTGTACAAACTTCGCCTGCGACTGCTCATTCCCAGCCATTAGATTATTCTCAACCGTCGTTTCGCCCGACTGGGCTGCAGATACAGCATCCGCACTGCTGTCTCCGATCAACCCACCTGAAAGACCTGCGACCAGCGTTGCCAGCGCGCTTACCGTCTGCCTTTCCGATTCCGTCAGCTGGCTGCCCTGGTGTTGGTTCTGCGTCATCGTCTGTTCAGATTTTGACGACTGGCTGCCATACGACAGGTTAACCCCCACCAGGCTTCCCGCGCTTCCCCCGGCCTCTGCCAGTGACGCCCCCTGATAAGCCTGAACCCCGGTCAGTGCAGCCTGCATCCCCTTGAGCACCGCAAGCCGCCCGCTGGTTTCACTGCCGGCATCGGTTGCCATGGTCACCGCCGAATTGATTGCGCTGCCCACCACGCCCGACAGCGCCAGCGTCAGGCCGCTCTGCTTCTGCTCCACGGTGTGCTTCTGCGTGCTCTGATTTTCGGCCGCGAGGATATTCACCTCGCTGCCGCTCAGAGTCAGATCCTGAGCGGCCAGCAGGTCAGAGCCTTTCACCGTCAAGGTGTTGCCGGCGGTCAGGCTGACATTGCCGTTGGTGCTTCCCACCGTGCTGCCCGCGCTGCTGTGGGATAACGCATCGTCGGTCACCTTCAGTGAGCTGCTGCCGGCCGTGAAGCCGATGCCTCCGGTGCCGGACAGCCCGCTTTTGGTTTCTTTATACTGGTGATTTTCCTGCCGCATTTCTTCTGCGGTGGTGAGGGTCAGATCGCGGCCTGCCGACAGCGCCACGTCATTGGTACCAACAACATTGCTGCCGCTGAGTGTCAGATCGCGCCCCGCCTGCAGCGACACGCTGTCGCCGCTGAAGCTGCTACCGATCGCGGTCTGACTCTGCACCTCGTCGTGAGTGGTGACCGATTTCCGCGACAGCAACCCGCCGCTGCTCTGGTGGCTGTCTTCCGTCAGGTGGTAAGTCGCATTGCCGCTGGTCAGATTAAGGTCGTTGCCCGCCACCGCGCTGAGGCTGTCCTGCGCGGTAACCGCCGCCGCGCGCGCGTTAAGGTCGTTGCCAGCCAGCAGCGACACGTCGCCGCCGCCGTTAATCTGGCTGCCCACCTCCATGCTCTGCGTCAGGCTGCGTGAATTGCCGCCGCCCCAGTCGCCGCTTTCGCTGCCCGTGGTGGTCAGGGTGTTCAGGTTGAGGTCGTGCCCGGCAATAATCTGCGTCTGGCTGCCCGCGCCAGCGTTACTGATTTGCGCCGCGGTCAGGTTGATATCATTCATCGCCTGCAGGCCGAGCGTGCCGTTTTCACCCTGCACGTAAATGCCCGCCGGACGGTCAAAGGTGATGTTGCCCGCGCTGCCGCCCAGCGTGCTGATGCTGTTAAGGTCGCGCCCGGCAATGGCGGTCAGACTACTGCCGCCCTGCAGCGTGCCGCCAATGTTGTTGATGTCGGTGCGGGCACGCAGGTCAACCTTATCACCGCCGATAAAGCCGCTGTTATTCAGGTTATCCGCCGTCAGTTGGGTCACCGTCCGGCCGGTAATGTGCCCGCTGTTGGTCAGATCGTTGCTGACCGCCAGCGACACGCCGTTGCCCGACAGCAGCGCACCGCTGCCGTCCAGGTCGCCCGGTTTCACGCGGGCATACAGCTGCGGCACCAGAACCTGTTGCGTGCTGCCGTCCGGCAGGCTAACCGTCTGCGTCACCAGCCAGACCATATCGCTGCTTAACAGGGCCATCTGCTGCGCCGACAGCGCCACGCCTGGCGTCAGGCTGTATGTTTTGCCAAAGAGCACGCCGGCGTCCATCAACGCCCGGTACTGCGCCTCGTCATTGCTGTAGCCGTTCAGATAGCGGTTGCCCGTCAGCGCAATGACCTGCCTGCGGATCAGCTGCTGCTCGTAGTAACCATCGCCCAGACGGCGCAGCACGTTATTCGGATCCTGGGTGAACTGGTTCTGCATATAGTCGCTGCCGAGCCACTGTTTCTGGTTGGTGAAGCGCGGATCGGTCTCCACCAGATAACCAACGTTACTGTCAGGATGTAGCTGGAACAGGCTGTTGTCCGGCAGTTTCGTGTCCGGCGCTATCGCGCGGATGGTGCTGTTATCGCTGCCTGGCTGAACAATTTCCATGATTTGCCCTGGCGGCAGCGTAACGGGTGTCTGCCCGGCCGGGGCAGACACGGCGCCAGGATCGACAACCGCCACCGTGATGCCTGCGGGCTGACGGCTGGCGGTGGATGTCCCGCTACCGTTCACCGGCTCATTGCCCTGCCAGGCCAGGGTAAGCAAATCAATGGTCTGCACGACAGGCTCCGGATCATATTCACTGCTGTCTTTACCCTGCGAGGTTTTGGTTGGGCCTAACGGTTGTCGTGTCTTTTTGGCATACCAGCGGGTCTGCTGGCCTGCACCGTCGGCAGCCGCTGCAAGTTTTCCAGCCCCTGCTCAATGTCGCGTAAATCAAGCAGATTGCCGGCATGGGCCGGGAAGGCAGCGTACAGCGAAACGTAACGGTCGCTGCCCGGCGTCAGGACCACCTTGCGCACCTTGCCGGGCACAATCACCAGCTTTAGCTCGCCGCTGGTCAGATCCTGGGCCGGCGCCAGTACCCGCGTGGTGATATAGCCATGATCGATCAGGCGGTTCTGCAGCGCGCTCATCAGCAGGTTAATGCCCTGACCGCCGAGGCACTGACCGGTGGCCTGACGGGTGATGAGCCGCAGCGGCAGCCAGTGCGGTAAGGCGTCTTTGCCGCTGAGCACCACCTTATCGATTGGAAAACAGGGGTTTTCCTGTGGAAACTGAATACGGCTGAAGCTGGACGCAGGCGGCGAGAGGCGCACGTCGGGTGTTGGCGGTGTGAGCTGCTGCTCCAGCGCTTTTTGCCGCTGCTGTTGCAGAACAAGCGGTTCATCGCCAGGCGCGGCGAGGGTGTCATTTGGCCCAAAAAAAACAGAGAAAATCGCCAATAGCACCGCGTAGCGGCTGCAGATTAAACGCGGGGAATGTAATGACATATAACAATCCTTGTTATAGAAAAATTATCTGACCCGCAGATTCCTTCCAGGGGCCCTGGTTAACGCCTGATGAGACATTGACCTCTTGATCTCACTGGCACTAATCGCTCACACAATAAGCACAGGTGAACGGGAACGCAACGATATTTAAGCTAAATTTCGCGGCCTCAGTCTTATCCTAAAGAGTCTGCCGCAGCGTCCTAATCCACAGTTTCAGACGTTTATTGGCGACCAATAGAAGCAATTAAACAGCGGTTTTCGAAACAGGTTTAAAAATTAAAAGATCGCGAATCTGACCATGATTAAAACCGTGAAATAATACCCTTACGAAAATATTGATCAAAAGCTGTACAGTCTGGTATAAGTGCTCAAGCCGATTTTAGCGTCAGCCTCTCAGTCTTAACTTATTCTATTCATTGAAATATTTTATACGCGGATTGAGATAAGAACGCCTTTCACTTCATAATTAATTCATACATAAAGTGTTCTAAAAGGAAATAGAATGATGCTAAAGTGTTTCCGTCATCCACAGAAATGCCACCAGGCGACGACTTTTCCTAACGATTATTTGACTTAAATCTCTCATATCTCGCCTCTGATCCTCACCTCAAAACTCTAATTTCAGAGGGTTAATTTATTACAGAAGTGGAGTCATCTGCACCATGCCCAAGCAAAGAGTTGTCAAATCTCCGGGTGAAGAACATCTCGCTTTTATGTGCCGTTCCGCCTTTATTATTGGTTTAATCGTGATATGTGGTTGGTGTACGGTATTTCTTATTTTGCATGAATGGTCGATGGCCTCTTCAGATATCCTCCTGATTATTGCCGCAATTATCTGCTGGGGCGTAACGGAAAAGAGAAGTTTTTCGGCAGGTCTGATGCTTGCTCAGATAGTTCATATTGCCTACGCCATCTATTTCTGTTTATTTTTTGACATCCCTGAAATTGATGCACCAAGAACAACCCACCTTTATCTTCTGACGATAGCGCTGGTTGGCTATATCAATTACCAAAGGCAGAAGAGTCTGCTGCAATTGCTCATAATATTACTCTCGCTGGCGACGTTCAGCGTATTTAGTGCAGCCAATTTGGTCTTCCCTTTCGCAGAACCTATTCCGCATGAACTCAGAGCGGTTCTCCCCTGGATTAACGGCATATTGTCGACCGCTATCCTCTCTGGGGGCATCGTCGCCATGCATATAGATTTCTCGCGCAGAAGCGAAAAAATCCGATCTCTTCAGAATGCGATTTATAACGACGAATTCGTTATCTATTACCAGCCGCTGCTTAATTCGTTGGGTCATATTTCTGGGGCCGAAGCGCTGTTACGCTGGAATCATCCCAAAAAAGGGTTGGTTCCACCGTCGGAATTTATTCCCGATGCGCAGCAAGCCGGGCTGATGCCTTCGGTGGGTGAATGGGTGATCGTGAATGCATTTAAAGAATTAGCGGAATGGCGGTTGGATCCCAAAACCAGTCACCTGACGCTATCTATTAATGTCACCGTCGACCATTTGATGAAGCCAGACTTTGTTCAAAGCCTGCTGAACCAGGCCAAAATCGCGCAGATCACCCCCTCACTGGTGAAGATTGAACTCACCGAAAGCGTTTTTGCCTCTGATATTGAAACCGTGGTGGCAAAAATGACTGCGCTATCGAATGCAGGATTTAGATTCTCGCTGGATGATTTTGGTACCGGTTTTTCATCATTAAGTTACCTTCGCCGCCTGCCACTTGAGCAAATAAAAATCGACCGTAGTTTCGTGTTTGGCGCGAAAGAGAGCATGAAAGGCGCCGTTATCGCCAGGCATATTGCGCGAATGGGGCTCGATCTGAAACTTGAGGTGCTGGCAGAAGGGATTGAAACACCGGAACAATGGTCGTTGATGAAGAGTTTTGGCTGCACTGCATTTCAGGGCTTTTACTTCTCCCGCCCGTTAAGCATCGCGGATTTCAGGGAATTTACCCACAAAAAGGCCGCCCCGTAGGCGGCCTCTTGCGACACTTCCGTATGCAACCCTTCCTTATTTGTACAATTCTGCAGTCATATACACGTTGTTATTGGTGTTAGCACTGGTGATTTTGTACTGCTCGCCGTGTTGCTGTGCCTGTGCAGCGATTTTAGCTTCAGCGCCGTCCAGAGTCGATGAGGTAACGGAGACGCTCTGCGCGAAGCTACCAAATGAAATCAGGGAAAGAGCGGCTACAGCGGCAAGTGACAGTGTTTTGATGGTTTTCATGGTTGTAATCCTTAAGTTATTTGTTTTGGAGGTTTGTTTGCCTCCGATGAAACAATCATAACCCAAGTTATTATTAGTGTAGTAACAATTAGTGCTGTTATTGTGATCTTGCTATCTATTATTAACATCCTAATCACGCACGTGGAGGCTTCAGGCTTGGGCCTGATGTAGATTATTCTCCAGAGTCTCTCTATGATGAGAAGGTTTCCCACATGCTTGTTGGGACTTATCAACCAGTTAGGGACTTCGGCGGGATGACAACTTTACATGACCTTGATTTGCGACAGCTGGAAGCCTTTGCCAATGTCATCTCATCTGGCAGCGTGACGGCGGCAGCGAAAGCGCTGGATCGTTCACAATCTTCGGTTTCCCGGCTGATCCAGGAGCTGGAGCAGTCGCTGGGTTATCCCCTCTTTATCCGTAACGGCCCGCGCATTCACCCCACGGAAGAAGCGCTTCAACTGCATCAGTACGTGCAAAAAGCGCTGCTGTCGCTGCAACAAATCCGCCTGCGCGCCAATGAAATTGGCCATCAGCAGCATCGACCACTCAGTATTGCGGCCACGCCCGCACTCGCCGCAGGTTTGTTACCTCAGGCGCTGGCATTGCTGGGCCTGCAAAACAAAGTGCAGATTGTCAGCCAGTCCGCTGAACAAACCGCGCATGCCGTGATCACCGCCGAAGCGGATCTGGGTCTGTGTAGCCTGCCGCTGGAACATCATGCGGTGGATTTGCACTGGATTGGGCAATCCCGATGCGTGGTCGCGCTGCCAGAAAGCGATCCGCTGGCATCAGAAGAGTTAATTGCCATTGGTCGTTTAGCTGGCAGGCGTTTAATTGTGCCGTGGAGCCCGCTGCGCCTGCGAGGACGTTTCGAAAAGGCGCTGAAAAAGCTGAAGATCCCGCCTCATGAAACCATCGAGACCAACTCCTCCGCCAATATTCTCGCCTGCGTGCGTGCCGGTCTTGGCGTCGCCATTCTGGAGCCGGTCACCGCCTGGGGAATGCCGCTGGAAGGCGTCGCTATTCGCACGCTGGAAGAAGAGATCCCCTACTTTTTTGGGGTGATCACCCCGCAGGGTCGGCAACTCTCAGCGGCAGCTCAGTCGCTGGTTGAAGCGCTGGAGACCGCAGCCGCCAACCTGCTTCCCGCCTTCCAGCGGCTGCCGGCCACCGAACATCAGCGGGTTATGAAGCTGATAAATCAGGACTGATTTTCCAACACCCTCCTTTTCTGAACGCCCCGCCACTCATCTCAACACGCCTTTTCACTGCCGCCGCCTGCGGCATATGCTTTTTTCAGCATAAGATATAAGAATTTCATTGGTTAACAAGTAATCACCCTGCTTGACTCCCATCCGGGGGAAGTGGATTATGCGAAAACTGATTTATTACCATGCGCCAGACAGATAATGAATGCTAAATCATGCGCCAGGCAGATAATAAAATTATCTCTCCACGGGCATAAATTTGCTGGATTTCATCTTCGCCAGGCCTTTACCGCAGCACTTGTGACAGACTGAATTCACCACAAGTCGGGGAAATTTATAATGACAACGCCTGCACCTTCGCCACTGCCAATCGGCCTTTCCGGGTTGGAAGCCCAGCTTCAGCAAGATCTGGAGTTTCTGGAGCTGCCCGCAAAACCCTGGGTTCCTCAGCATCAGTATCAGGGCGAAGCCGTACGCGATGTTGTGGTCATTGGCGCGGGCATGTGCGGACTGGCCGCCACGGCCAGGCTGGTGCTGAGCGGCATCAATAATGTCATCGCTTATGATGCGGCCCCGCAGGGTTTAGAAGGACCGTGGATTACCTTCGCCCGCATGGAAACCTTGCGATCGCCGAAAACGCTGCACGGCCCGGCGCTGGGTCTGCCTCAGCTGACCTTCCGCGCCTGGTTTACCGCGCAGTGGGGCCAGCAGGCCTGGCAAGAGTTGGACAAGATCCCAAAAAGCCAGTGGATGGAATATCTGGTCTGGTATCGCCGCGTGCTCAATCTTCCGGTACAGAACAACGTGCGCATGACCGGCGTCTCGCAGGTTGGCGAATTTATCGCGCTCGATGTTGAAGGCGCGGAAAAGGGCCGTGTGCTGACCCGTCGACTGGTTCTGGCCACGGGACGGTCTGGATTGGGCGGTTTCGCCGTGCCGGACTTCCTCAACGGTATCGATCGCGCTTACTGGGCGCACTCGGCGGACGACATTGATTTTGCCGCGCTGCAAGGCAAACGAGTGGCGGTAATCGGCGCGGGCGCGTCCTCGATGGATAACGCCGCCACCGCACTTGAAGCGGGTGCCGGTTCGGTAGAAATGCTGATCCGCCGCAAAGAGATGCCACGCATCAATAAAATGACCGGGATTGGCAGCCAGGGCGTGGTGCACGGCATGCATCAGTTGCCGGATGCCTGGAAGTGGAAGTTTGTCGACTACACCGCTTCCACCCAGACGCCACCACCGCGCTCTTCAACGCTGCGCGTGTCGCGCCATCCCAATGCCCGCTTCCTACTGGACTGCGGCATCGTCGCGGTAAAACAGCAGGCGGACGGGCTGCTGATTGAAACCACTCAGGGTCCTCGCCAGGCTGATTTTCTGATCGCGGCCACCGGCTTTTCCAATGACTTTAACGGCCGCCCGGAATTTTCCGCGCTGGCCTCGCATATCCGCAACTGGGCCGACGGACGCTATCAGCCCGAGATGGGACCCGCCAGGCAGAATATGCTGGAAGCTCCGGATCTTGGCCCATCCTTTGAGTTCCGCGAGCGTGTGCCGGGTGCCTGCCCGATGCTGGCACATATCCACTGCTTTAATGATGCGGCGATGCTGACGCACGGCAAGGTCTCCGGTGATATTCCGGCAGTCAGTGCCGGTGCCGATCGTCTGGTTCGCGGCATCACCGCCTCGCTGTTTGCAGAGGATGTCGACGCCCACTTTGCCAGCATGGTGGCTTACGACATCCCGGAACTGCAGGGTGACGAATGGGTTGATTCAACCCCCTTGCTACATCAGGAGAACACGTTGTGATCGACGCAATAGATAAGGCTGCCGGACTTTCACCGGACGACGCGCTGTTTAAGGCCCGTCGCTTTCGGGCAGAATTTGTGGAGGGCGCAGAGCTTTGCCGCCTGTCTGTTTTACAGCCAGAGGACAATCAGGGACTGGCGCCGGCCTTGCGCCTGGCCCTTGCTCACCGCATGGCCGCGCTGAATGCCGCAGAAGAATTGATGGCGGACTATGAAGTACAGCTGGCCGCGCTTTCCCCTTCAGAACAGTTGCTGAAGCTGGCGAATGGCGAAGTCGATCTGGATGAGCCGCTGGCGACGATTGTTCGCCATGCCGATCTGGTCACCATGACCCCGAGCGTGGCCGCTGCCAGCGATATGACCCGTCTGCAGCAGGCCGGGCTGAACAATGCGCAAATCGTTGCGCTGTCCGAGCTGATCGCTTTTGTTAACTTCCAAACGCGCGTTGCCGCTGGCCTGCGCCTGATGAGGTCCGCATGATCCCCCTGGTCAGCCTGAAGCCTCTGGCCTGGCATCCTTACATCGCGCCCGTCGACGTGGAAGACGCCACGCCGGCACAGCGTGATGCGATGAAGGTGACGCCGTCCAACAAAAAGATTTCCGAGTACGTGCGCACGCTGGCGCACGATCCGGAAAGCTACGTTGCCCGCACCGTTTTGTTCAACGCCATTATGTACGTCGAGGGCGGGCTTAACCGTCCGGATCGGGAACTGGGGGCATTAGGGGCGTCGATCGTTAACGGCTGCAAGTATTGCGCCGTGGTTCACGCCCGCCGTCATGCCCAACTGACCAAAAGCGATAAGCTGGTCAGCGCGATCTATTTTGATAAACCTGAAATGCTTGGCCCGCGCGATGCCGCAATTTATCGCTTTGCCCGCCGGTTATCGGCTGCGCCTGCCGAAGCGACGGTGGACGACATCGCCTCATTGCGCTCTGTGGGTCTGGATGACGTCGAAATTATCGATCTTATCCACGCTATTTCGATTTTTGGCTGGGCAAATCGCCTGATGCACGTGCTTGGCCATGCCACGCCCGGGAAATAAAGAGGACTACCAACATGCTTGAACTCCACGATCTTAAGCTGTCTTACGGCAGTTCTCCGATCCTGAAAGGCGTCAATCTCTCGGTCAAACGCGGCGATGTGGTGTCGATTATCGGCCCAAGCGGCACCGGTAAGACCACCCTGCTGCGCTGCATAAACTATCTGGCGAAGCCCAATTCAGGGTTGATCACCTTCGACCAGGTCAAAATGGATTATCAGTCGCCCGATAAGCAGGCTATCCAGGCTATTCGCCTGCGGACGGCAATGGTCTTCCAGCAGTTCAACGTGTTTAAAAACATGACCGTGCTGCAAAACGTGATGGATCCTCTGGTGGTCGTACAGCGCAAATCGAAAGAAGAAGCGCGTGATATTGCAATGGAAGAGCTGAAGCGAGTGGGCCTTGACGCAAAACAGGATCACTACCCTTCCCAGCTTTCCGGTGGACAGCTGCAGCGAACCGGCATTGCCCGCGCGTTAGCGGTGAAACCGGATGTGATCCTGTTTGATGAGCCGACCTCGTCGCTGGATCCTGAACTGGTTAACGAAGTGCTGAAAGTGATTCAGGACGTCACCTCGTCAGGCATCACCTCGCTGCTGGTCACCCACGAAATGCAGTTTGCCAAAAATATCTCGAACCGAATCGTCTTTATGGACCAGGGCGTTGTCGCCGCTGAAGGCACGCCGACGGAAATTTTCGATAATCCGTCCCTTCCACGACTCGCCCAGTTCCTGAATTCTGAACACGCACTCTACTAATAAAAGGAATAAAGACATGCCTGCAATCAAGACTACCTTTCGTCGCCTGGCCGTTATCGGCGGCGTGACGCTCGCCATGGCCTCCGCTGGATTGAGCTTCACCGCGTCTGCTGACACCGCCGTGCGCACCATTAAAATCGCC
The DNA here is from genome assembly GCF_000196615.1 of Erwinia billingiae Eb661. Classification (NCBI taxonomy): domain Bacteria; kingdom Pseudomonadati; phylum Pseudomonadota; class Gammaproteobacteria; order Enterobacterales; family Erwiniaceae; genus Erwinia; species Erwinia billingiae. Next base: position 4,148,298 of record NC_014306.1, read on the forward strand.
ACTGCTGCTGAATCCAAGCCGCTGTCCTGGGGCGCGATTGGCGTTGAGCCAGAAGGCTACGAGCCTGACGTATTAAAAGCGATCAATGCCAAACTGCCACAGTATAAGTTTGTGATGACCGGCGCGGCCGACATCGCGCAGGAAACCGGTCTGGCGACCGGGAAATACGACATGGCCACCGGCGGTTTCTATAAAGCGCCAGCCCGTAGCAAGCAGTTCCTGATCCCGGACAGCCCGATGGGTGCCAGCCTGATGAAAATTTACAGCCGCAAAGACAGCAATATCAACACCCTGAAAGATCTGGTCGGTAAGAACATCGTACCGGTGACCGCAGGCGGCGGCGTCTACAAGCTGGTCACGCAGTGGCAGCAGGAAAATCCAAACGACAAAGTGAACATCAAAGCGTCAAGCGCCGGTGTGCCCTATCCGGATCGCCTGAAGGAAGTGCAGAACGGCAAGTACGATGCGCTGATCCTGCCTTCCAACCTCGGTGAGCAGACGGTTATCGATAACCAGAAGCTGGCTATCCAGGCAAGCGAACCGATTTCCATCAACAATACCTATGTGTTGATCCACCGCTCGGCGGAAAATCAGGCGCTGAACGATGACATCAACAACGCGCTGAAAGCGCTGAAGGCCGACGGCACGCTGGATAAGCTTTCACAGAAATGGTTTGGCGAAGACGTCGTCAAATACATGAAGTAAGGCTGTTCTCATTTTGTCGCCGACGGGCAAAGCTGCACCCAGGAGTGTTTCAACGTGAATCTTTCTACCATGATCCCCGAGCTGCTCTCGGCTTTGCCGCTGACGTTAGCGATTATGTTTGTCGCGCTGATCGCCGGATTCTTTCTGGCGATAGTGGCCACCACCTTGCGCGTGCGCAGGTTACCGGTGCTCAGCCAGCTGGCCGATCTCTATGTTTCCTACGCGCGCAGTGTGCCGGTGGTGCTGCAACTGTTCGTCGCCTTTTATGGTCTGCCGCTGGTCGTCAGCGGGTTTGGCCTGGCGGATTTTATCACCGCCAATATCGCCTCGATGGTCGGGCTCAGCCTGTATCACGGTGGCTATCTGTCTGAAGTGATGCGCCCGGCCTACCTTGCGGTAGAGCGGGGTCAGCATGATGCGGCGGACAGCATGGGTTACACCTTCCGCCAGAAGCTGACGCGCATCATTGGGCCACAGGCGGTACATATTGCTCTGCCGGGTTACGGTAACTCGATCATTTACCTGATCCACAACGTGGCGCTGGTGATGTACATCGGTGCGGCAGATGTGATGGCGACGGCGCACCTGATTATGGAGCGGGATTATAACCAGTATCAGTTCGGCACCTATCTGGTGTTGGCGGTGATCTACTCCCTGCTGTGCCTGGCGGCCTGGCTTATCGTGCGTTTCTTCGAGATGCGTCATGCCAAGTACACATCGAAAAGCGCCGCAGCCAAGATAAAGTTCACGGCAAGCGTGTGAAGGAATAAGGACTCAGAATATGTTTGATCTTGATGTGCTGCTGCCGGACTTCTGGAGCATTATGGATGCCGTGCCGGTCACGCTGGCGATGGCGGTGACCATCTTTATTATCTCGACGCTGCTCGGTGGCTTGCTGGCCTTCATCGAACACAAAAAGATCCCGGTGCTGCGTCAACTGGTGGTGGTGTACAAAATCACCTTCAAAGGCATCCCGATGGTAGTGGTGATCTTCCTCGCCTATTACGGTTTGCCGCTGGCACTGCAATCGATGAGTTCACTGCTTGGGGTAGAAATCAACGCGCATGCCATGCCGAACTGGGCGATCATTATCATTGCCCTGACCGCATGTGTCGCCGCGTTCCAGGCCGAAGTGGTGAAAGGTGCGCTCAACTCCTTTGACAGTGGTCAGTCCGATGCCGCGCATTCACTGGGTTACAGCAATGGCCAACTGTTCCGTCGGGTGTTGTTTCCGCAAATTATCGTTGCCGCCATCCCGGATTTGGCGAACTCGTTTATGGTGATCATGAAGGCGCTTTCTCTGGCCTTCGCGATTGAAGTGGTCGATATCTTTGCCCAGGCTCAGCTGACCGCCGCCCTGAACTTCTACTATCTTGAGGCGTTCCTGATTGCCGTGGTGTTCTATATGGTGATTGCCTATGTCGTGACGAAGGTCGCTGATAAGATTGAAGCTGCTCTGCGGGTTCGCACCTGAGAAACAGATTAAGCGGTCTTCTTCACCCCTGAAACCAGCCTGCGGGCTGGTTTTTTTACATGTAATTCACAAGCAAAATTGCCCTGGTATGGCGTAGTATAAAAAGTAAAAACGCTGTAATTCACGCCCCGGCATTATGTCAGGCTAAAGTTACCTGCTTGCTGGGTACGTAGTGGGACGGCATCATTTGCATACTGGCGGCTGCCGCATCAACACCCATCGCCAGTCGTTTACGGGTTCTTTTTCTGCTATCTCCGGTTGTTTAACTTCCCCAGGCATTTCGGCATACGTCCTGCGCGCGGGTCTGTTTAAGTCCACCTCCTGCACTTTGATTTGTAAGCGTAATCTCCCGGTGTCATCACCCCGCGATTTTCTGCTCTGACATTCAATCATCTCCTTGTGCCGCAAAATGTAGGAGATCTGAAAGGTCGCCCGCCGTTCGGTAATCGCAAAAGCGTCGGAGATTTGTTGTCGGTCTATCCAGCTGTTCTGATGCCGGCACCACAACGCGATCAACAGATAGAGAGGTTTATCCGCATACTCCTCCAGAAGTTCTGGGACTTGTGCACTGTCATGGTTGCTTTGCGCCACGACTTTACGCAGCGGAGACTTAGTACTTCTGTCTTTTACGTCCACATCCTGTTCCTCCTTTCCCTGATGAAAAAAATCCCCGCCTCAAAATAAGCTAAGGCAGGGACGATGATTTAAAAATTACCAGCTGTAGTTCACACCGACAGTGGTCTGCCATGGTCGTTCAGAATCATGGCCCTTGGTGTAGTCATAGGCGACGTAACCCCCAAAGTTGTCGGTTACTTTCATTTCGGCACCCAGGCCAAGCTGAATGGCTGCGCCATCAATACTGTTGTTCAGCGTGGCGTTATTCACCCGAGTTTTGTTGTTGTCAGCAAACTCGTTGATGCCAGCCAGATGCAGGTAAGGCTTCAGGTGACCGGCGCCCATCTCGAAGGTGTAGCCAACATCTGCTCCCAGTTCACCCTGCAGGGATTTATAATCATTCCCGTTGACGACCATGCCGTTGGTCAGGGTGTAGTGGGCACCGTAGAACGCGCGTCCGGTGGCTTTCACGTAAGGTTCAACAAACAGTCCGTTGTCTTCCCAGGTGTAACCCACCTTCATGCCGAGGCCGTAACCGTTGCCGGAGAACTCCGCATGCGCTTTGCGACCGTCCAGCATCCGCACCGAGGCACTGTTGCTGAAGTGATCGAACTGGCCCTGGGTATCAACAATCAGGCCATTCTCAAAGCGACGGGACAGGTAGAACTGCGCACCGTAGCTATCCAGGTCGCCCGTGCTGTTCATTACGCTGAGGTTAGAACGCGCGGAGCTGAAGGCTAAACCGGCCAGCCAGCTGCCGTTTTTCTCAATGTCGAAACGGTTATCCACACCCAGCATCACGCCGTTGGTCTTCAGGTCATAGTCAGCACCTGCAGATACACGCTGTTCGTTTTTACCGCCGAAGTAAGAAATCCACACGCCGCCGTCATCGTTAGAATTACGCGAAGCGTTCAGATGTTTAGCCAGTGCATTCGACTCTAAGGTTGCTACGTTGACCTGAGCCGCCGGGATGCTCAGTGCGGTGGCGGCAGGGTTGGAGAGTTTGCCGCTGCGTTTGAAGTAGACGTTACGCTCGCCCGGTAAGGTGTCGTCATACTCATCGGACGCGATGTACTGGTATACACCCAGCTCAGTTTTACCGGTGAAGGTCGCATCGCTGTTAGCGTCTTTGTAGTTTACAAAGCTGTGGCCAACTTCTGCGTTGTGTTGAGCATCGTCCAGATAGTCGTTGTAAACGTAAGGTTCAATGCCGGAGCTGGCGATATGCAGCAGATAATTACCCGCAGCGCTGCCTTTTACCTGCAGAGAACCCCATTCATATTCGCCGCCCAGGTCCAGCAGCGGAGCGACAATACTGTCACCAATAATAATCTGCGAGCCAAGGTAGTTGCCGTTAACGTCTTTATCCTGCGTCAGGTTGTTATGCACCACCACGCGTGCGGTGCTGAGGTCCTGGGAGCGATTTTTACCGCCCAGGGTCGACGTTTGGCTGTTCAGGTTCACCAGATTCAGCGTTGAGGCAGTCAGGTTCAGGTCATGCAGATTGCTGACCGCGACTTCCGTTCCCTGGCCATTAGAACGCGCAGCGGCATTCCATACCGAGCCGTTTTTCACGGTCAAATCCGGGTTCCACGTCAGCACCCGCTCAGCGCTCTGGTGAGCATAATCGACAGGATTGAAGAGCGTGGTGGTGCCGGTGACCTTACCGTTTAACATGCTCTGGTCCAGATTAACGGTCACGGGTGTCCAGGCACTGTTGGCATTGGCCAACACGGTTTGATTCGTACTGCTGACCACGTTGTTATAAATTGACTGCGCGGTGGCATGCACGGTTGGCGCAATGTTGGACTGTGAGTTGGCATCAGTCACATCCACCAGCTGCACGCTTCGGAATTGCGATCCAGCTCGATGGTTTTGCTGACGGTCAGCGGGATCTGATGGCCCTGCGAATCAACGACGTAAGTGCCATCCGCATTTTTCTGGTATTCGATATTTCCGCTGGCGTCACGCTGATACAGGGTGACCGCCTGGGTTTTAACATAGCGATTATCCGCCGACCCCATGCGCAGTCCCTGCACCACGTTGGTTGGTCGTGAATAGCCCTGTTCCGTTAAGGAATTGGCCAGACGCTGCCCGAGAACAGAACGCTGATAACCTCTTTCAATCAGATAGTTAGCGTCAAAATCCAGCACGCCCGAAGCACTGTTCAGATAATCCGGATAGCCGCTGCTGCGAACCAGCGCATCAAAGCCTGGCGTATGGATATTGATCTTCTGCCACGCCGTACCGGCGGTCACATCTTTGCTACAGGTTAAATCAGAGCCACCAATAAAGACCGAACCGCCACCGACATACTGTCCATTACCATCTTTACTCAGCGCGCTAACATCCGGCACAGCAATCGCTGCTGCATTAGCCGTCAGCGCGGTAGCGCCAAGGCTAAATAAAACGGATAATGCGACAGCGCTCAGACTGAAACTGCATTTTTTCATTACTGAAATTCCTTTTAACATATAAAGACGCACAAAGGGTTATCAAAATAAACCCTGCATCCCTTCAGCAGTTAAACAATTAAGGCACGCAGTACACAACTTATTAACTCCGAAAAAACATCCATGACATATGGCCTGTTAGGGGTAAATCTTGATTTAACCTTTCGTTATTTACGTGACGTTATTACAGCCAGCAGTATATATCGTGGCGAGTATGTGAATTGCAGATAAAAGCTGTAAAACAAATATTTTTTATCGTAATGATCTATAACTCTTGTTATTACAAAAACCTAAATCTTTGTATTTGATGAATTAAATGATTTAATGTCACTAAAATTAAATAATCACTCTAAATAACAAATAATGACTTTAACTTTCCCCTGAGCTGATTAACCCTCATAATGCAAGACTATTCTTAACAGTTAAACCGGCATAGACATGGCGATTCATCGGCATAACCGATCGGTGCCACTAAGAATATTCTCAAGCAAAGAAATGACCGCAATAATATTTTTCCTTATAAGCACAAAATAGCTTTTAAAAATAAACATACGCATCCCTTCCGCTGGCGAGATAAAATTAAAAAAAGACGACTTAACACTAAAAAAATTAAATAGCGAATGCTTCAGATAATAATTAACTCTGAATCCTCATCTGGTTAATCTGACTTCAGAACAGGATGAATCACCTGTCCTGACTGACACAGCATCTGACCGTCTAAACAAAGCCACCAGTTACGCTTTCCATTAGTGTGAAGGTCAGATTAAACAGGCTGTGACCTGCGGCCATGACTGTGACGGGAAATACCACGCTGATTGCGGCGTCTGCCGCATTTGAAAGTCTGGGTGACGGGAAGAAAATGTCGTGGGGAAAACCGGGGGCGAGTGTCGCCCCCGTTCTGATTAGCCTTTCGGGAAAATCCACACGTGCGCGGCTGGCAGTGACAGATGACAGTGCGCCGGGTCGCGCAGTTCTGTGCCGTAGGCGCGGATCACAAAGTCATCGCCCGCCGTGCGGAACAGGTATTCCCAGCGGTCGCCCAGGTACATGCTGGTCAGCAATGGCAAGGCCAGCGCATTCTCCTCCGGACCGTCGGTCAGGCGTACCCGCTCGACGCGAATGACCGCGGTGGCATCCTGTCCGACGGTCACCCCTTCGGCTGCCCGTCCCCATAATGCCCAGTCCACGCCCTGAATCCGCGCTTTGCCCTCGCTGACCTCCGTCACCTTGCCGTGCAGGCGATTGTTGCTGCCCATAAACTCGGCGGTGAACAGCGTGGCAGGCGAACCGTACATCTCCTGCGGCGTGCCCTGCTGCACAATCACACCGTTGTTCAGCAACAGAATGCGGTCGGAAATGGCCATCGCTTCGTTCTGATCGTGGGTGACCATCAATGCCGACAGCCCCAGCTTGACGATCAGCTCACGCAGAAACACCCTCGCCTCTTCACGCAGCTTGGCATCCAGGTTGGACAGCGGTTCATCCAGCAAAATCACCGGCGGGTTGTAGACCAGCGCACGACCAATCGCCACGCGCTGCTGCTGTCCGCCCGACAGCTGGTGCGGATGCCGCTGGCCAAGATGACCGAGGCCCAGCTGTTCCAGCACCGACTGCACGCGCTGCTTAATCTCCGCCGAGGCGACCTTACGCAGCTTCAGCGGGTAGGCGACGTTCTCAAACACCGTCTTGTGTGGCCATAAGGCATAAGACTGGAACACCAGCCCAAGATTGCGTTCTTCCGCCGGGATCTCACTGCGCGGATTGCCGGCATAAACGGTTTTGTCGCCAATAACAATGTTGCCCTGCGTGGGTTTCTCCAGCCCGGCGACCGCGCGCAGCAGCGTGGTTTTGCCGCTGCCGGAAGGGCCCAGTAGCGACACCACCTCGCCCTTTTTCAGCTGCATAGAGACGCCTTTCAGCACCGGATTGTCGCCATAGGTCAGATGCAGATTTTCTACGGATAGCTCAATCATGTAATTTCACTCCAAAGCGCAGGGCGACACCAAGGCCAATCACCACCAGCAGGATATTGATAAAGGAGAGCGCCGCGACGATATCGATCGCGCCCGCCGCCCACAGCGACACCAGCATCGAGCCAATGGTTTCGGTGCCTGGCGAGAGCAGATAGACGCCGGTGGAATATTCGCGCTCGAAAATCAGGAACATCAGCAGCCAGGAGCCGATCAGCCCGTAGCGTGCCAGCGGGATGGTGACGTGGCGGGTGATCTGCGCGCGGGACGCACCGGTGCTGCGCGCGGCTTCTTCCAGCTCCGGCCCGACCTGCAACAGCGTCGATGAGATCAGCCGCAGGCCATACGCCATCCACACCACGGTATAGGCCAGCCAGACGCTGAAGATGGTGCTGCGCAATGACCTCAGCCAGACGATAAAGTGTTCACGCAGCCATTCCGCCATCGGCAACGCCGAAAGCCAGCCATGCTTCAGCGACTGATCCAACCACATCGGCAGGAACAGGAACACCCACAGAAACGCCAGACCGGCCAGCAGGCCCGGCACCGCGCGCGGCACCAGTACGCTGTAGTCGAGAAAGCGCGTGACGTTATCCGGCTTACGGTGCATGGCAATGCCGATAAACAGGTAGCAGGCCACCGCCAGCGCGCCGCCGAACACGCCGATTGCCATCGAGTTGACGATGGCGCGCAGCAGGTTCGGCTGCTGCCAGATGGTGCGGAAGGTACCGATCGACAGCTCATCCCAGATCGACACGCCGACGCCCCAGTTGGAGATAAATGCGCGCAGCACCACGCCCAGCAGCGGCACGCCAATGGTGATGGTCAGCCATGCCGCCACCACCGCACCGGCCACCCAGCGCCATTTGCCCAGCGGCAGCGCGCGGGCCTGCGACGCCTTGCCCTTCAGCGTCACAAAGCGGTTCGCGGTGCGCATCAGCCGCCGTTGCAGCATCACCAGTGGAATGGTAATGCAGATCAGCACCACCGCCACCGCCGCCATCAGATGGTACGACGGCGTGCCCAGCTTGTTGGTCAGCTGATAAAGATAGGTCGCCAGCACCATATTGCCTTCCGGATCGCCCAGCACCAGCATCAGGCCAAACACCTCCAGCCCGAGGAAGAACAGCAGCACGCTGGCGTAGAGGATCGAAGGTCGCACCATCGGCAAGCTGACCGCGGTCATCACCTGCAACGGCGAAGCACCGGCAATGCGCGCCGCTTCTTCCACGTCCGAACCGACGCTTCTCAGCGCCGAGGAGATATACAGATAGGCATGCGGCACGTGGGTCAGCCCGGCGATCACCACGATGCTCGGCATTGAGTAGATATTCCACGGCACAAAGCCAATCAGCTTTTCTGCCCACAGCGAGAAGAAGCCGACCGGCCCGGCCGCCACCACATAGCCGAATCCCAGTACCATCGGCGAGACGAATATTGGCACCAGGATCAGCGGTTCAATCAGCCGCCGGCCGGGCAGATCGGTTCGCACCATCAGAAAGGCGAGGATGCCGCCTAACGGAATGGCAATAATCACCAGGCCGAATGCCAGAATAAAGCCGGATTTCAGCGCCTTATAAAAATCGGGATCGGTAAAGATAAACCCGAAGGATTCGAGGCTGAACACTTTCGAAGGGGAAAAGAACGGGGCCGAGAGGAAGCTTTGAACCACAATAAACAGCAGCGGCACATAGATAACCAGCGCGGTTATCAGTACCACGATGCTGCGCGGCAGGCCCTGCCACTTTCTGCGCAATGCTATCATCAGTCATCCCTTGGTTGGTCGGCTAAGACTGGCCGGACGGGGAAACGCAGGCGCGCCAGCACAGCGCGCGCCCGGACAGGAGCTTATTTCGCCGCGGCTTCGCGCCACTGTTTGATGTACTCAAGGCGTTTTTTCGGCTGCAGGTATTCCAGCAGCGATTCATCCACCGGGATCGGCTTCAGCGCGTTGCCCAGTCGTTTGGTCATGCCGTCGATATCGTTGGTGCCTTCAATATCGTTACGCAGTGAGGGAATGTCGGCCTGGCTGGCCAGAATGGTTTGTCCTTTTTCCGACAGCACATAATCCAGCCAGAGTTTGGCGGCGTTGGCGTTCGCCGCTTCCTTGCTGATAAAGGAGACGCGGGAAAGCACCAGCGTGTAATCTTTCGGATAGGAAATGCCTAACGACGGATCCCCTTTGGCACGCGCTTCGGCGTAGGAGCCAAGGATGTTAAAGCCAATCAGGTTTTCGCCAGACGAGACCCTTTCCATCATGGTGCCGGTGGATGACTGCACCGCCATCCCGCCTTTCGCCACGTCGGCCAGGGTTTTGAAATAGTTCGCATCGGCCTTGCTGTCCTGCACGGAAAGCATAAAACCGAGGCCCGATTTTTCGATGTCGTAGGTGGTGACTTTCTTATTAAATTTGTCGGTCTGGCTGGCGATCAGTTTCGCCAGTGCCACATGGGAATCCGGCACGTCGCCCTGCGGGATCAGCCGTTTGTTATAGATAAACACCACCGGTTCGTAGGTGGTGCCATAGGCTTTTTGCTGCCAGACCGCCCATTTGGGGATCTTGCTGATTTCCGGCGAGGCATATTCCGCCGCATAGTCGGTGGCCAGCTTCAGGCCGGTATCCATCGAGGAGCTCCAGACCACGTCCCCGCTGGTGCCGCCGGACGCCTGCTCGCTGATATAGCGGTTATAGAGCTCGGTGCTGTTCATATCGTTGTATTCGACTTTGATGCCGGGATAGGTGGCCTCAAACCCTTTGATCAGCGGGGCGGCCGCCTTGGTATCGGTGGTGGAATAGATCACCACTTTGCCCTCTTTGACCCCGGCCTCGACCAGCTTCTGGTAATCCGCCGGATAGCCCTGTGGCAGATCGGCGAACACCGGAGAAGCACAGGCTGCTGCCAGGGAAACCATCATCGCACTCAACTTTACGGACATAAATTTAACCTCATGGTTACATTTGGAAAACCTTATCCCAACATATAGCCCTTGCGCGGCGAGGTGCAATCAACATGGCGGCTTATCTTTCGGTTTTGTGAGGTTCGGGGCGGTTTTACGACCTAAAGGCGGGGAAGTCAGCCCTGCACTGCGGAGGCAGGCAGGGCGAAAGCAGAGGGATCAGTGCTGGCGTAAATCGCTGAGGAAACGCTTCGCGCGCTCGTGTTGCGGATTGCTGAAGAAGCGCTCCGGGTTGGCTTTCTCCAGAATTTTGCCCTGATCCATAAACCAGATGGTGTCGGCCACTTCACGGGCAAAGTTCATCTCGTGGGTCACGCACATCATGGTCATGCCCTCCTGCGCCAGGCCGCGCATCACGTTCAGCACTTCGCCGACCATTTCGGGATCCAGCGCGGAGGTCGGCTCATCGAACAGCATCACCGGCGGCTTCATCGCCAGCGCGCGGGCAATCGCCACCCGCTGCTGTTGACCACCGGAGAGCTGCGCCGGATAGGCATTGGCCTTATGCGACAGCCCGACCCTTTCCAGCAGTTCGCCGGCGTGGCGTTTGGCTTCAGACCGCTTAACGCCCAGCACTTTCATTGGCGACATCATGATGTTCTCCAGCACCGAAACGTGCGGGAACAGATTGAAGTTCTGAAAGACAAAACCAATCCGCGTGCGCAGCTGATTCAGCCGGGTGCTGGTGCCGTGAATATCGGTGCCGTCAAACAGGATCTGGCCCTGCTCAATCGGCTCCAGGCGGTTTACCGTGCGGATCAGCGTCGATTTGCCGGAGCCGGACGGGCCGCACACCACCACCACTTCGCCGCTTTGAATTTCTGCACTCAGATCGGTCAGGGCCTGATACTCGCCGTACCACTTGTTGACCTGATTGAACAATATCATGGGTCTCATTTGCCTTCCTTTATCAGTCAGTCTTGGTCAGAAGCAGGACCTGCGCGGTCTGCACGGCATCGGGCGTCACATTGCGGCGTTTGCGTGCAATGCGCTCTTCCAGTTTGTTGGCCAGCCAGGTCAGGCTGAAGCAGATCAGGTAATAGCTGATGGCCACAATCGCAAACACCTGGAAAGGTTTGGTCAGCAGCTGGTTATTCACCTGGTTGGCCGCATAGGTCAGCTCCGGCACGTTAATCACGTAACCCAGCGTGCTGTCTTTGATAATCGACACCAGCTGGCTGACCAGGCTGGGCAGCGCGTTGTACAGCGCCTGCGGCAAAATCACCACCCGCAGGGTTTTCAGGTAGCTCATCCCCAGCGCGCGGGAGGCTTCATACTGGCCGCCCGGCAACGCCTGAATGCCGCCACGCACGATTTCAGCGATATAGGCACTCTCGTAAATCACCAGCGTACACAGCATGGTGGCAAAGCCGCTGATGTTATGGCCAATCAGCAACGGCACGCAGAAGTAGGTCCAGAACACCACCATCAACAGCGGGATGCCGCGCAGCACGTACACCCAGCAGGCGGCGGGCCAGCTAAACCAGCGCCACGGAGAAATCCGCGCCAGGCCCAGCAACACGCCAATCGGGAAAGCCAGCAGCACCGCCAGTACCGAGATCAATAAGGTGCAGAGAACGCCGCCGAGCGGGCCGTTGGGATACTGGCCCATCAGCAGCAGCATGCCGTTATCGTGCAGAATGGTGAAGAAATCAGACATCGGATTACCTCGCGTAAGCCCGCTGGAAGCGACGGGCCAGTAACGCCCCCGCGGCCATCAACAGCAGTGAGAAGAACAGATAGCCCACGGAGGCCACCAGGTAGGCTTCGAAGGTCCGGAAGGTCTGGTTCTCGATATCACGGGTGACGTAGGTCAGTTCGGCCACGCCAATCACCATCGCCAGGCTGGTATTTTTAAACAGCAGCACGGTGTGGTTAAGCAGCGACGGCAGCGCATTGCGGATCGCCTGCGGCAGGATCACCGAACGCATTGAGCGCACGTAACTCATGCCCAGCGCGCGTGAGGCTTCGTTTTGCCCGTCAGGAATGGCGCGCAGGCCGCTGCGAATATCCTCGGAGAAATAGGCCGCCTGGCACAGGCCCAGCGCGCACATTGAGAACAGGAATTCGGCGTTGAAATCATTGACCCACATCTGCACCGACTCCGGCAGCAGCGTCGGGATGGCGAAATACCACATCATCAGCTGGATCAGCGTCGGCACGTTGCGGTGATAGGAGACATACGCCGAGACCAGAAAGACCGCCAGGCGTTTATTGGTTAAGCGGATCACCACCAGCAGCAACGCCAGGGCCATTGCCAGCAGCCACGACCCCAGCGCCAGCTTGAGGGTGACCAGCGTGCCGTCGACGATCATCTGCCCAAACTGGCCGGTCAGAACGGCACTGAAATCAAGTGTCATCGTCTGTTCACCCCTCGTGAAAGCTGTTATTCAGCGCGGTCGCCGGGACGCATGGTGGAAAGTCCACCCGGCACCTGCAGCGTTGGCGTAATTTCAATGTTGCCGATATTGACGGCGACCGGAGCCGACAGCGCAAAGGCAACGCAGTCGGCAATGTCCTTCGCCTGCGGCAGTTCGAAACCGTCGATAAAGCGGCGGCGCGCTTCTTCCTGATCGCCCATCACGTTGCCGAAGATCTCGGTGGCGACGCGGCCAGGGCAGATTTCGGTGACGCGCACGCGCTTGCCGTAGCAATCAACCCGCAGCTGACGCGACAGGGCATGCACGCCCGCTTTGGTGGCGTGGTAAATCGAGTTGCCGTTAAAGTTATAGATGGCAGCAATCGAGGTAATGTTGATCACATGGCCACGGTCACGCTTCATCATGCCCGGCACCAGCAGACGGCACAGGTGCAGCACCGCACGCAGGTTGACGTCCACCTGGGTATCAATGCCCTCTTCGTCGGCATCCAGAATCGATCCCGGACGGGACACGCCGGCGTTATTGACCAGGATATCCACTTCCAGCTCGTTACACAGACGGGTGATGCCGTCTAAATCGGCCACGTCTAACGCGTGGGGAATACAGCCGGTGCGGGCCGCCAGCGCCGTCAGCTGCTCTGCGCGGCGGGCCACGGCATGGACGATAATCCCTTCCTGGCACAGACGTTCCACAATGGCTTCACCCATTCCGGCGGAAGCGCCGGTCACCAGCGCGATCTTATAATCTGAAAATGGCATCTCGCCTCTCCTGTCGTTCCCGGCCAACCATTTCGCCGGGTTTAGCAATAAATCTGACTGTATCCAGTAATCCCCAACCGGCATAAGACATAAACGGTGTGAGGCAATAAGGGGGACTTATAACGCCGGGTTCTCCGCGCTGGGCTGACGTAATTGCCGGGAAGGCGACAGCAGCGGGATGGCTAACTCGGCCAGCAGTTCCCGCAGCGTGTGCACCATGGCGATGGATTCCGGCGTGTCGCCATGAACCAGAATCGAACTGGCATTCACCGGCAGCGTGACGCCATCAATGCTTTGCACCGTGCCGTCCAGCAGCAGCTGACGCACGCGGCTGCGCACCTGGTCTTTATCGTGGATCACCGCACCAGGCTTGCTGCGGCTGACCAGCAGGCCATCGCTTTCGTAAGCGCGATCGGCGAGAAAGGTACAGACCACCGGCAGCGCTAGCGCCTGCGCCATGCGATCGACCGCATTGCCCGGCATGGTGCTGATGATCATATTGGCATCGAAGGTTTTCACCGCCTGCAGCAGCGTTCGCGCCAGCGCCTCGTCTTCGGAAACCATGTTGCCGAGCGCGCCGTGAAAGCTCATATGCGTCAGCGGATAGCGCGCCGCTGCGGCAAAGGCCGCCAGCGCCCCGAGCTGATAGGTGACGTAATGGGCCATCACTTCCGGCTCAATCTGCATCCGGCGGCGGCCAAAGCCCAGCAGGTCCGGGAAGCCAACGTGCGCGCCCAAATCCACCCCGTGTTGTTTCGCCAGCGCCACCGTGCGCGCCATGATCGCCGCGTCGCCGGCATGAAAACCGCAGGCCACATTGGCGGAGGTGATTAACGGCATCAGCGTGGCATCATCGGCAATCTGGTAATCGCCGTAGCCTTCACCGATGTCGGCATTTAAATCGAGATATTTCATGCGGCCTCCTCAGCGGGAAGCAGCGTGAAGATTGGCTCGCCGTACTCCACGCATTCGCCCTGAGCAATCGCCACCGACGCCACCACGCCCTTTACCGGGCTGCGCAGCGGCAGATAAACCGGCCCGACCTTCAGCAATCCCAGCAGCGCGTCTTTTTCCGCCAGCGCGCCGGGCGTGATATAAGGCCGATCGGCTAAAGGATGCTGCAACAGCACCACGCCAGGCATCGGCGCGCACAGGGATTCGTTTTTTTGTGGCGTGGCCGCAGGCGCAGGCACCGCCGCAGAAGGCTGGGGCACAGGCCGCGGTGACGTTTTCAGCCGCAGGCGATAATGGCCGTCGGTGAGTTCAATGCTGCTGAGGCCAGACGCCCGCATCTTGTGGGCGATCTGACGGATATCGCGGAGTGCTAGTGTTCTGTTTTCCATTTCCATCCCGCCGGGAAGACTGACTAAACCGTGGGATCACTGTAGCGTGGCCATCCCGGCGCCTGGTAAGAGCGTTTCGCTTTACGGTGATAAGGCAGACTTATTACCCCACCAGCGTCAGCGGACGGTTGTCCACCGTGCGGTTCGCCATCAGCGACAGCAGAATGCCTTTCACCGCTTCCGCCGGCTGCGACAGCGGCAGGTGATCGGACATGCAGAACGACAGCGAGACCTGAATATCCGGCTGTTCAATCTTCGCCATCCACGCATCGGAGGCTTTTAACATCGCCCGCGCCGCCGATTCCGGCATCACCGTGCAGCCGAGGCCCGCCGCCAGCGCGGCATTCAGCGTGGTCTGCGACTCGATTTCACACTTCACGCGGTAGGCCAGCCCCTGATGAATAAAGGCCTCATCGATCACCTTGCGCATGATGTTATAAATGCGCGGCAGGAACAGTTCGGCGTTAGCGACGTCCGCAAGGCTGACGGTTTTCGCCGGTTTTGCCAGGCTGTGCGGGCAGACAAAATAGAGGTCTTCCTTAATCAGCGGCATAAAGCGCAGCCCGTGAATTTCGCGGTTGCCGTAGATCACCGCCATATCCATCCGGCCATTCATGATCAGCTCGCTGAGGGTAGTGCCGAAATTTTCATTGAAGTAGAGAATGATGCCGGGGAACTGGCGATGCACCTCTTCCATCAGCGGTAACGCCAGCTGCTGCGCTGCGGTGCCCGGCGCCAGGCCCACCGACACGCTGCCGGAGAGCGCCAGGCCGGAACCGTCGATGGCGCTTTGTGCCTGCTCGCACTGCCGCAGAATGGTTTGCGCGTGGACATACAGCGTTTTGCCGGCCTCGGTAGGCGTCACGCCGCGCTTGGTGCGGATCAACAGCTGCTGATTAACTTCCCCTTCCAGCGTCGCCAGCTGCTGGCTCAGCGCAGGTTGAGCAATATGCAGAATGTCAGCCGCCTGGGTCAGGCTGCCGACATCGACAATTTTAATAAAGTACTTCAGCCGACGGAGATTCATCACCGCGTCCTCAAAATGCGAAACAAAGTCTGATATAAGCAAAATTGATGCCAGGCACGGGCTGAATGCACAAATTGTGCGGTTTATCCGACCGTTACCGCCTGAAGCGTCGCGTTGGTGTTCCGGCCACCGTGCCGATTTTCGGCCCTGCAGGCCGTTACGCACCATACCAGTGCATAAGGCTGCCGCGCGGCGGGCTATTATTGTTTTGTGTTATGTCACCACAACAAAGCGCTATTGGCCTGGCTGCGCCATTCATTATTACCCTGCTTGAGTCCGCCCCCTTTTCAGCCAGATGGCCAGGCCACACGCATGGCGATCGTTCTGGCCCTACTATTGGAACCCAAGCGCCATGCCTGATATTGCCGACCGTTTAAAGAACGTCTCCGTCTCTGCGTCCGTCGCCATGACCCAGAAAGCCCGCGATCTGGCGGCCGGAGGCGTGCATGTTGTGGCGCTGTCGACCGGCGAGCCTGATTTCCCGACGCCGCTGCACGCCATCGAAGCCGCCTATGCCGCCGCGCTGGGTGGCGATACCCGCTATCCGCCGACCGACGGCACGCCCGCGCTGCGCACCGCCATCCAGAAAAAATTCCAGCGGGATAATCACCTGCACTATGCCCTGAGCCAGATCCTCACCGCCGGTGGCGCCAAGCAGATCATCTTTAACGCCATGCTGGCCACCATCAATCCCGGCGACGAAGTGATCATCCCGTCGCCGTCGTGGATCAGCTACGCCGATATCGTTAAGTTCGCGGGCGGCACGCCGGTGCCGGTGGCCTGTCCGCAGGAGAACGGCTTTAAGCCCTATCCGGCCGATCTGGACGCGGCGATCACCGACAAAACCAAATGGCTGCTGCTCAATTACCCCAGCAACCCGACCGGTTCCGTCGCCACGCGCCAGGAGTTACAGGCAATCGGCGAGGTGATGCTGCGCTATCCGCAGATCTGGATCATGACCGATGATATCTATGAACATCTGATCTACGACGACGTGACCTTCTGTACGCTCGCCGAAGTGGTGCCTGCGCTGTTTGACCGGGTGCTGACGGTGAATGGCGTCTCGAAAGCCTACTCGATGACCGGCTGGCGGCTGGGATTCTGCGGCGGCCCGCAGGCGCTGATTAACGCCATGAGCAACGTCAATACCCAGAACAGCGGCGGCGTCACCACCCTGACCCAGGCGGCGGCGGTGGCGGTGCTGGAAGGCCCGCAGGATCTGCTGAAAGAGCGGGCGGCAATCTACCGCCAGCGCCGTGATTACGTGCTGGAGCGTCTGACCGCCATTGACGGATTACGCTGCCATAAGCCGCAGGGCGCGTTCTATCTGTTCGTCAATATCGCCGCGTTTATCGGCAAAACCACCGCCGGCGGCCGCACCATCAGCAACGATGCCGACTTTGTGCTGGCGTTGATCGAGGAGCAGCATGTGGTCACCGTTCAGGGTGCCGCCTACGGTATGAGCCCCTATTTCCGCCTCTCATATGCCACCAGCATGGACGTGCTGCAGGATGGCTGCGACCGGCTGGCCGCCTTCTGCGAAGGCATGCGTTAAGCGCTGAGCAGCAATAAAAAAGCGGGCAACCTGTTGGGGTTGCCCGCTTTTTTTGTCGCTTACAGCCCGATGACGCGTTTCATCGGCAGGCAGGAATCGCGCAGGCGCGTCAGCCAGCGGGCGATCTCTGCGGCCACCTGAATCGCTTCCTGCGCATCACTCTTCACCAGCTGGATAAACTGGCCGGGCTGAACCTGCGCCAGACGCCACAAATCCTCTTCAATGATCCCGGCCACTTTCGGATAGCCTCCGGCGGTATTGGCATCACTGAGCTGAATAATCGGTTCGCCCGCCGGTGGCACCTGCACAATGCCCGGCACCAGCCCGTAAGATCGCATTTCCACCACGTTGTCCGGCAGGATCGGTTCGCCCGCCAGACGATAGCCGGTGCGGTTGCTCTGCATCGACACCTTCCAGCTCTGCTGCCAGAAGCGCGCATGATCGGCGGCGAACAGCGCGTATTCTCCGGCCGGAATCGCACGCAGCTGCACCACGCCGCTGGCGCTGGTTGGAAACGCGTGCGCCATGGCGACCGCAGGCGGCTCAATACCCATTCCGGCGGCCGGCAACGCCAGTGAAAGCGTCTCGCCCTGCGGCAGCCGATCGCCCTTCTGCAACGGTCGGCCTTGATGACCGCCGAAATTGCCACGCAGCGCGGTGCTGCGCGAGCCCATCACCAGCGGCACATCAATGCCGCCCGCGACGCACAGATAGCTGCGCGCGCCCTGACGGGGAAAGCGGCACTCCAGCTCCTGCCCCGCGCGCACCGCGCATCCCCACCACGGCGGCAGGTCAACGCCATCAAGCTGCGCACGGCAGTCTGCGCCGGTCAGCACGATGCTGGTATCGGTCAGAAAGCGCACGCGGAACGGGAACATCTGCACCTCAATGCAGGCGGCGTTTTCGTCATTGCCCAGCAGGATATTGCCGGCCCGTAACGCCAGTGGATCCATCACGCCGCTGACCGAGACGCCAATATGGCGGTAGCCGTTACGCCCCAGATCCTGCACGGTATTGAGCGCGCCGGTTTTAATCATTTCAATCACAGTTCAATCCTCGCAGGGATAAAGCGCACGCTGTCGCCCGGTGCCATTAACGCAGGATTTTCTGCATGGGGATCGAAGACGTTAAGCTCCGCAAACCCCAGCGCGTTCCAGCCGTTCGGCCCGGTCAGCGCGGAGACGCCCGCCTGCGCGCCGCCGATGGTCACCGTGCCTTTCAGCATATGCAGCGAGGGGACTTTTTTTCGTGGCGTGGCCAGCGAGGGATCGAGGCCGTGCAGATAGCCAAAGCCCGGCGCGCTGCCCAGCGCAAATACCGTGTAATGGCCGTTGGCATGACGCCGCACCACTTCCGCCGCCGTTAAGCCGGTGTGCTGGCAGATAGCCTGAAGATCGGTGGCATGTTCGCCGCCGTAAATCACCGGGATTTCGATCAGCTTGCCGTTAGGATCCACCGCTTCGGCCTTGTCCCACAGCTCGCTGAGCATCCGCAGCGTGGCGTCGTAATCGGTCGGCGTTTGCACAAACACCACCAGCAGATTGGTGACGCCGGGGATCAGCGAGTCAACGTCCGGGCGGTCGCTGAGCGAGGCCGCCAGCGACCAGATCCGCCGTTGCGCCGGCAAATCAAAGGCACCCGGCGCTTCCACCAGCCACGCACGGCTGCCGATGGTCGAGATCTTCACCCGGTCGCCATGGCCGTGCAGATGAAAAGAGGCGCTCGAAGGCGCCTCACGTAACCGCATCGTCATCGATTATTCCAGAGGTTCGAATTTCAGGCTGGACAGCGGCTGCACCTTCTCTTCGCGCACCATTTTGTAGTCGGTGTTGGGGCCAATCCATTTGTCCCAGATTTTGTCGATGGTGCCGTCATCGTCCATCGCTTTCAGGCTGGTATTCACTTTGGTCAGCAGCGCGGGCTCGCCCTGCTTCATGCCAATGCCAATCGGCTCCAGCGCCATTGGCTCTTTGATCATCCCCAGCTCGATGCCGTCTTTGCCGGCCTGGGTAATCATCTTGATGCCGGTCATGGTGTTGGTGACAAAGCCAACGGCTTTATTCTGCTCCAGCGCGAGGAACGCCGAGGCCGCATCCTGGAAGGTTACCGCTTTGGCGCCCGCCAGATGGATTGACTGCTCGGAAGTGGTGCCTTTGGTGGCACTGATGCGCTTACCTTTAAAGTCGGCTTTGGTTTTGTCGACGTCCGGCTTTTTCACCACCAGCATCTCTTTCGCCACGTAGTACGGGTCGCTGAACTGGATCTGCTTGCCGCGCGTTTTGGTGTACGCCAGGTTGGCAATCAACACATCGGCACGGCCGGTGGCAATCACCGCGATACGGGCTTCAATCGAGGTCGGCATCAGGTTGAGCTTTAGCCCCATCTGCTGTGCCAGCGCGGTACAAAGGTCAACATCCATTCCCACCAGCTGGCGGGTTTTCGGGTCCGGTGATGAAAACGGAGGAACGTCTGAGTAAACGGCACAGTTCAGCTGACCGCGCGCCTGGATATCGGACAGGGCATCGGCCTTAGCGGAAGAAAACGCCATCATTAATGGCAGTGCAAGTACGGAACAAGACAGTAGCTTCAGTTTCATCAGTAATTCCCCGGTCGGTAGCGATGACTTTCGTCCCCTGGCTCAGAATGAGCAAAAATAATGGGTTTGGCAGCGTTTTTACGGTGGCGGCTTTCGGCACCCTGATCTGACTATATAAGCCGCGTTTTGCCTTGTATAAGAGGGAAACCCTGTGTGGGGATATGCATTTTATATGACAGAAAATAACCTGCACGCTCTAAGGTAAAACGGACTTCCCCGTGGCGGGAACCGGGTTGCACGATGAAAAGCGAAGGTAATGATGAATTCCAAACTGGGTGTGTTGCTGAAATTACTGTCAGCCCTCTGCGCGACATTAATGCTGGCCTGCGTCAAAGGGCTGAGCGGCACCATTCCGACCGGTGAAGTCATTTTCTTTCGCTCGTTCGTCGCCCTGTTTCCGCTGCTGATCTGGCTGAAAATGCAGGGCAATATTCTGCCGCAAATCAAAACGCGGAATATCTTCGGCCATTTGATTCGCGGCTTTTCCGGCACCGGCGGCATGTATTTCAATTATATGGCGCTGGTCTATCTGTCACTCGCCGACGCCACGGCCATCAGCTACGCCGCGCCGCTGTTCACGGTGATTCTGGCGGCGGTGCTGTTAAAAGAGACCGTTCAGCTCTATCGCTGGCTGGCGGTGGTCATCGGCTTCTCCGGCATTCTGGTGATGCTCTCTGCCCATCTGAACGACGGAGGCTCGTTACTGGCCGGTAACGCCTTAAACCTGTCCGCCGGGTTGGGCATTCTGTTAGGGCTGATGGCCGCGCTGTGCACCGCGGTGTCGCTGGTGCAGATCCGCTTTCTGAACGGCATTGAAAAACCCGGCGCGATTGTGTTTTATTTTTCGTTGATGACCATGCTGATTGGCCTGTCGACGCTGTATTTCGGTTGGGTGATGCCGGATAGCACCCAGCTGTTGCTGTTGGTGGGCTGCGGCTTTTTCGGCGGCATGGCGCAAATTCTGGTCACCCTCAGCCTGCGCTATGCCGACGCCTCGCTGCTGGCGCCGTTTGATTACACCACGCTGGTGTGGTCGATGCTGATTGGCTATCTGTTTCTTAACAGCCTGCCGGGGTCGTCGACGATTGTTGGCGCGGTGATTGTCGCCTCGGCGGGGATCTTCACCGTCTGGAGCGAAAGGCGCAAGCGCAAGCTGATGATGATCCGCACCCTGACCTGAGTTCGCCGTGCCGACATTTACCGCTCAGCGCACAGGTTTTACTGGCAGCGCGCCAGGTCACACGTTAAGCTCTGCGCAAATTTTTACTGCCAGAACCGATCGCCATGAAAACCAAACTGCTCGCCATCCTGATCCTCGTCGTTATCGCCATTGGTCTTTACCTCGCGCTGAAGCCCCACCCACAGAATCCGCACTACTATGCGGCGGCCTGCGTGATGATTAACGATATCGGCCAGCCGAAAAACCCGGATGAATTTATGGCGAAGTTGCAGGCGGTGATCGTCAATGAAAACGCCTCCTATGCCTTTGATAAGGTGGAATTCGATCGCCATTCGGCGCAGGGTGCCAGCCAGCGTTACTACGCGCTGAGCCAGGCACAGCAGGCTGATACCCGCAAAGGTCTGGATAATTGTCTGGCGGTGATGCTGCCCGCCGCCAGGCCGTAATCGTTGAGGTTAAATGACAGGCCAATTTCTCTGGCCTGTCATTTTTATTTCAGAGACATAAATATAATTTATTAGTATTAAAGTCCTACTGTATTAAGACCGCGTCTCAGGAATAGTATCAATAGCCATAAACAGTGATGTTTTTGGGCATCCAGGATAAAGCCGACTATTTATTCAATAAGAGCGCCAAATCATTAATAACCGCTGGGCGTAATTATTCTGCGTGCATTGCGGTTAATTCCTTGTAATTCAGTTACCCCGTCTTGCAGTAATCAGAAAAAACCCACCACTGCCATACCGGAGATTTCTTTATTAGTGCCACACTTCAGTAGCTTACGCCTGATATGTTGCGGCAGGCCGCGCACCGTGGGGATGAATGAAATATCAGCACCCCAAATCAGAATAAGGCGAAATGATTACCCAGGCTTAACCACGCAGTCAGGGCATAATCTGTAAAATCCGGCCAGGCGGGCTGCGCGATATAGAATGTCAGTTAAACAATAGCCACTAAAAATAACTCACATGTCATTCAGACCCTTTTATGAAGGAGGCGATAAAATGCCTGCCGAATATTATTATGTGACACAGCAAATAGATAAATCTGATTTTCACATGCTGCATCGGGCGGGATGTCCTTCCCTGCCCAGAAAGGAGACGCTGCACTTTATTGGCAGCCTGTACGATGCCTCTCAGGCCATGACCGTGGCCAAAATGCGCGTAGGGCAGCAGGTCAAAGCCTGTTTCATCTGTTGCCGCCCGCAAAATGAGGCGAACAAGCCGTTGCCCGACAAGATGCACGCGCGGCAACATTCGGGAAAATAACACGCCTAAGGTCAATACGGGCCGGTTTCATCAGGGCGATGTCACCGGTTTGGGTCTGAACACGGGCAGGCGGGAAATCGCCTGCCCGTCACGCGTTACTGACTGACGCGGTAGCGATCCAGCCAGTGCGCATACGGTGCGGGCAGCACCCAGGACGCCTGCTCTTTCTTCAGGTCGCGTGCGGCCTGGTACGTCCAGTTCGGGTTGGCCAGATGCGCCTTGCCGACCATCACCAGATCCAGCTCGCCTTTCTCAATGGTTTGATTGGCAATAAGCGGCGCGTCAATGCCCCAGGCGGACGCCACGGCAATGTTCGCTTCGCGCTTCACGCGGACCGCAACCGGGGCCAGGAAAGCCGGTCCCCACGGAATGTTTGAGTCCGGCGTGGAGAAGCCGACGCTGACGCTCAGCAGATCCAGGCCGTTAGCGCGGAACTTTTTGGTCAGGTCGATGGCTTCGCTCAGCGTCTCTTCATCGCGGCCATCGTACTCAATCACGCCGAAACGGGCGGTCAGCGGCAGATTTTCCGGCCACTGGTGACGCACGGCATCCAGCGTTTCCAGCAGGAAGCGCCCGCGATTTTCGGCATTGCCGCCGTACTGATCCTGACGCTGGTTGGCGTGAACCGAGAAGAAGCTCTGCGCCAGATAGCCATGGGCAAAATGCAGCTCCAGCCATTCAAAACCGGCCTCACGCGCGCGGCGGGTGGCGTCGGCAAAGTCGTTGCGCACGCGGGCAATATCGGCCAGCGTCATTTCCTGCGGGACCTGCGGCAGGTTGCTGCCAAAGGCCACGGCGGACGGGGAAAGGGTCTCCCAGCTGCGCGGATCGGTTTTAACGATATGATCGTCACCTTCCCACGGCAGGTTGGCGCTGGCTTTACGTCCGGCATGACCAATCTGGATGCCAGGGATGGCACCGGCCGCTTTGATTTCGCGGGCAATCTGCGCCAGCTTTTCCGCCTGCTCGTCATTCCACAGACCTAAACAGCCCGGGGTGATGCGACCTTCTGGCGAAACGGCCGTGGCTTCCACAATCACCAGCCCCGCACCACCGCGCGCCAGGCTGTTGTAGTGCACGCGGTGCCAGTCATTACTGACGCCATCAACAGCGCTGTACTGGCACATTGGCGGCACGGCAATACGGTTACGTAACGTTACGTCTTTCAATTCAAACGGGGAAAATAGCCCTGGCATAGAAACCTCAGTAGTCGAAAACAAATTCAGAAAATAGCGGGATACCATAACGCCCAATGGCACTGCGACCTGTAGCACCAAATGCCATCGGCGGCGTTGCGCGCGGTAACCAATCCCTTTTTCCGGCAATGCTTGGTCTTTATTCGCATTTCCTCTGCCCTTCCCCTTGGTTAATTCTGTTGACCCTTATTGGTCAATTTTGAGACACACCATGGAAATTTATTGGTATTTAACCGCACCAGACGGTCACCAACCCTGGACGGCCTCCGGCAGCCGTCAGGTTAATTATGCTTACTTCCAACAGCTTGCCCGCGCGGTCGATCACCTCGGTTTTACCGGCGCGCTGCTGGCGACCGGCGCGCACGATCCGTGGATCCTTGGCGCATCGCTGATCCCCTATACCGAGCGGATGAAGTTCCTGATTGCCATCCAGCCGGGGCTGATTTCGCCGACGCTGCTGGCCAAGATGGCCGTCACCTTTAACCAGTTCTCGAAAGGTCGGGTGCTGCTGAACGTGGTCAGCGGCGATAAAAACACCCTGAGCGCCTATGGCATGCATCTGGATCATGATGCCCGCTATGCGCTGAGCGATGAGTTTTTGCAGGTGTTGCGTCCGCTGCTCAATGAGGAAAGCGTTAATTTCAAAGGGGAACATCTCGACGTTGAAAACGCCAAACTGGCGCTGAGCAACGGCGGCTATCCGCCACCGCCATTGTGGTTTGGTGGCTCCTCCGAATCCGCGCAGGAAGTGGCGGCTAAGCATATCGATACCTATCTGTCGTGGGGCGAAACGCCGCCGCAGGCCGCTGAAAAAATCGCGCAGGTGAAGGCCAAAGCCGAAAAGCATCACCGCCAGCTACGCTACGGCATTCGGCTGTACGTGATCGTGCGCGAGACCGATGAACTCGCCTGGCAGGCCGTAGATGCGCTGTACGCCACCATGGATGACAAGGCGATCGCCGCCCGTCAGCAACTTGCCAACGGTTCCGATTCGGTCGGCCAGTCGCGGATGAGCGCGCTGCATAATGACCAGAAACCGGCCGATCCGCGTGAACTCGAAATCTATCCTGGCCTGTGGGCGGGTATCGGCCTGGTCCGTCCGGGTCCGGGCACGGCGATTGTTGGCAGCCCGGAAACCGTTGAACGCACGCTGCGCGCCTATCAGGACGCCGGGGTTGAGGTGTTTATCCTTTCCGGCTTCCCGCTGCTGGAAGAGGCCTACCGGTTTAGCGAGCTGGTGATGCCGCGTCTTAACCTCAGCCAAAGCGAACAGCAGCCGGACAACAGCTTTACCTGGGGCAATCTGTGGGACCGTCCGCTGGACCCGGAGGAAAAGCCGCGATGAAAATTCGTCTGGGCAGCCACCCCAACAATCTCTCGCTGTTTATTCTGCGCCATCGTGGAGTGATTGAACCGCTGGCCGCCGAACGCGACTGGCAGATCGACTGGTTTGATTATCCGCAGGGCGCGCGCAGCGGTGAGTGGCTGGCGGAAGATCGGGTCGATATTGTCGGCACCGGCTCAACGCCGCCGATAACCGCCGGGGCGGGCGGGCTGGACGTCGCCTATCTGGCGGCCTCACCGCCGCGTGATAACAACTGCGCCTTGCTGGCGCTGAAGGGCAACGCGCTGACGTCGCTGGCCAACACGCGTCTGTCGGGCATGCCGGGCTCCTTTACCGATCATTTTCTGGCGCGCCTGCTTCATCAACAGGGCCTGAGCCGCAAGGACGTGACGCTGGTGGATATTCAGGGCGACGCGGCGCTGCACGCGCTGCTGGCGGGTGAAATTGATGGCTGGCTGGCGGTGGATCCGTGGCTGGCGCGGGCGCTGACTCACCCGTCGACAGAAGCCCGGATGTCAGTCGGCAGTCAGATCGTTAACCGCTCGTTGTTCTGGACGCGCCGCGCCTGGCAGCAGGCGCATCCCGACGCGGCCCGCTGGGTGGTTGAACAGCTGGCGCACAACGATCGCTGGATTGAGCAGAATCCGATCCCGGCGGCGCAGATCCTCAATCAGCAGCTTAACCCGGCGATCTGCCTGGCCGAATGGCAGCAGACCCTGCGCGCCCGGCCATGGGGGATCATCCCGGCCAGTGACGCCTTGCTTAGCGAACAGCAGCAGCAGGCTGATGACCTTTTTGCGGTGGGCTTTATTCCCGCTGCCGTATCGGTGTTTCCCAGGAGAAAAGCATGACCCGTTGGATAAAAAGCGCGGCCCTCAGCGCGCTGTTGCTGTGCGCCGGTGCGGCACAGGCGGCAGAGTCAATCACCCTGCGCATTGGATTTTTGCGTGGGCCGACCGATCTGGCATTAGCCAAAGAGAAAGGCTCGCTGGAAAAAGCGCTGGCGGCACATCAGGTTAAGGTGGTGTGGGCCGGTCCGTTCACCGCCGCTGCACCGGCGTATGAAGCGCTGAATGCCGGGGCTATCGACATGACTACCGGCAGCTCCACCGCCTTTGTGACCGCCATTGCCGCCGGCTCGCCGCTGCGTTTCTTTGCCTATCAGGCGATGCCTGCCGACGGTGAAGGCCTGGTGGTGCGCAACAGCAGCGAGATCCATTCGCTGAATGATTTGCGCGGCAAAAAGGTGGCGGTCAACAAAGGCGGCACCGGCGAATACCTGCTTTCACGCGCGCTAAGCAGCGCCGGCATCCCGGAAAACGCCGTGCAGAAGGTCTATCTCAGCCCGTCGGATACCGGCACCGCTTTTGTCGGCGGCCATGTCGATGCCTGGGCCATCTGGGATCCGTTCCTGTCATTGGCGCGGCAGAGCTACGATGCGCGGCTGTTAAGCAATGGCAAACAGTTGGGCTCGGAGAATGCCGCCGGCTATTTTGTCAGCGACGCGTTTTATCAGGCCCATCCTGACGTGCTGAAGTGGGTGTATCAGGTGTTGCAGCAGGAGAACAGCTGGGCCAAAGCGCATCCGCTGGAGGCCGGGAAAATCTGGGCAGCGCAGATGGGGCAAATGGGCGAGGCGCTGGCCGCGCAGTTAGGCCACGTTAACACCGTCCCGGTGACGCCGGTTGATGACGCGGCAATCGCGCATATTGAACACATTGCCGACTGGTATCAGCAGCAGGGCTTGATCAAAAGCCGCCCGGATATTCGCCAGCATGTGGTGACGCTGACGCCGTAATTTTGGCAGCCTGTGGTGATGTTGACGCCGTAGTTATGCCAGCAATGGAGGGTGCCAGGGATGGCGCCGGACTTTGCCATGCAGAATGCGGGTTTTCGGCCTGCGCCAGTCCCACTCAGGAGAAGGTGTCGAACAGCTGCTGCCGTATCCAGCGATGCCCGGCCGACGTATGGGTGCGTTCATGCCAGGCGACGGTTTTGGTAAAACCGGGGATCGCCAGCGGCGGCGCCAGCAGCGTCAGCCCGTGGGTATTC
This sequence comes from Erwinia billingiae Eb661, assembly GCF_000196615.1. Lineage (NCBI taxonomy): Bacteria > Pseudomonadati > Pseudomonadota > Gammaproteobacteria > Enterobacterales > Erwiniaceae > Erwinia > Erwinia billingiae. The sequence continues at coordinate 4,175,174 of NC_014306.1, forward strand.
ACCGCCAGCCGTTTTGGCACCACCGCAATCAGATCGCTGTCGCGCAGGATTTCCGGCAGCACCAGAAAACTGGTGACCGACAGCGTCACCTTGCGCTTCAGCCCCAACGCCAGCAACGCACTGTCGGTCACGCCGGAAAACATCTCGCCTTCGTAGGAAACCAGCGCATGATCCAGCGCGCAAAAGCGCGTTAAGGTCAGCTTTTTCGCCGCCGCCGGATGTCCCTCCCGCAGCATACAGACATACTCTTCATCGAACAGCCGACGCGCGTGCAGCTCTGGCGGCGTGCTCTCCGGCGTGACGATAGCCAGATCGATTTCCCCGCGTTCAAGCTGCTGCTGCAACTGGCGGTTTTCCACCGGCCTGACGGCGATCTGTAGCCCAGGCGCCAGCGTGCGCAACCGGGCGAGAAACGGCACCACCACCGCCCGCAGCGCATAGTCCGTCGAGGCGATCGTCAGCTGCATCTCGCTTTGCGCAGGATCGAATGCCGCGGGCTGCAGCATCCCGTCGATATCCCGCAGGATTTTTGCCACCGGCTCCGCCAGTTCCAGCGCACGCGGCGTCGGCACGATGCCGTGCGGCGCGCGGACAAACAGCGGATCGTTAAAGCTCTCGCGCAGTCGTGCCAGCATGCCGCTGACCGCCGGTTGCGTCAGCGACAGACGACGGGCGGCGCGGGTGACGTTGCGCTCCTCCAGCAGGGCGGAGAAGGCTTTTAACAGGTTCAGATCCAGCGTTCTGATATCAGCCATGGTGATAACCAAAATAAAAAACGGTGATTAGATTTATGTCAGTCTGACACGCATGCTGTGGGTTATCCACTCGCTGCAGGCAGAAACGTTGCGACGCCAGCGGGTGACTCTCTCACCACTGAACACAGGAATTTCCCATGCTTAACGCCATCATCTGGCCTGAAGGCTATCTGCCAGGCACCACCGATAACAGCGTCTCCAATGAAATCATCGTCGCCGGCATTACTGCGGCTCAGGTCTGGGCGCGGCTGAATAACACCGCGCTGTGGGCCAGCTACTACAGCAATGCCGACGATATCCGATTTCACGATGGCTCCGGCCCGGAATTGCGCGCAGGCGCACGCTTTCGCTTCACCACGTTTGGCTTCCCGGTTGAAGCGGAAGTGACGGAATACGTGCCGCCGGTGGCCGGTGAAGCGGCGCGCATTGCGTGGCATGGCTGGGTGGAAGGCGACGCGGATTCGCGTCTGGATGTGCATCATGCCTGGCTGTTTGAGGATCTGCCGGGCAACCGCGTGCGCATCCTGACCCAGGAAACGCAGATCGGGAAACCCGCGCAGGAACTGGCGCAAACCCGCCCTAACCCGATGCTGAATGCGCATCAGGAATGGATCGACGGACTGGCATCAGCCGCGCAAAAAGCCCAATAAACAGCAACATGGCGCTAAAGTTTGCCTTAGCTAAGATGTCTTTTCTGTAACATCTTCAACAAATGTCACACTTTAGTGCCCGCATATGCATCTTTCGTGTCGTGATTTGGCCGGTAATCTCTATCATGAGACCAGAAAACGACTAAAAATAATGCGATTGCCGGTTAATGAAATTCAGAAATTTTGAAGAAGAAGAAAAGCTTTTTGTTCGCAGGGCCTTAGTCGCCTTTGGGATAGTAGTGGCAGGGTTTATTACGCTGGTGGTGAATCTGTACCACCTGCAAATTGAGCAGAATCAGTATTACCAGACCCGCTCCAATCAAAATGACATCAAAATGATCCCTATCGCCCCGACGCGAGGGATCATTTTCGATCGCAATGGCATCCCGCTGGTCAGAAACGTCACCTGGCATGACATTGAAATCATTCCCTATAAAATCCAGGACATGAAGGCGCTGCTGACCGAACTGACGCCGATTGTCGACCTGTCGCCTGACGATATCGATACCTTTACCCGCGCGCTGCATGCCGGTAGCCGTTATAAACCGGTGGTGCTGAAAACCGAGCTGTCTGATGAAGAAGTCGCCCGCTTCTCGGTGAACCAGTACCGCTTTACCGGCGTTAACGTCAGCAGCTACGAAGACCGCCAGTATCCCTATGGGCCGGACCTGGCGCACGTAATCGGCTACGTGTCGAAAATAAACGACAACGATTACAAACGTCTTGATAAAGAAGGGGTTGGCGAGAACTATGCCGCCGACCACAACATCGGTAAGCAGGGTATCGAAGGCTATTATGAGTCGGTGCTGCACGGAAAAACCGGTTATCAGGAAGTGGAGGTGGATAACCACGGTCGGGTGATCCGCGTGCTGAAAGAAGTGCCGCCGGTGGCGGGCAAAAACCTCTACTTAACGCTGGACCTGCATCTTCAGCAGTATGTCGAAACGCAGCTGGTCGGTCAGCGTGCGGCGGTGCTGATCGAGAACCCCAAAGATGGCCAGGTGCTGGCGATGGTTTCCAGCCCGAGCTACGATCCCAATCCCTTTGTGAAGGGCATCAGCTACAAAGCCTATAAAGAACTGTTGGCGAACAAAGACCTGCCGCTGATTAACCGCGTGACGCAAGGTTTGTATCCACCTGCGTCAACGGTAAAACCGTATATGGCGATGTCCGCGCTGCTGACCCACGTCATTACGCCGCAAACCACCTTCTTCGGCGCACCGACCTGGACGCTGCCGGGCACCGATCGTAAGTATCGCGACTGGAAAAAAAGCGGCCACGGCACGCTGGATGTCACCCGCGCCATCGAGGAGTCGGCGGATACCTTCTTCTATCAGGTGGCCTTTATGATGGGCATCGACCGCATTCATACCATGCTCAGCCAGTTTGGCTACGGCAAACCGAGCGGCATCGATCTGAATGAAGAGTACAACGGCCTGCTGCCAAGCCGCGAGTGGAAGCAGAAGGTGCATAAAAAGGGCTGGTATCAGGGTGATACCGTCGCGGTCGGCATCGGCCAGGGTTACTGGATTGCCACGCCGATCCAGATGGTGAAAGCGCTGGATACGCTGATCAACAACGGTCGGGTGATCCAGCCGCACCTGCTGTATGAAGCCAAACAGGGCAAGAGCATCACCCCGTGGAAACAGACGTTGCCGGAACAGCAGATTGGCGATGCCAAATCGCCTTACTGGAGCCTGGTGCGCCATGCCATGTTCGGCATGGCCAATGCGCCCAACGGCACCGGCTATAAATACTTCCACACCGCGCCCTACGGCATTGCGGCGAAGAGTGGGACCTCGCAGGTGTTCGGCCTGCGGCAAAACCAGGTGTATAACGCCAAGATGATCCCAATCCGTCTGCGCGACCATATCTTCTATACCGCCTTTGCGCCGTTTAACGACCCGAAAGTGTCGATGGCGATCATCCTTGAGAACGGTGGCATCAACGGCGTCACAGCCGCGCCGCTGGCGAGGAATATTCTCGACCACATCTTCCTGCCACCGGACGTGGCCCCGATGCCGGTCACCGCCGATCCGACCAGCAACTTTACCGCCCAATAAGCCGTTTACTGCCCTGCCAGCGCGTTTGCTGGTGGGGCGATATATTCCGGTAGTTTCCAAAAAACATTCAGACATAAAATCTTCGTTAAAGAAGGCGTTACCCCTTGCCGATAAACGACAATGAGGTAATGTCTTATCTTCGTGAGGCCAGCGTTTAATGGCGACTGAATCGGTTTTGCTGGAAAGTAAATGACTAACGAACTTAGCCTGTTAAACGGGCTGCGACGCCACTTTATCCGTCATGTCGTCACGCCAATGATTCTGGTGGTGCTGTTCACCTTCCTTGCCTGTGGATTTACCGCCTGGTGGGTCACCACCATCAGCAATACCAAGGCGTTGGAAAAACAGCAGCAGGTCATCAGCAATATTTTTGCTCAGCATCTGGCTGAATATCTGCAACAGCATCAAAGCCTGTTGGGCTGGCCTGCGTTGCTGCAGCAGTTGAATGCCGCGCCGGCAGTGAGCAATCCCTTCGGACACTGGCTGAATACCCTGGCCGGTGATGGCGAAGTGTACCTGTTGGATGCGCAAAACCGTCCTCAGTCGGTGTGGCTCAAAGGCGAACGGGTGACCAGCGAGCGTTACCTCGACGTCAGAAACTCACTGCTGCCGTGGCTCGACAGCCTGCAACGTCTTTCCCGCACCGCTTCCCCGGCGTTTACCGGCGACTTTATTCGGGTCAACGGACGGGTGGCCGAAGTTGCCTTAGGCGAGGTGCCGGGCAGCGGCGGCAACAAGCTGATTTTCCTGCGCTATCTGCATTATAACTTTGTCGACTTCCTGCAACACCGTGGCGTGGTGAACGCCTTCCGCTTTACGCCCAGCTCGCCAGACAGTGTTAACAGCGCCGGTTTCCTGCTGCAATCCCATCTGAATATCCCGGTCAGCTACGTCTCCTGGCAACCGATGCGGCCCGGCAGCCAGATGCTGATGGTGACCGGACCGCTGGTGTTGCTGGCGATGCTGGCGATTACGCTGATGTGCATCAAGATGACGCGCCGGCTGTGGACCTCGTCGCTGAAGCTTTCCGAATCAATGCAGAAGCTGGAAGCCAGCGAAGCGCAGGCGCAACAGCTGGCGCTGCACGACGTGCTGACCGGCTTGCCCAACCGCGCGGCGATGGAACAACAGCTGACGCAGCGATTGAGCAACCTGTCCGCAGAGGGAGAAAATATTGGCCTGCTGCTGCTGGATCTCGACCGCTTTAAGATGATTAACGACACCTACGGCCATCACACCGGCGACGATTTGATTGTGGAAATTGGACAGCGGCTGTCGGCGCTGTTAAGGCCGGAGGATGCCGTGGGCCGGTTGGGCGGCGATGAGTTTGTGGTGGTGGTCAATCACCTGCAGGACGATCGGCAGATCACCGCGCTGTGTCAGCAGATTATTGCCTGCCTGACCACGCCGATCACCTTGCAGGGCAATCGCCTGTGGGTGGGGGTCAGCATCGGCATTGCGCTGGCGCCGCAGCATGGTACGGAGCGCCAGGAGCTGATGCGCAAGGCGGATATCGCGTTATATGCGGCCAAGGCCGAAGGACGCGGGCGCTACCATATGTTTGTTCCGGCGCTGGACGATGCGCTGATTAAGCGTCAGCAGCTGGCAGAAGAGTTGCGGCTGGCGCTGGAAAACACCTGCGGGCTGGCGCTGTGGTATCAGCCGATTATGGATATCAGCGGCACAAAAATGCTCGGCATTGAGGCGCTGCTACGCTGGCAGCATCCGACGTTAGGGCCCGTTTCCCCTGCCGATTTTATTCCCATCGCCGAAGAGACCGGGCTGATCATTCCGCTCGGCGACTGGGTGCTGCAACAGGCGGTGAAGCGGGCGAAAACCTGCCCGCATCTGAAGATGTCGATCAACGTGTCGCCGCTGCAATTCCTCGCCGGTGATTTTATTGCCCGCGTGAATGAGATTGTGCAGCAGCATGACGTTAACCCACGGCAGATTGAGCTGGAAGTGACCGAAGGCGTGATGCTGGAAGATAAGCAGCAGGCGCTGCATACCATTCAGACGCTGCGCGCGGCGGGCTTTAGCATTGCGCTGGATGACTTCGGCACCGGCTACTCCAGCCTGAGCTACCTGACGCAGTTCCCGGTGGATACCCTCAAAATTGACCGCTGCTTTACCCAGTTGCTGGGGATTCAGGCGCAGGCCAACACCATCGTCTCGTCGGTGATTAAGCTTGGCCACTCGCTGGGCCTGTCGGTGACGGCGGAAGGGGTGGAAACCGAGGAGCAGCGGCTGGCGCTGGCCGCCGCAGGTTGCGATAAGCTGCAGGGCTTCCTGCTCAGCCGCCCGCAACCCGCAGACGTGCTGTTCGCCGCCGAGGCGGTGTAACCGGAACGGCAAGATTAGCCTCAACAAGGCAGTAACATTAACGGCGCAGGACGATTTGCGGCACCGCATCCTGACTGTGGTGATGAACATGCAGATCGGCCTGATACCAACGGGTTAAGGTGGCTTCGGTCATCACCTCAGCGGGCGTGCCTTCTGCCACCAACCTGCCCTGATGCAACAACAGCATACTGTCAGACCACAACGCCGCCAGATTCAGATCGTGCAGCACGCAGCACACCGTCAGCTGACCTTTGCGGGTGAGCTGATGCAACAGGCGCAACGCGTGTTGCTGATGATACAAATCCAGCGCCGAGGTCGGCTCATCCAGAAACAACCAGCCACGCGGCCCATCATCGTGCCAGAGCTGCGCCAGCGCGCGCGCCAGCTGAACACGCTGCTGCTCGCCGCCGGACAGATGGCGATAGTCGCGGTCGGCAAGGGTATCGCTGCCGGTTAAGGCCATCACCTCGTCCACCACCGCTTTGGTGCGCTGGCCCGGCCACGGCGAACGGCCCATCGCCACCACTTCCCTGACCGGCAGAGGAAACTCGACGTGGCTTTGCTGACGCATCACCGCGCGGGTCTGCGACAGATGCTCGCGCGACCAGCTGCCGAGCGGTTTGCCTTCCAGCAGGCAATCGCCCGCCGCCGGTTGCAGATAGCCGGTCAGTAAGCGCAGCAACGTCGATTTCCCGGCACCGTTTGGCCCGATCAGCGACACCATTTCGCCGGCGCGCAAACTCAGCGAGACATCATCAATCAGCAGCCGCTGACCAACGCGCCAGCTGAGGTTTCTCCCTTCCAGCAGCTTAGTCATAACGGCCCTCTTGGCGGCGCAGAATCAACCATAAAAACCACGGCGCACCCAGCAGACTGGTCAGCAACCCCACCGGCATTTCCGCCGGTGCGACCACCGTTCTCGCCAGCGTATCGGCAATCAGCATCAGGATCGCCCCGGCCAGACCGGCACCCGGCAACAGCCAGCGGTGATCGCTGCCAATGCACATGCGCATCAGATGCGGCACCACCAGCCCGACAAAGCCAATCACCCCGCTCACCGCCACCGAAGCGGCCACCATCAGCGCGCTCAGCACCAGCAAAATGCGCTGAGTGTGTTTGACGTCCACGCCCAGATAATGCGCCTCTTCATCGCCCAGCTGCAGCAGGTTCAGCCGCCGGGCCTGCCACTGGGTGGCGACCATGGCGGGCAGGATAATCACCGCGCTGGCGATAACCGTGGACCACTGCGCCTGCCCCAGCGAGCCCATTCCCCATAAGGAGAGCTGGCGCAGCTGCTGATCGTTGCTGATCCACGAGAGGACGCCCACGGCCGCGCCGCAGACGGCATTAATAGCAATGCCCACCAGCAACAGCCGTGAAAGGGTGCCGCTGCCAGAGCGGCTGAGGGTAAAGATCACCACCGTGACTGCCAGGCTGCCGATAAAGGCCGCCAGCATTGGCCACCACAACGCTAACATCGCCGGCAGGCTCAGTGGGATCACCACTGAAATTGCCACCATCAGCGCGGCACCACTGCTGATGCCCAACAGCCCCGGATCGGCCAGCGGATTGCGAAACAGTCCCTGCATCACGCCGCCGGATAACGCCAGCGCCGAGCCGACCAGCACCGCCAGCAACACGCGCGGCAAACGGATGTTCCACCAGATTTGCCAGACCATGCTGTCGCGGGTTGACTGCCAGACCATCGGCAATGACAGGCGCATCGCGCCAATGTTGGCGGCAAACACCACGATGGCCACCATCAGAACCACCATCAGCACTAAGCGTCGCTGAATATGCTGTCCGTTCATTGCGCGAGGGCTTCCGCCGCTTTACGCAGTTTGGCAATCGCGCCTGGCGTTTGCAGGCCAAAGCCCAGCAGCGCCATTTCATCAACCACCAGCACATTTTGCTGCTTACCGGCCGGGGTCAGCGCCAGACCTGGCAGCTTCCACAAATTCTCTTCGCCGCCCATGCCCTTCAGGCCGTCCGCGCCAATCACAATCAGCTGCGGCGCACTGGCCACAATCCCTTCCTGGGTCAGTGGCTGATAATGCGGAATATTGCCCAGCGCATTTTGCAGCCCGGCGCCACGGATCGCGCCATCGGCCGAGGTGCCGCTGCCTGCGCCCATCGCTTTCATTCCGCTGTGGTTAAGGATATACAGCACCTTCACCGGCAGCGGTTTATCGGAAACGCCAGCCAGCTGTTTATCCAGCTTCTCCTCCAGCAGCTTGCCCTGATCTTCGCGGTGCAGCGCGGCGGCGATGGTGGCAATTTTGCTGTGGATAGCGCTCAGTTCAGGCTTGCCGGTGACGGTAATCACCTTGACGCCGGCCTGCTCAACCTGCTGCAGGGCAAGAGAGGGTTTGGACAGCTCGCTGGCGATCACCAGCGTGGGCTTCATCGCCAGAATCCCTTCGGCATTCAGCTGGCGCATGTAACCCACATTCGGCAGTTTGGTCGCCACGGCCGGTTGCAGACTGGTGGTATCACGGGCGACCAGATTTTGCTGCGCATCCAGCGCATAGATGATCTCCGTAACGTCGCCACCAATCGACACTACCCGCTCTTCGGCCAGCAGTGAAAAAGGCAGCGCCAACAGCGCAATCAGCCACAGTTTCATGCCGCTTCTCCTGCACCGGTCAACTCGGCCAGCTGTTCACGCCAGCGGCGTTGTTCCGGCTGACCTTCGCTGCGCTGTCCGTACAGCTGGGCAATCTGCGTGCCGTCGGCGGCAAACAGTTCCAGGCTGGTGACAAAGCCGTCAGCGGTGGGCTTGCGGGTGATCCAGCTTTCGCTGATGGTATTTTCCATCAGGTGCAGGGTGAAGGTTGGGTTGAAGATATTGATCCAGTTGTCCATCGGCACCAGCTTCTCAACCGCGCCGGTAAAGATCTGCACGCAGCCACGGTTGCCGATGAAAATCATGATTTCGTTGCCGTCTTGCTGCGCCAGTTTCAGCAGCGCGTTCAGCGTACCGTTATCGACTTTCAGCGCCAGATCGCTGGCCACCGAGCGGAACGCCTGCTGACGGGAGATATTGTGGCGCTTCAGTAAACCGAAGAACTGATGCACGTCGGTCATCGCACGCCATTCCTGCTCGATCACCGCCGCATCGGGCTGGTTGGTCTGGACAGGCACGGCTGGCGTCAGAGTCAGCGCCGGGGTTTCAGCCAGGGTGAATGCGGCAATCAGCGCATCCCACGCCGCCTTGTCGGTGGCCGCCGTGGTGTAAATTTTCAGCACTGCATCGCCGTGTGCATCAAAAATCTGGATGCTGTGACGCTCGCCGCGTTCCGTTTTCTCCACCAGCGAAAACGCACTCTTCCACTGGGACGGGAACAGGCGCTGATCGAGCGCGCGCGGGTTGAGGATCAGTCCGGCATGGCCGCCCAGATGCAGGTTTTCATACCGTCCCACCTGCTCATGTACCGCATAAGCATTGCGGGTGATCGACTGGGTTTCGCCCACCGCTTCCAGCGCCGGCAGCAGCGCGGTGAAGTCAGGACGCAGCGCCACCGCATCGTTCAGCGTTCTGGCCTGGGTCAGCTCCGCTTCACTGATGTTCATCAGATCCGCCAGGTCGCGGGCATACTTTTTCGGGTGTTCAGCTTTTAACGACTGATAACGCTGATAGAGGGTATTCAGTTCCATTTGCTCTCCTTGACGCCCTGCACGCGGTGCAGGGCAATGGGTAATAAAACAGGGTAATCAGAAGTCGACGTTCACACCCAGCTGGAAGGTACGGCCAGGCATCACCGCCAGCGCGTTGTCATACGCATCCTGGTTGGTGGTGTTGGTCAGCTCGCGGCTGCTGAGGTAATCCCAGTATTTACGGTCGGTCAGGTTATAGATCCCGCCGCTGACCTTGACGTTTTTCGTCGCCTGCCAGTAAGCGGTCATATCCACCATACCGTAACCCGGTACGCGCATATATTCTTCACTGGAATCGGTTAAGGTGCTGCCTGCCGCGTTGGTGTAGCTTTCACGGTTGGTGGCGGTGGCCTGCTTCCCTTTCACAAAGGTGGCGGTCACTGCGGCACCGTAGCGTTTGGCCGGATCGTCCCAGGCCACGCCAACAATGGCTTTCATCGGCGCGACGCTGTCCAGATCGACGTAGCTGTCGCCGGAGTAGCTGGACTTCGATTTACCTTCGCTGTAACCCAGTGCGAAGGTGGCGCTCAGGCCGTTAACCTCTTCAAACCAGGTGCCAAAGTTCACTTTGGTGGTCACTTCACCGCCATAGATATACGCCTTATCGCGGTTTTCTGCCTGGTAAACAGTGTAGATATTGGACGGCACGTTGGTAAAGCGGGCCGGGCTGCCGGCGCGGGTATAACGCGTGTAGGCAATGAAGTTTTCGTAGGTGTTGTAGAACACCGCGGTTTTCAGCGTGACGCCATCAACCACCTGCCCCTTCATGCCCCATTCCAGGTTGTTACTGGTTTCGGTTTTCAGATCGCTGTTACCAATCAACGCATACTGCGCCGGACCGGCATAGTTTGAACCGAGGTTCCACGAGCCGTACAGCTGGCTGGCGTTAGGGAACTGCGCGCCACGCTTGTACTGCACATAGGTCATCAGTGATGGCGTGATGTCGTAGTTGAAGCTCAGCGATGGCAGAACCTGGGTATCCGAGTTCTCTTTGCCATACAGGGTGTTCAGCTCGGATTCGTCCAGCACGGTGCTGCCGGTGGTCAGGCTGGAGAGGTTTTGTGGCTTGGTGGTCTGATGCGCTACCCGCACGCCCGGCACGATTGAGAAGCCGTGACCGTCCAGATCGAACTGGATTGCATCCTGCACAAAGGCACCCAGCGCATAGCTGCGGCTGTCGGACTCCGGCTGCATGATCGCCGAATAGACGCTTGGGGCCGGTTCTTCCCGGAACGGACGTTTCGTCTCGGTGACACGACCGTTCAGGCCGGCGCTCAGCTCGTGGCGACCCAGCGCCTTGCTCAGCTGCGTTTCGAAGCCGTAGGTATCGACATCATAGTTTGAGTAGACGCGCTCCTGGCTGCTGGTGCTGATGGGCATCAGGGTGTTGTCGTGCGCCTGGGTCTGCTGGTAATAGACTTTGTTGCTGAGGGAATCGATAAACGCATTGGCTGGCGTCCACTCATCCTTCAGGCTGACGCCCCAACGGCGGGTATTACTCTGCTGTTGCGAGGTGCCGAGAATGCTGCTGCCCGCCGAGTTCCAGGTGTCGTAATGGGTGTGGTTGGTCTTGTCGTAATAATCGACGGTGCCGGTCAGCTTGTGCTCGTCATTGGGCTGCCAGATCGCGGAGGTCATCAGCGCATTGGAGTGCCAGTTGGCCGGATAGGCATCGATGGTGCCGCTGTTATTGCGGGTTTGCTGGCCGTCACGGCGGCTGTAAACAAACACGCCACGCAGCGTTTCGTCGCCGGCTGCGGCGGTAATGCCGTTATGCCAGCTGCGGTTGGCCGAGTCGTAATCAGACTGATAACCAAAGTAGGTCGATTTGTACGGCGACAGGTAATCGTCGGCGGATTTCGGCTGGAAGGAGACCGCGCCGCCAATGGCGGTGTTGGCCGTCGCCGTTGAGGTCGCACCGGATTCAATGTCCACCTGGCCGTACATATACGGGTCGAGATAGTCACGGCCGATGCCGAAGGTGTTTAATCCGGCGCGGCTGACGTAGCTGCGGCCGGTGGCATCCGGCTGCGGAATGCCGTCCACGTCCAGTCCAACACGGTTACTTTCCAGACCACGGATGTTGTAGCCGGTATAGCCGCTGCGGTCGAAGCCGCTTTTGCCTGCGGACGATCCGCCGCTGACGCCGGTAGCGCTGATTAACGGCTCATAGCGCATCACCGAGCCAAAGTCGTTGGTGCCCTTTTGCTGCATTTCTGCGGCGGTAATGGTGGTTTTGCTGCCCGCCTGTTTTTCCGGCTCGGGCGCGGTCACCGTCATAACGGCTTCCGACTGGCTTTTCTTGCCGGAGATCGCCAGTGGCGTGCCAGAATGGCTGGCTTCGGGAAGTGGTGCGGTGGTGCGTGTTTCAGCAGCGATGCTAAAACCGGTGGTAACCAGCGTGCCGAACAGCACGGACTTCTGGATAAACCCCTGAGAATTGAAAGATTTGCGCATTTAGTAAGCCTTTATTCTTTATTAGTATCGACTCATACATTGCGGCCGCAATCCAACAAGATTGCGAAAACTCCATACGCATCCGGCGCTATGTAGGTCATTCCATGACGACTGTCAAACGCGAATGATAATGAGATCGATTCTCTATATCAACAACCTCCACAATTAATTCACAATGTTAAAAAAGCGTCAGCAACACCCACTTGACAGTGCAGCAACCGACGCCGGAAGATGAGCGCCTGTTTTTAGAGAGGACATCGCGATGAAAACCGCTCCTGCCATCACCATTCACTACTGCTCGCAGTGCAACTGGCTGCTGCGTGCCGGCTGGATGGCGCAAGAATTACTGCATACGTTCAGCACCGATTTAGCCTCGGTCAGCCTGGTGCCCGGCACCGGCGGCATTTATCAGATCTTGATTGACGAGCACATTATCTGGGACCGTAAAACCGACGGCGGCTTCCCGGAAGCCAAAGAGTTGAAGCAGCGCGTGCGGAACTTCTGCTTCCCGGAGCGGGAACTGGGACATATCGACACGAAATAACCCCTGCGCGGGCGGCATCATCCTTGTGTCATCCGGCGGCTTCACGCTAAACTTACCGCCGCATCGCTGCCCTTGCTGGCAGAAAGATGACACAAGGGCCGGAACAGGCCCGATAACAAGAATCACCCCTCACTTACCTGCCCTGCCTGAAGACCTGCGCTCCCGCCTGTGGCTGGAGTAACTTCTCATCGTTAATTAAGTGCACCCTTTTCTATGGATACGTTAGATTCAGCTACACCCGTGCGTGGCGTCGGCCCGCTGCTCTTTTCCCTTGCGCTGGGCGCCTTTGCCATCGGCCTGAGTGAGTTCGTGATTATGGGACTGCTGCCGCACGTTTCCAGCGCGATGAACGTCAGCCTGGCGGAAGGCAGCAAATTTATCAGCTACTACGCGCTTGGCGTGGTGGTTGGCGCACCGCTGTTCTCCCTCAGCACCGCCCGTTTGTGCCGTAAACATCAGCTGATGATTTTTATCTCGCTGTTTTTGGTCGGCAACCTCAGCAGCATGCTGGCCAGCAATGCGCATATGCTGGTGATTTCCCGTTTCCTGAGCGGGCTGCCGCACGGTGCCTTCCTCGGTGTAGCCGCGCTGGCTGCGGCGTCACTGGTGGAAGAGAATCGCCGTGGACAGGCGGTAGGCAGAGTGATGTTGGGCCTGACGCTGGCGTCGTTGCTAGGTAACCCGGCGGCGACCATGCTCGGCGAACATCTCGACTGGCGCTGGGCATTTGCCTGCGTCTCGGTGCTGACCGTGATTGATGCGCTGCTGATCTACAAGCTGTTCCCGGTGCAGAAAGAGCATGAGCAGAGCTCGCCGTTGAAAGAGATCCGTGGCCTGGCGAACCTGCGCCTGTGGTTAACGCTGGGGATTGCGGCGATTGGCTTTGGCGGCATGTTTGCGGTGATCAGCTATATCACCCCGATCCTGACCATGGCGGCGCACCTCTCCACCTTCTGGCTGCCGTTCGTGCTGTTCGCATTTGGTCTGGGCATGGTGATTGGTAATCTGGCGGGTGGCCGTATGGCTGACGGCAAAATCATGCTGTCGATTTTCAGCATCCTGGCGTGGAGCGTGGTGGTGCTGACCATCTTCCCACTGCTGATTGGCACCATTACCGGCCTGATGCTTGGCGCGTTCCTGGTCGGCACTAACCTCGCCCTGTGCGCACCGTTGCAGGTGCGTCTGATGCAGGTGGCGGGCAAAGCGCAAACGCTGGCCGCCACGCTGAACCATTCGGCGTTTAACATCGCCAACGCGCTGGGTGCCTTCCTGGGAGCGTATGTGGTGCAGCAGGGTTATCCGATGACGCAGACCGCCACCTACGGGGCCATCCTGCCGGTACTGGGCATGATGATCTTTATGGTGGCGCTGCTGAAAGAAGTGGCTGACCGTAAAAACACCGGCGTGGGATCGACCGATTTGATCTGATGTTGCTAACGGCCAGGCGCCCTGCCTGGCCATTCACTGTTTTACGCTTTCTCCGCCACAACCGGTTTGGTTCGCAACGCGGCATAAATCGTCAGCGTGGCAATCAGTAACGCCATGGCGCTGCCCATAAATACCCCTTTCGCCCCGGTAATGTTGAAGATCACGCCGCCTGCCGCCGCACCGATGGTAATCGCTAACTGAATAGACGCCACCAGCAGACCGCCGCCGCTTTCTGCCTCATCCGGCATGGTCCGGGTGATCCAGGTGGACCAGCCTACCGGCACGGCACCAAACGCCATGCCCCACAGCGCCACCAGCACCGCATCCACCAGCGGAGCCGATCCCATCACCACCAGACCAACACCGAGCAGGCCCATCGCCAGCGGCATACCGATCAGCGTGCGGTGCAGGTTACGCTCCAGCAGGATGCCGGCAATCAGCGTCCCGGCGAAGTTCGCCACGCCAAAGCCCAGCAGGATCACCGACAGCCCGTTGACGCCGACGCCGGTGACGCTTTCGAGGAACGGACGCAAATAGGTGAAGAAGGCGAAGTGGCCGGAGAACACCAGAATGATCGCCAGCAACGCGGTCTGCATGCCGGGACGGCGGATCAACGCAAACATTGAACTGCTCTTGCCCACCTGCGTCGACGGCATTTTCGGCAGCGCGGCTACCTGCCAGGCCAGCGCCAGCAAACCAATCACCGAGGCGGCGACAAACACGTTTCGCCAGCCAATCAGATGACCAAAGTAGCTGCCCATCGGCGCGGCAACGATAGTGGCAACCGACACGCCGCTAAAGACGATCGACAGCGCGCGCGGGATCATCGCTTCCGGCACCAGCCGCATGGTGGTCGCCGCCGCCAGCGTCCAGAAGCCACCGATGGCAATCCCCAGCAGCACGCGGCCGGCGAGGATAAAGCCCAGGTTCGGTGAAAAGGCCACCAGCAGATTGGAGACGATCAGCATCACCGAGAACATCAGCATCACCCAGCGGCGATCCAGATTACGGGTGGCTGAGGCGCTGAAAAAGCTGGTCAGCAGTGCGAATACCGCGGTAATGGTCACCGCCTGCCCGGTTACGCCTTCCGTTACGCCAAGACTGGCGGCCATGGGCGTCAGCAGGCTGGCGGGCAGAAATTCTGCCGTCACCAGTCCAAACACGCCAAGCGCCATCGAAAATACCGCGCCCCACTGGGGCTTTTCCTCTGCCATGCCGGCCTGTTTGAGTGTGTTCATTGCATGCTTTCCGTAAGAAGAAGTGAGTGTACAGAGTAGTGGGCTGCCGCCGGATGGTCTATGATGTTAAATCCGTATTTATTGATTCTCCGTCCGGAAGGATAGCCACCGTGATCACAGAAACCCACGATCTTGCCAGCGAGCTGCTGCTGGGAATGCGCCTGATGGGCGTGCAGTACAAGCGGATTGAGCTGGCGGCGCCGTTCGGCGTGGGCTTTATTAATGCGCCAGGTCAGGCACAGTTTCACTTTGTCAGCCGCGGTCCGGTGATGCTGAAAACCCAGGGCGGCAATCTGTATACCCTGAATACCGGCGATGCGCTGCTGCTGCCGCAGGGCACCGATCATATGCTGCTCTCCTCGCCGGATGTGCCGTGCAAAGACGTGCGGTCGTTTGAATCGACGCCGGTGTGCGGCAACGTGCGCTGCGTGAAGGCCTGCCCGTCCGAGCTGCCGGAAGCCGCATCGGTGCTGATTTTCAGCGGCAGCATGGAGTTCGATCTGGGCGGCATGCAGATGCTCATCAGCGCCATGCCGGAAGTGCTGCTGGCCGATACGCTGATCCACAAATACCCGGAAGTTCAGCCGATGCTCGATGCGATGGAGCGCGAGTCGCTGAGCCGCAGAGCGGGCTACGCGGGGATCCTGTCCCGGCTGGCGGATGTGGTGGCGTCGTTTATCGTGCGCGGCTGGGTGGAATCGGGATGCGGACAGGCCGGCGGCTGGCTTGAAGCGCTGCGCGATCCGCGTCTGGGTAAGGCGCTGGTGGCGCTGCATCGCGAGCCGGGGAAAAACTGGACGGTAGCGCAGCTGGCGTCCGAGATGGGCAGCTCCCGCTCGGTGTTTGCCGAGCGCTTCCTGGCGGTGACCGGCATGACGCCGGTGCGCTATCTGACCGAATTACGTATGCAGCTGGCCGTGCAATGGATCGGCCGCGATGGTGAAGCGATTGAAACGGTGGCCTGGCGTCTGGGATACGGCTCGCTGGCCGCCTTCAGCCGGGCCTTTAAGCGCACCGTTGGCAAAACCCCCGGCGCGCTTCGCAGCGAGGAAACGCAACGGCTGACGCAGGGCGCAGCCTGAGCACCTTTTTTTACCGTTACGCCAGATACTTATTAAACCAGCCGAGGGTTCTTTCCCAGGCCAGATCGGCAGCTTTCTTGTCGTAGCGCGGTGTAGAGTCATTGTGGAAGCCGTGATTCACCTCCGGGTAAATGTGTGCTTCATACACCTTGTTACTGGCCTTCAGCGCGGCCTCGTAGGCCGGCCAGCCTTCGTTGATGCGCGTATCCAGCCCGGCGTAATGGATCAGCAACGGGGCCTTGATGCGTGGGACATCTTTGGCATCCGGCTGACGGCCATAGAACGGCACCGCCGCAGCCAGCTCGGGATAGGCCACCGCAGCGGCATTGGCCACGCCACCGCCGTAACAGAAGCCGGTGATGCCGACCTTTCCAGTGGTGCGCGGGTCCTGCATCATAAATTCGATGGCGGCAAAGAAATCGTTCATTAATTTGGTCGGATCGATCTGCGCCTGCATCTCCCGCCCTTTCTCATCATTTCCAGGATAGCCACCCAACACGCTCAGCCCATCCGGTGCCAGCGCGATAAAGCCGGCTTTTGCCAGCCGGCGCGCCACGTCTTCGATATACGGATTCAGTCCCCGGTTCTCATGCACCACCACCACCGCCGGCAGCTTGCCGCTGGCCTTCGCCGGACGCACCAGATAGCCGCGCACGGTTTTATTGCCGTTGGGCGAAGGATAGTGAATGTATTCCGGCAGAATATCCGGATCGGTAAATTCCACCTGTTCGGCCAGCGCATAGTTAGGGCTGAGCGAGGTCAGCAGCGTCGCCGCCGTCAGGCCGCCCACCGCAAACTTGCCCGCCAGCGACAGAAATTCGCGCTTATTTATTTTGCCGTGAACGTAGTAGTCATAAATTTCGAGGAGTTCGGGGGAGAAATCTTTCGCGGTCAATCGGGACATATCAATGCTCCTTACACGCCAGAGAAGGGGAAATGATGCTCAGTAACAGTCAGGCACATTGCCCACTTCGTCAAGCCTCACGGCCCGTAGAGCACTTTTTAACGACGCAACGGGCGCTAAACTGCGTATGATCGTCAGCTGTTCACCCCTTTTCATTACGCCATTGAGCCCTGCCATGACTGAAACTGCTTCACTGACGCCGATTTTTGACGGCCACAACGATTTGCTATTGCGCCTGTGGATGCCTGCGGAGCAGGATCCGGTGACGCAGTTTTTGCACGGCACCTTGCCCGGTCATCTGGATATGGCGCGTATCGTTCAGGGCGGATTCGCCGGTGGCCTGTTTGCGGTATTTATCCCGCCGGTCGAGTTTGTGCAGCAAAGCAATCAGGCTTACAGCGAGGCCGTCCACGATCCGTTAGCCATCACCGAGGCGCAGATTGCGCTGCTGCACAGGATTGAAGCGGAGTCCGCTGGTCGGGCAAAAATTTGCCGCACGGCGGGCGAGATCCAGCGCTGTATTGAACAGGGCGTGCTGGCGATGGTGCTGCATATTGAAGGTGCCGGGGCGCTGGATGACCAGCTCAGCCAGTTGGATCGCTGGATTGATGCCGGTCTGCGCAGCATCGGGCCGTTATGGAATCTGGCGAACCGGTTTGGTGTCGGCGTCACCGGCAGTTTCCCTGGCTCCCCCGATACCGGCGACGGGCTGACGCCGCTGGGCCTGGCGCTGTTACGCACCTGCAACCAGAAAAAGCTGCTGATCGACCTGTCGCACATGAATGAGAAAGCCTTCTGGCAGACCGCCAAACACAGCAGCGCGCCGCTGGTCGCCACCCATTCCAACGTGCACGCCCTTTGCCCGCAGCCGCGCAATCTGACCGACAGCCAGCTGCAGGCGATTGCCGAAAGCGACGGCTTTGTCGGCGTGAATTTCGGCAATGCCTTCCTGCGCAGCGACGGCAAACGCGACAGCGACACGCCGCTCGGCGACATTCTGCGGCACCTTGAAGGGCTGATGGCGGTGCTGGGTGAGGATCGCGTGGGTCTGGGGTCGGATTTCGACGGCATCAGCGTACCGGAGACGCTGAAAGATGCGGCCGGACTGCCGCGTCTGGTCGACGCCATGCGCGCTGCGGGCTATTCGCAACAATTGATCGAAAAAATTAGCTGGCGCAACTGGTTAGCGGTTTTACAGAAAACATGGGGAGAATGAACCACCTGGAACGTTCCGGTGACTGTTCTCTCAATATCCCTGCTGCTTACAGGGTTGATATCGCAAAAGCTTAGGCGCAACATTTGCGCGCCAAATCTTTCGATATTTGACAACAAGCGTATTACCTGCCGAACTTAACGAGCAGAGTCCTGTATTTTTCATAAACACCGTGAGGATCCCACCATGTGGACTAAACCTAAATTTGTTGATTTGCGCTTAGGTCTGGAAGTGACGCTGTACATCTCCAACCGTTAATCCTTTATGCCCACAGCCTGCTGTGGGCATCTTCTCTTCTTTAGCTGGTCTACACATGCAGATTAACGTTCTCGGTTCTGCGGCGGGTGGTGGCTTCCCTCAGTGGAACTGCAACTGCAGTAACTGTCAGGGCGTGCGTAATGGCACCCTGAAAACCTCAGCCCGTACGCAATCCTCCATTGCCCTCAGTGACGATGGCATCAATTTTGTGCTGTGCAACGCCTCGCCAGACATTGCTCATCAGCTGGCGGCCACGCCTGCGCTGAGTAAAAAAGAGGTGCTGCGCGGCACCGCGATCGGTTCGATTATTCTGACCGACAGCCAGATCGATCATACTGCCGGGCTGTTGAGCCTGCGCGAAGGCTGCCCGCATCAGGTGTGGTGTACGCCTGAAGTGCATGACGATCTGACCACCGGCTTCCCGGTGTTCACCATGTTGACCCACTGGAACGGCGGGCTGATCCATCACGGCATTACGCCGGGTGAAGCCTTCTCGGTGGCGGTCTGTCCGGCGCTGACGTTCACGGCGATCCCGCTGTTGAGCAACGCACCGCCCTATTCGGCGTATCGCGGTAAGCCCCTGCCTGGCCACAATATCGCGCTGTTTATTGAAGACACCCGCACCGGTAAGACGCTGATGTACGCGCCCGGCCTGGGTGAACCGGACAGCGAGCTATTGGGCTGGCTGCACAAAGCCGACTGCCTGCTGATTGACGGCACGCTGTGGCAGGACAATGAGCTGGCTAACACTGGCGTCGGCCGCAATACCGGTAAGGATATGGGGCACCTGGCGCTGGCAGAGGAACAGGGGCTGATTGCGCTGCTGGCCTCACTGCCGGCAGAACGTAAAATTCTTATTCATATCAACAACACCAACCCGATCCTCGATGAAGAGTCCGCGGAACGTCAGATGCTGACGTCGCTGGGCATTGAAGTCAGCTGGGACGGTATGGTGATTGAGGTTTAGCGAGACGCAGATGAAACCCGATAATTTCCCGGCCCAACCGATGACGCCTGAAGCCTTTGAACAGGCGCTGCGCGACAAAGGCGCGTATTACCATATCCATCACCCGTACCATATTGCGATGCATAACGGTCAGGCCACGCGTGAGCAGATCCAGGGCTGGGTCGCCAACCGCTTTTATTACCAGACCAGCATTCCGTTGAAGGATGCGGCGATCATGGCTAACTGCCCGGATCCGAAAACCCGCCGCAAGTGGGTGCAGCGTATTCTGGATCACGATGGTCACGACGCCAGCGAAGGCGGTATTGAAGCCTGGCTGCGTTTGGGTGAAGCGGTCGGGCTGGACCGCGACGTGCTGCTCTCCGAGCGGATGGTGCTGCCGGGCGTGCGTTTCGCCGTTGATGCTTACGTCAGCTTTGCCCGCCGTGCCGTCTGGCAGGAAGCGGCCTGTAGCTCGCTGACAGAGCTGTTTGCGCCGCAAATCCACCAGTCGCGCCTCGACAGCTGGCCGCAGCACTATCAGTGGATTGAAGCCGAAGGCTACGGCTATTTCCGCGGCCGTTTAAGCCAGGCCAACCGCGACGTTGAGCATGGCTTACAGCTGGCGCTGGAATATTGCACCACCGTTGAGAAGCAGGAACGTATGCTGGAGATCCTGCAGTTCAAGCTGGATATCCTCTGGAGCATGCTGGATGCGATGACCATGGCCTATACGCTGCATCGCCCGCCTTACCACACCGTGACCGATAAAATGGCCTGGCACAAAGAGAGATTACTGTAATGCTCATCACCGAACAGCAGATCCCCGCCTTTCGCCGTGGCTATCGCCTGCAGTGGGAACAGGCGCAGGACTGCCATGTGATCCTTTACCCGGAAGGCATGGCAAAACTGAATGAGAGCGCGACCGCCATTCTGCAACTCGTGGATGGCGTACGCTCTGTGGCTGCCCTGATCGCTGAACTGAACGCGCAGTTTCCGGATGCCGGTGGCGTGGACGACGACGTCAAAGAGTTCTTTGGTCAGGCTTACGAACAAAAGTGGATAATTTTCCGTGAACCCGCTTAAACCTTCGGTCAATCCGCCGCTCTGGTTGCTGGCTGAGCTGACCTACCGCTGCCCGCTGCAGTGTCCTTACTGCTCCAACCCGCTGGACTTTGCCCAGCAGGAGAAAGAGCTGACCACCGAACAATGGATTGAGGTGTTTAAGCAGGCCCGCCAGATGGGTGCCGTTCAGCTGGGCTTCTCCGGCGGCGAGCCGCTGGTGCGCAAGGATCTGCCTGAGCTGATCCGCGCCGCAAGGGATCTCGGTTTTTACACCAACCTGATCACCTCCGGCATCGGCCTGACCGAGAAAAAGATCGATGCGTTTGCCGAAGCCGGGCTGGATCATATCCAGATCAGTTTCCAGGCCAGCGACGAAACGCTGAACGCCGCGCTGGCCGGATCGCAAAAAGCCTTCCAGACCAAGCTGGCGATGGCCAAAGCGGTGAAGGCGCACGGCTATCCGATGGTGCTGAACTTTGTGTTGCATCGCCACAATATCGATCAGATCGATCGCATTATTGAACTGTGCATTGAGCTGGAAGCGGACGACGTCGAGCTGGCAACCTGTCAGTTCTACGGCTGGGCGCAGCTCAACCGTGAAGGCCTGCTGCCAACCCGTGAGCAGATCGCCAACGCCGAAGCGGTGGTGCATCAATACCGCGAGAAGATGACCGCCAGCGGCAACCTCGCCAACCTGCTGTTCGTTACCCCGGATTACTACGAAGAGCGGCCGAAAGGCTGCATGGGCGGCTGGGGAGCGATCTTCTTAAGCGTCACGCCGGAAGGCATGGCGCTGCCGTGCCACAGCGCGCGCCAGCTGCCGGTGGAATTCCCGTCGGTGCTGGAAAACACGCTGCAGGAAATCTGGTACGACTCGTTCGGCTTTAACAAATACCGCGGGTTTGACTGGATGCCGGAACCGTGCCGCTCCTGCTCTGAAAAAGAGAAGGATTTCGGCGGCTGCCGCTGTCAGGCCTTTATGCTGACCGGCAACGCCGACAATACCGATCCGGTGTGCTCGAAATCGCCGCATCACGGCAAGATCCTCGAAGCGCGCGAGCAGGCGAACTGCACCAATATGCAGATCAGTCATCTGCAGTTCCGTAACCGCACCAACTCTCAGCTGATCTTCAAGACTGAGGCCTGATGAGTCAGGCAGCGCCCGGCGAACAACATCGCACCTTAGCCAACGGTTTGCGGATCGCGCTGATCCACGATCCGTCGGCCAGCCGGGCCGCTGCTCTGCTCCAACTCTCCGCCGGCAGCCATCAGGCCCCTGAACAGTGGCCCGGACTGGCGCATCTGCTGGAACACGTGCTGTTTGCCGGCAGCGAAAATTACCGGGATGAAAACCGGCTGATAGCCTGGGGACCGGCGAACGGTGCCCGCTTAAATGCCACCACCCTTGCACATCACACCGCCTGGTTTTTTGATATTGCCAGTGCGCGCTTCGACGCGGGTTTGCGGCGGCTGGTGGATATGCTCGCCAGGCCGTTGTTAAGCCTCGAAGCGATTGCTCAGGAAGCGACGGTGATCGACGCCGAGTTCCAGATGCTGACCCGCCATAGCGACAGCCTGTGTGAAGTCGCTCTGAGCCAGGCGGTGGCTGCGCCGCATCGCCTGCATGATTTCCATGTTGGCAATCGGTCGGCCTTTGGCGAGGATACTGGCGCGCTGCAGCAGGCTCTGCGCGACTATCATCAGCGATTTTTCCGCGCGCCCAATCTGCAACTGTGGCTGCACGGGCCGCAGTCGCTGGATGCGCTGGGCGAGCTGGCTGAGCAGGTTGCGGCCGCGTTCACAGCACTGGCTGACGGCGATAACGGCCGCAGCGGTTTGCCGCAGCAACCAATCGCCAGGCGTCAGGATGCTGAGCAGATTTCTCTGCCTCAGCAGCCTGAACCGCTTTCCCCCCTGACGCTCACTGCCGCACGCCATTATGCTTTACGCCTGCCCTCAGCCCATCGCCTGCAGTTAAGCGTTGTCATCCCGGCTGCCGACCGGCAGATGCTGGCGCTGTTCAGCCAGCTGTTAACCGATAAAGCGCAGCACAGCCTGCTGGCGACCCTGCGCGACCTCAACCTGTGCGATGACATTTCGTTGCTGGAACCCTACCGCAGCCCGCAGCAGTCGCTGATTTCAGTGCAGTTCGACCTGTGCGAGTCGGCCAGTCCGGCGAGGGTTGAAGCGGTATTCAATCAGTGGCTACGCCAGTCGGCCAGTCTGAATCCTGAGGCACTGGCGCATTATGCCAGGCTGGCCCAGCGGCATGTCGACCAGCTTTCCGGCCTCGATCGGCTGCGCACGCGTGCCTTCGGTTTTGCGCCCGCTGAGCGGTCGGTAAACCTGCTGGAAGGCTGGCGGACGTTACGCGCGGCGATGCAACCGGCCGCCCTCACCCGGCTGTGGGTGACGCCTGGGGTGGAAGTCGGTCGTAAGGCGGTGCAGGGATTCACGCTGGACACCGGCGAACTCAGCTGGCCGGAAGCGTCGTGCGACGCCCCGCAGATGACCTTTTATGCGCCCGGCCAGCCGCTCAGCCTGCCTGCGCTGCCGGTTGAAACGGCTGCGCTGCAATGGGTTAACGCCAGTTGCGCGCCGTTGCTGTTGCTGAATCCGCAGGTCGGTCAGCCGTTTTCCCGCCGGGATGCGGCGACGCTTAAAGCCGCGCTGCAACCGGTAATCGGCCTTTGCCAGCATCTTGGCGGCGAGCTAAGCCTGACGCAACGCCAGGGCATCTGGCTGATCCAACTTAGCGGCAGTGCAAGCCTGATGCAGAATCGCGTGGCGGCGATGATTGAAGCGCTGAGCTCACCGTCAGCGGCGGCGATCGCGCAAGGCGACCGGCTGTACCGTAAAGCGCTGCGTTCAGAGCGTGCGGAGATTGCCATCCGCGTGCTGCTGGGACGGCTGCCGGAGGTGCTGAACGGCTCCAAGTCTGAGCCGCTGACATCAACGGAGGTGCTGAGCGGCTCGTCTCAACCGCAGGATGCAGTGGACCGGTTAAGTGCCACGCCGTGGCAGGCGGCCACGGAGGGATTGAGCGGTACGCCCTGGCAGGCAACGCTGTACGGTGGCGATAACGATCTGCAGCTGGCGCTGTCACAGCTTCTGTCTCGCTGGCCTGGCGGGCTGGTCATGCCGTGCCCTGATGGCAGGCGGGTCACGCCGTGCCCAGATGGCGGGCTCATGCCGGGCCTTATGCCTCAACGCCCGCCCTTTTCCTTCCCAACAGAGAGTGACGAGGCGGCGTTATTGCTGTTCTGTCCGCTAACCGAAAACAGCGCACAGTGCCTCGCTGCCTGGCAATGGCTGGCGGGGCTGTTTGAACCCAGTTTCTTCCAGCGACTGCGAGTCGAGCTGAATATCGGCTATGTGGTGAGCTGCCGTTTCCATCAGTCTGCTGGCGTGGCCGGGATACTGTTTGTCCTGCAATCCCCAACCTTAAGCCAGCAACAGCTTAAGCAGCATATCGTCGATTTTATTGCGGATATGGCCGAGGTTATCGACACAATCACTGACGATGAGCTGCGGGAGAAATCCACCATGCTGAGTGATGCCCTGCCCGCCAGCGCCCCGCAGTCGCATACTCAGGTGCTCGATAGCTGGCAGCAGCAGCAACTGAATTTACCGCCGCTAACGGCGGGTATTTTCGCCACCCTTTCAATGGAAAAAATTCAACAGTATTACCGCGCGTTTGCTACAGAAATTCAGCGCGGATTCTGGCTAAATAACGCCAAATAATAGTGTCAACACTGGCAACAAATAGATTCAATTATCCCACCTTAACTCCGTGAAAATAAGATATCGCTTATTGCAGGATAATATTCTGTTTTCCGTTTTGTGAGTGACATCACGTTTTTGCCATGTTATAGCTATAAACAGTCTTTGATAAAAGAGACGCAGATAGCAAAAAAAATGGTGCCCCCTTCCTCGCTACCCTACTGATTTAAAATCACTTAAAGAGCAAGGATACTTATGCCATTACAAAAAAAACCCGAAGAAAATTATCAGGATCCCGTCCTGTCAGTAAACGCTGATAATGAAAAGACCTCCGAGAGTTCCACCAGCGAAATAACCAGCTTCTTAAGCGCTGAGGCCTTTTTATTAACAGCAACCATGATCTCCGCTATCGCCGGTTTTCTCTATGGCTATGACACCGGCATTATTTCCGGTGCCTTACTGCAAATAAGCGCCGATTTCGCCCTGTCACCGCATGCGCAGGAATTAGTGACCAGCGCCATTCTGGTCGGTGCGGTAATTGGTGCCCTGACCTGCGGCAAACTCTCCAGCGTTTTAGGCCGCCGCTATACGGTGATGATCGTCGCCGGCATCTTTGCGGTAGGCGTGCTGGCGTCCGGCAT